>JAZQHQ010000029.1:0-93279 GCA_045540675.1 Alistipes sp. | reverse complement strand
AGACACTCCCATTTTGCTCGAAGTTGTATAACAAGAGGGATTTCAAGGCTTGCGAAGTGTGAGAAACCGCAGCATACTTGGCGTATGTGAGGATTTCGAACACGAGTATAACGCAGAAATCACCTTGTTAGACAGCTTCTTCTTCTTTTAGAGGTTTGAAACCTTAATCTTGCATCCGCTTCTCTGTGTCTTATCGAACTCGATAGCGTAGTGTTTATCCGCATAGTCAAATTGCAGGATTACCGCATCTTTACCATCGCTACAATTCGTTTGAGGTAGAGAACGGAGCGACTCATCGCCAACCTGAACGATATGGAGGAAATGGTCGGCAGTTGTTGCCTTCTTCGGAGAAACCTCCACACGCCACTGTCCTACCAATGGGTGATTGTTGCGTGGCGTATTCCTATTACGCTTATACATCGGGTCATTCTGCTTATATTCAGGTATCGCCCAATTCTTACCATCCGACCAGAACTGTTTTCCCTCGCCACCAACGAACTCAACAACAGCTTTCTTTGGCAGGAGTGTGCGACAAATGCTCTTTCCGCCTTGCGACACCTCCGAGAACTCCATTTTACCATTCATCGCCGGTTCGGATGCAGTGTGATAGAGCCAACGCTTCTTATACTCCGCCTTATCCGACACTACTCTATCGTAAATCACGAAGATATCGGGCTTAATCCACACAAATTCACGAACAACCTGCTCCGCCTTACTACCATGATAGCACTTTGTAGCATCTGATGCAATATATACATAATCAGCACTCTCCTCGTATGCTAACAGTTTGCCACCTTTATTAACGCGTTGCCCTCCATCATTTGGTACAGGTAATGCATCTTCATCTTTGGTCGGTTTACCCCAATATTTAGGCAACTTCTCACCCAGCATCTGTATCGTTACGCAGTTGTGAGCAACGGTGCGACCATAATAGTGCGATGTGTGTTGTCCGAATTGCGGACGAGCCCCCGAATCGAGCGCACGATAACCATTTTTATAAATTACAAAATGATTTAGATCGTAATGTTGGCGACTTCTATCCTTGCGCTCGGTCAAGAATACAGCGTATGTATCCTTGTCCCCCAAACCGGAGCGCATAACAATATGTCCGAGATTATTAAATCGCATAGATTGCTTGTCAGGGGCATCTGCGATGACATCCACATCTCTACTATCAAAGTGATAACGATGCAAAAGCGGCATAAATTGCATTATAGGATTACGCACATTCGGAGCATCGTAACGAGCCACCAACGATGAGAACCAAGCAAATTTCTCGGGCTGATTTGCTACCAAGAGGTTTGCTATCTCTCTGATATGAGCGGCTATACGGCGAGGCAACTTGTTGTCAGAGTGATTTGAGTCGCCTAGTCCGAACTCTCGATTTTCAGGCAAGCGCATCCAATCAAAATAGTTCAGATAGCCCATCATATACTTCATCTGAGGGGTTACATCTATTCCCGTAGCAGAGCGTAATGTGTATATAAAGTCATACTCGGCATACGGATAGTTGTCAAATCCGTTGCCAACTGTTCCAGAGTTTAGACCACCACTCTTTCCAAGCATTTTAGCGCGATGTACGGTCATCTTCTGATGTTGCTCATAGCCATTGCGCAACATCTGCTCACACGCAGCATTGTCTATACCCTCACCATAGAAGGTCAAACCTACATACCAAGGCAATACGGCACTACCACTGAAACTCGTTTTATAATCTCCCACATTCTCACGAGGACGCTTCGGGCGAATATCCTTACCATGCCAAGCTGTCTCGTAAGTTGCTTTGAAAAGGCGTGTTCCAAGGTCTGCACGCTCTTCTGTCGTAAGGTCGTTGTATATCCAATCGTAAGCACACAGTGCCGATATTATCGGAAATGCCTGTCCGCTGACATTGAGATTGTTGCTTAATCGTGTATTGTAGTTATCAATCACTATGTTGAGCAGCATCTTCGCAAAATCAAGATACTTTTTGTCTTTGGTTATCACCCAAAGCATCGCAGCATCAGAAGCACGATAGCCATATTGCGCCATAGGATTATTCGCTTTTAGCTCATCCTTGGATTCGACACCCTTCTTCATCACTCTTTCGATGCGTCTTTGCATTCCCGAAAATACCTGACTTTCAAATAGCATTGAGTTATTTACTATCAGCGAGATATCCGCAGCATTAAAAAACATACGGGGATGGTCGTTACGAATTGAATTCATCCACTCGTAGTCGTTCGCTTTGAGTTGCGCAAGCGCAGTTGTCGAAACAAAGAGTAATGCGAGCAAAATAGAGGTTAATCGTTTCATAGTGATAGTTTTTGTTTTCCGTTATTACAAAGATACATTTTTTAGTCAAAAGTTAAAAATATTTTCAGAGATTTGGCGATTATTCATACTCACACAGCCCTATCTTTCTGTAACATTATAAAAAATCTTAAATCTTAATTTTTAATTTTTAATTAAATAGTATATCTTTGCGCTAATAAAAGGACCGAACACAATGAGACAGAGAGTTACCCTTTACGACAAGACCTTTGAGGTTATGATTCCTGCCGAGGATATTGACAAGGCGGTAGCAAAGGTCGCCGAGCGTCTGAATGCAGATTACGCATCAACAGACAAAGCTCCCATATTTGTAGGTGTTTTGAGTGGTTCGTATATGTTCCTTGCCGACCTTGTGCGCAAAACAACCTTCAATAACGAGATTACATTCGTAAAAATTTCATCGTACGAGGGAACTCAATCAACAGGTGAAGTTAAACAAAAGCTCGGAATAGACTTCGATATCGAAGGTCGTGATATCATCATTGTCGAGGATATCGTTGAGACAGGGCACAGCATAAATCATATGTTGAACTATATCCGTTCTCTCAATCCGCGCTCGGTAGAGGTTTGTACACTATTCTTCAAGCCGGAGAAATATCTCTACGATATGCCTATCAAGTATCGCGCATTGGAGATTGGAAACGAATTTATCGTAGGTTATGGACTCGATTACGACCAGATCGGTCGCAATCTTAAAGATATATATGTCCTTGCAAATGAGTAACGAGATAGTATTGGAGGGTGGTCGCAAATTACCACTTGTAGAGGATTTCTACACAATTCAAGGCGAGGGCTTTCACACAGGAAAGCCCGCCTATTTTATTCGCCTTGGAGGATGTGATGTAGGGTGTGCGTGGTGCGATGCCAAGTACACATGGAATCCTCGCATGTATCCTCCAACCCCTATTGAGGAGATTGTAGAGCGTGCCGTAGCGTGTGCAGCACAATCTATCGTAATTACGGGAGGAGAACCTCTGCTCTATCCTCTCGACATTCTCACAAGCGCCCTTAAAGAGCGAGGTTTGGCCATATTTCTCGAAACATCGGGTTCTCATCCGTTCTCAGGCAAATTTGATTGGGTTTGCCTTTCGCCAAAGCGAAAGTCGGCACCTCTTAAAGAGGCGTATAATCGTGCTGACGAGTTAAAGGTAATTATCCAGAGCGAGGAGGACTTGAAGTGGGCAGAAGAGTGTGCTGCAAAAGTTGGCAAGAAGTGTCTGCTCTTCCTGCAACCCGAGTGGAGCGTTGCCGAGCAGATTATGCCTACACTTGTAGAGTATGCCAAGCGCAATCCGCAATGGAGCATCTCCATTCAGAGTCATAAATATATGAGAATTCCTTAAAGATAAGGAGCGATGAAGATCGGAAAGAAGATAGGGAAAAAAGTTGAAAAAGGAGTGGAGCGAGGCAAGAAATATGCGTGGCGCATAACTCTTGTTGCAGTTGTCATTCTCTCCCTTGTCCTTATTGGTCGCCCACTTATAACTATCATAAAAACATCTATCGAGATTAGTCAACTCAACAAAGAAAAAGCTCGATATGAGGCGAGTATCCGTAAGGACAGTATCCTCATAGAGAGTCTTAAAAATGACGATTTCTTGGAGCGCTACGCCCGCGAGAACTACTTTATGCAGGGCAAAGACGAACAGGTTTTTATTGTAGAGGACTAATCTTCAAAACCGAAGTGGTTATATCCGCCTACCCAATCGTGGATATAGGTAACCGTACCTTCGCTATCTTCCCAACCAATGTAATAGCAGTCGTAGTTAGGTTTAACTACCCTACCTATGTTATATAGTGGTTTTCCGAACTGCTCCTTGAATCGTTGCGCCAACTCCTCGGCTTCGCGCTTATCAACCGTAAAAAGCAACTGATAATCCTCACCACCACAAATAGCATCTTGGAACGATGCTCCGCGAGCGATAGGGATATCTTGTTCCGAAATTACCGCACCCCTCTTTGACTGATTGAGAATATGTTGGAGGTCAGAGGCTATACCATCTGAAATATCAGCCATGGCGTGAACAGACGCTTGTTGTCCGAGCCACTCACCCTCTCGCACTTGAGCTTCGGGCATCAAATGGAGTTTGGCATTGCGAGTCGATAGTTTACCTGCCAACACATCGCGCAACCCTGCTGCCGATGCGCCCAACTTGCCCGTAACCATTACAACATCGCCCGTTTTGGCGGCTGAACGGCGTTTGATATTCGCCATTGGCGCACGACCAATAGCCGTTACGCTTATGCAGACGCTCGATTTTGAGCCTACGGTATCTCCGCCAACGAGTTTTACTCCATATTTTTTGGAAGCCTTTTTGTAGCCACGCATAAACTCCGCAGACCACTCGCCAAACTTATCATTCGGCAGTGCCAACGACAACAATGTTGCCACAGGCTTTGCTCCCATAGCAGCAACATCGCTGATATTTACCATCAACGACTTGTAGCCAATCTGAAACGGAGTGCTTTTGTCGGTCAAAAAGTGAACGCCCTCGTTGAGCATATCCGATGTAAAGACCAACGCCTCGTCATCGCCAATTGGCAATACCGCACAGTCATCGCCAATGCCCTCAAAGCCATTGTTCGGCATCGAACGAAACATCTCGCTAATAGACTCTATAAAGTCGAACTCTCCGTACATTCTCATCGTTTCAACACACCTTTAATAGTTGATAGGAACTCTTTTAACGCCTCCAAACGGCATATCCATGCACCAAGCGCATAGACGGCAACACCCGTTGCAATCTGCAAGAGCAACTGCCAAATAGAAGCAAAATCGACACTGCAATACTCTACTGCCTTCACCGCTACATACATCAATGCCGTAAGGAGCAACGATGGAAGCAGTGTGCGTATCATCTGCCACCACGAGAGAGCAGTATAACGCCTTGTTGCAGCAAAATTTACAACAAACTCCACCGCAGTCATAGCCACCAAACCATAGGCAATAGCCATTGTCGAGTGCGGAATGGTAAGAGCCAACACCGCTGTCATTATCGCCTTTTTCAGCAATTCCAAGCGGAAAATAATCGAGCCATTACTATGTACCTTCAAGACATTGTACGCCACCATCGACAACGGATAAAATACTCCTGCAAGGGCAATAATCTCGAAATAAGGTACGGTAGGCAACCACTTCTCGCCCAACAAAACTCTGAATAGTGGCTCGGCAACAGCCGACATTCCCACCGCAACAGGAGCCATTACAAAGATATTTATCAGCAAAACTTTGCGGAAACTCTCGGCAAATTTCGCTGTATCGTCTTTAATTTTCGCCAATGCAGGATATGTTACCGACTGCACCGACAAAACCGCTGACTGCACGGGTAAATCCTTGATTTTCTGCGCTTGATTGAAGTATCCGAGTGTATCGGCAGAATAGACCTTGCCGATAAAGAGTTGTGCTACATTGTTATATACCGCAGCGACAATATCGGTGGACATCAGCCTAAACGAAAACGGTGCCATCTCTCGCCAAGCCACACCATTGAACGAGCCTTCGCCTCTCCAATCTCCTCGCCACCACAGAAGCAACGACTTTACCGTTACAACCAAAAGTCGTTGAGCGACCAATGCCCAAACTCCTCCACCGCATACTGCCACAATAATTGCTGTTACACCTGCGACAAGCGATGCAGTAAAGCTTATTCGCGAGAGAACACCAAAACGAAATTCACGCGATAGTTTTGTATTCTGTATAATACCGAGAGCATTGAGAGGTAGCAACAAAAACAGTACGGGTGCAATTTCTGAAATCACCACCAAATCATAGTATCGCGCCAACAATGGCGACAACGCAATCAAAAGCAGGTATAGCACCAACGACACCGCCATATTAAAGGCAAAGACCGACTTATAGTCATCGTTTGTCGGCTCTTTTTTGCGCAACAATGTCTGCGAGAATCCGCTATCAACAACCACCAACGCAACAGCAGTAAAGAAGGTCAATATTGCCATAACACCGAAATCCTCCGGCGCAAGCAGACGAGCCACAACGATACTTACGACCATCTGCAATAACATAGAGCAAACCTTTTCGGCTACGCTCCACGCAACGCCCGTTGCCACTTGGTCGATAAGACGGCTCTTCATATTTCAGATGTGATTTTAGCGGTTCAGCATCGCCTCGATACCCAAGCGGTATGAGTCCAAACCAAAACCGGCGATAGTGCCCACGCATGTAGCACCAATAAGCGAAGTATGACGGAACTCCTCACGAGCCGCCACATTCGAGATATGAATTTCGATAACAGGTAGCGATACTGCATCTATGGCATCGCGAAGTGCCACCGAGGTATGGGTATATCCTCCGGCATTAAAGAGTACGCCATCATATTTGCCCTCTGCATTATGGAGAGCATCTATCAACTCGCCCTCGATATTCGACTGTGCATAGTCGATTTCGACAGCAGGATATGTGGTGCGGAGTCGAGGAATAAACTCCTCGAAGGTCTCCGCGCCATATACCGATTTATCTCGCCTACCCTGCAAATTGAGGTTAGGACCATTCAAGATTAAAAGTTTCACTTTTATAATTAAATAAAAGATGTAATAACTTCTTTAATATTTTCGATATTAACTATTTAGCTGCCAAGCAAGCCAACGCAATCGAATACTTCTTCGACAATGCCGAGTCTCCACGCGAGGTCAATACGCAAGGCTTGTTCGTTCCAACAACCATTGCAGCCAACTCGCCACCACCGATATGCGACACGCTCTTGAAGAATACATTGCCCGACTCCAAGTTAGGGAACAACAATGCATCTGCATCGCCCGCAACAGCCGAGCCCTTAACCTTCTTATGCTCAGCAACCTCCGGATAGAGAGCAACATCAAGCGACAACGGACCATCAACAATAACATTGCCCAACTGACCACGGTCTGCCATCTTCGAGATTATTGCGCCCTCTGCCATAGCCGGCATATTGGCATTTACCAACTCCATAGCCGCTATGCAAGCAATCTTCGGGCAATCCACACCAAGCAATTTTGCTGTTTGTGCCAAATACTTCACCAATGTAAGTTTCTGCTTGAAATCAGGTTGTGGCAACACTGCGATATCCGATGCAAGCAACAACTTTGGATATCCCGACCACTCAAACACCGAAACATGGCTCAAAGTGCCCTTTGGAGGGAACAAGCCCGCCTCCTTATTCAAGATTCCACGCATATACTTATCGGTTGATACCATACCCTTCATCAACACCTGTGCATCACCTGCAACAACAGCCTTAACTGCTAACTCCACGCACTTTACATCGCTCTTCTCATCAACGATTGTGAAAATTGAAGGGTCGATACCCAACTCGGCACAAGTTGCCAAGATAACCTCTTTGTCACCAAACAAAGTTGCATCAACCAAACCATCTTTGTATGCATCATAGACCGCCTCGATAGTGTGCGAATCCTGACCATAGGCTACTGCAAGGCGCTTTCTACCCTTCGCCAAAGCTGCATCTACTATTTCTGATAAATGTTTCATATTAAATTGATAATTGACGAATTGACAATTGACAATTAAAGGTATTTTCTTTATTATCAACCCTCAATTCTTAATTCTTAATTCTTAATTTTTAATTAACTAATCGTTGATTAGTCTGTAAGTATCTTGTGCGATAACCAACTCCTCATTAGTTGCAATTACGGCAACCTTAACGCGCGAAGCATCGGTCGAAATGATTGTATCTGTACCACGGGTTACATCGTTTACGGCATCATTCAACTCTACGCCCATAAACTCCATATTGTGCGATACCCAACGGCGCAAATCTGCCGAGTTCTCACCAACACCTCCGGTAAAGATAATCAAGTCGCAACCACCCATCAATGCTGCGTACTTACCAACATACTGCTTTACGCGGTCATAGTACATATCACGGGCAAGGATTGCACGCTCATTACCTGCCTCGTATGCAGCATCGATATCACGCATATCGCTCGACACTCCCGATACCGCCTCGACACCCGACTTCTTGTTAATCATCGTATTGATTTCAGCAAAGTTCATACCCTCATGCTCGGCAATATAGAGAACGGCACTTGGATCTACATCGCCACAGCGAGTACCCATAACCAAGCCATCAACAGGCGAGAAGCCCATCGAGGTACAATACGACTTTCCATTCAACACAGCCGTTACCGAGCCACCATTACCGACATGGCAGGTGATAATCTTCGAGTTTTCGAGGTCAATACCGCACAACTCAGCACCACGCTTTGCCACGAACTTATGGCTTGTTCCGTGAAAGCCGTAACGGCGTACACGATACTTCTCGTAGTACTCGTAAGGGAGTGCATAGAGATAGTTTCGCGCAGGAATTGATTGGTGGAACGAGGTGTCGAATACTGCAACCTGCGGAACAGACGGCAACACCTTCTCAATCGAGAGAATACCCTCCAAGTTTGCAGGATTGTGCAGTGGAGCGATAGCGAACAACGAGCGAATCTTCTCCTTTGCATCCTCTGTAACGATGCAACTATCAGCAAAGAACTCGCCACCGTGAGCCACACGATGACCAACCGCCTTCACCTCATCGAGCGATGCGATAACACCATGCTCGGCATGAGTCAAAGCCTCCAACACAAGGCGAATACCCTCTGTGTGGTCCGGAATTGGCTGATGAAGAGTAAAATTATCCTTTCCTACCGGTTTGTGAACAAGGTCACCCTCGGGCAAACCAATACGCTCTACAATACCCTTTGCGAGCAATTTGTGTGCAGTGGCCTCTACATCAAGAACTTGATATTTAATAGATGAACTACCGCAATTCAATACTAAAATAACCATTGTTTATACTTTTTTGTGATTTGTTTGCGTTATTGCTACAAAGGTAGTAAAAATCTTCGATTCAGGGATAATAAATATCACTTTTTTGCTATATTTGCAGTGTTATGAAGAGATTTATTTCATTATTGACTCTATTTGTCGCAATTTGTGCAGTTGCAATCGCGAAGCCATATACCATCAGCGAAGTGCCTAATGTGCAACTTGCCGACCGCCATTGCTACACATCAAACCCCGACAATATACTATCGACAGAGGCTGTTCGAGCGATAGACCTCGCCTGCGACTCGCTACGCACAAAGGGTATTGCTCAGGTGGCAGTTGTAGCAGTAAACGATATTGCATCTGACGATGTCTTCACCTTTGCACACAAACTATTTTCGAGCTGGGGCGTAGGCAACAGACAAGCAGATAACGGTCTGGGTATCATACTCGTACTTGACAAGCGAGAAATTCGATTTGTGACGGGTTACGGTTTGGAAGGCACGCTTCCTGATGCAGTTTGCAAGCGCATTCAGCAGCGCTATATGGTCGGACCTCTTGGCGCAGGCGACTACGACAAAGGTATGATTGATGGCATTGCAGCAGTGTCCACCCTGCTCTCATCGGGCGAACTGCCAACAAGCAATGAAGATGATTTAACCGAAGGAGAGATTCTTGCCCTTTTTGGGACAATGTTCGCCTTCTTTGCGCTATTAGTTTTGTTGGTATTTTTCATATACCGTGCAGCGCATCGATGCCCGAATTGCGGAAAACACCATATAAAGCACACTAACAGCCAAATCGTGAAGAATACTCGCACCCTCCAACTTATAGACCAGACATTCGTTTGCCCTGACTGTGGACACTCGTTTGTAAAGCGCGTGCGACACGAAAAGGCTCCCGTAATTATCGTTGGCGGTGGCGGCAATCGTGGCGGATTCGGAGGCGGAGGCTTTGGTGGTGGCTTCGGCGGAGGTAGCTTCGGTGGCGGAGGCGCAGGATCGAGGTTTTGATAAACCAAATTGAGAATTGACAATTGAGAATTAAAGGTATATTTATTTTAATTAACAGCTAATGGCTAATGGCTAAAAGCTAAAAATAACAGAACTATGAAAAAGAAAATTTGGATTGTTGTGGCTGCATTGGTAGTTATAGTATGCGGCTATTGTTGGACAACTTACAACACATTGGTAAAGCTCGGACAGGGAGTAGAGACCGCTTGGGCAGATGTAGAAACGCAGTATCAGCGCCGCGCTGACCTTATCCCGAACCTCGTTTCTACGGTTAAGGGCTACGCAAAGCACGAGCAGGAGACTCTCGACCAAGTGGTAGAGGCTCGCGCAAAGGCATTGGCAGGTGGTGCAAATGTAGAGGAGTATGCTGCTGCACAACAGCAGGTTACAACGGCACTTGGTCGATTGATTGCTATTTCAGAGAACTACCCTGACCTCAAAGCAAATCAGAACTTCTTGGAGTTGCAGGCGCAGTTGGAGGGTACTGAAAACCGCATCGCCGTTGCCCGCAACAAGTACAACGAGGTGGTAAAGGTTTACAACACCAAGACCGTAACCTTCCCATCGAACTTGATTGCCAAGATGTTCGACTTCGAGAAGAAGCAACTCTTTGCCGCTGCCGCAGGCGCAGAGAAAGCACCGGAGGTGGCTTTCTAATTGACAATTGACTAATTGAGAATTGACAATTAAAATAATGCCGAGCAGAAGTTCTGCTCGGCATTATTTATCTAACAAATACAATTTTTACTACTGCTGTTTTCCTTTTCCGTATGCCTCAATTACCGATGGAGAGATTGCCATATTCGAAAAGCCGCCATCGTGGTAGAGATTCTGCATTGTAACCTTGCGAGTAAGGTCCGAAAAGAGAGTCACCACATAGTCGGCACAATCATCTGCCGTGGCGTTGCCAAGTGGCGAAATCTCATCTGCCATCTCAAACCACTGTCCAAGTCCTGCAATACCCTGACCTGCCGTAGTCATTGTTGGCGACTGCGAAACGGTATTTACACGCACCGCGCACTTCTTGCCATAAATCGCTCCGAACGAGCGAGTTATACTCTCCAACAGAGCCTTCGCATCCGCCATATCGTTGTATCCGATAACGGTGCGTTGCGCTGCGATATAGGACAACGACACTACCGAGCCATACTCCGCCATTGCATCTTTCTGATAGAGCGTCTGCAACAGTTTGTGGAACGACAGAGCCGAGATATCGATTGTCTTTAACATATTTTGATAGTTGGTATCCTCGTAGGGGATATTCTTGCGCACATTTGGCGACATTCCGACAGCGTGAAGCACGAAATCTATCTTTCCGCCGAAATGCTCCAATGCGGTATCGACCAGGTTTTGTAAATCTTCAACCGAGGTTGCATCGGCAGGAACAACCAATGCACCGGTCTTCTCTGCCAACTGATTTATTGTACCCAAACGGATTGATACGGGGGTATTTGTGAGGAGAATCTCTGCGCCCTCCTCCACTGCACGCTCGGCAACTTTCCACGCAATCGACAACTCGTTGAGTGCGCCAAAGATAATGCCTCGCTTGCCTTTCAAAAGATTGTAAGCCATAACCAAAAATTTAAGTTATACGCTACAAATATAGCAAAACTAACCGAAAAATGAAAACTTTTTGTTTTTAAGCTATTAGCCATAGCCGTTGGCTTTTTAGGAGTTTATGGGAGGCAGGCTTTCAGCCCTTGATAGGGTTTCTGGGGATAATAGGGGTAATAGTTTTTCTATTATCTCTATTTTGCTTTTGCCCTACAATCCCTATTATCCCTATCACCCCTATAAAAAAACAACTCTCCGCAGAGTTTTTTCTGCGGAGGGTGCTGTCTGTTGTGCAGACTCCGAACGTTGTCACGGCGCAACAGGATTAAGGGTAGTAACGGCTAGTAAAGAAGAGCGCATACCCTTACTAACCTTTAATGGCCCTTACTTGCCCTTAATTGCCGTTATTAAATTGCGCAATTTTCCGTTTAGAAGTCATAACCGACAATATAGTCAGCGTAGTCACTCCAACCATCAGCCGCCTTATATGCCTCCACCGATGCCGCAAGAACATATATTTTGCGGCCGGTGGCGTTATTGTCAAACATAAAGCGTGCTCCCGTTGGCGGAGTCGTTGGCTTGCAATACACCTCTTTGAGATTTACGCAAAGATAGAATACCAGGCTATGAATCGATGTAACACCATCGGGGATTGTAACGCTTGTCAGAGAGGTGCAGTTATAAAATGCTCCTTGTCTAATCGAAATAACATTATTGGGGATTGTATATTCTCTTAGACCACAACCAATTGCAAATGAAGATAATGATTTCCCAACTATTAAACAACGATTATCTTCAGAAGCAAATTTACCATAGAAATATTTTAAACGACTACATCTTTGGAATGGATTCGCATAAGTGGAAATCGACGTGACACTATCGGGTATTGTAACACTTGTCAGCGAAGTGCAATCAAAGAAAGCGGACCGTTCAATCGAAGTTACGCTATCAGGAATAGTGTATTCCGTTGCGCCACAACCAATAGCAAATGAATTTAACACGCCACCTACAATTAGACAACGATTATCCGCAGATGCAAACTTACCATAAAATGCTTTCAGAGAGGTGCAACCGTGAAATGTTCTTGTTCCAATCGAAGTAACACTATCAGGAATTGTAATAGTTGTCAAGCGGCGACCATCAGAGGTGGAAGAATTCGCATAAAACGCCTGCTCGCCAATCTGTGTTACATCGCCATCAAAAGTGATAACACCCTGATCGTTTTCGTAGGTGTTCGACACGATATTCGCACCGAAAACATCAGTTGCGTATGGCGTTATAACCTTGCTATCAGACGAAGTGTAGTAGATTTTATTGTTTGTTGACTCAGTTGCATCCGGGAAAATATAGTCAGCGTAGTCGCTCCAATACTGCGCTGCCTTATATGCCTCTATCGATGCAGCAGGCACATATATCTTACGGTCGGTGGCGTTGTTATTGAATGCACTCCAATAATTCAAACTATTTGCTACTGCCGTAGGTGGAGTAGTCGGCTTACAATAGATATTTGTTAGCGAGCCGCATCTACTGAATGCATAACTTCCAATCGAAGTAACGCCATTAGGAATGGTAACGCTTGTCAGCGAGGTGCATTTATTGAATGCATAACTTCCAATCGAAGTTACGCTATCAGGAATTGTGATACTTGTCAACGCAGTGCAATTCTGAAATGCATACTGTCCAATCGAAATAACGCTATCTGGA
This sequence comes from Alistipes sp., assembly GCA_045540675.1. Lineage (GTDB taxonomy): Bacteria > Bacteroidota > Bacteroidia > Bacteroidales > Rikenellaceae > Alistipes. The sequence goes on along the minus strand of JAZQHQ010000029.1, from coordinate 79,929 downwards.
ATGGTAACACTTTTCAGCGAGGCGCATTTATAGAATGCAGTACTTCCAATCGAAGTAACGCTATTAGGAATTGTAATACTTGTCAGCGAAGTGCAACCAAATGCACCAGATCCAATTCTGGTAACGCTGTCAGGGATTGTAATACTTGTTAGCGAAGAGCAATAAGCAAATGCCTCCTCTCCTATCGAAGTAACGCTATCTGGAATTGTATATTCTGTTGCACCACAACCAATAGCAAATGCGTTTAACACACCATTTATTATTAAACAGCAATTATCCGTAGATGCAAATTTTCCATAGAATGCTTTTAACGAGGTGCAATTACAGAATGCATCATCTCCAATCGAAGTAACGCTATCAGGAATCGTAACACTTGTCAGCGAGGTGCAACTTAAGAATGCATACTCTCCAATCGAAGTAACACTTTCAGGAATTGTGACGCTTGTCAGCGAGGTGCAACTTGAGAATGCATACTCTCCAATCGAAGTAACACTTTCAGGAATTGTGACGCTTGTCAGCGAGGTGCAATGATAAAATGCATGACTTCCAATCGAAGTAACGCCATTAGGAATGGTAACGCTTGTCAGCGAGGTGCATTTATTGAATGCAAACTCTCCAATCGAAGTAACACTTTCAGGAATTGTAATACCTGTCAGCGAGGTGCAATTATAGAATGCTAGATTTCCAATCGAAGTAACACCATCGGGAATTGTAACGCTTGTCAGCGAGGTGCAACCAAAGAATACTCTCCCTCCAATCGAAGTAACACTATTTGGGATTGTAATACTTGTCAAGCGACGGCCACCCTCGACTGTCTCATCACCTGCCCCAAACGCTTTTTCTCCAATCTTGGTGACCTCACCATCGAAAGTAATTACACCCTGACCGTTTTCGTAGGTGTTCGACACGATATTTACACCAAAAACATCAGCTGCGTAAGGTGTCACCACTGCGCCATCAGACGAGGTGTAGTATATTGTATTCTTCGGTATAGATGCGACACACTCCTGCCTAACGGTTATCTTCTCCTCGACACCCTCTCCGCTAATGGAGATTGTAGCCGAACGAGCTGCATCGGTCTTGTTCTCCGATACCGTAAAATTGAGTATCGATTCGGTCATTGCTCGGCTATCTGCACGAGATATCCAATCGCAACCCTCTTCAATCGCAACCTCATACTCTACATTTGCCAACACATCAATCGAGAATATTCCTCCTTTGCCATCTATCTCAACGGTTGATGTCGAAAGAGTTATAACATTTGTTTGCGATTGCGTAACTGTCAAAGTCGCAGTAAGTCCTTCGCCCTTGAAGAGTATCTCGCCCGTGCGCAGGTCGGTTGTCGGATTTGCCTCAGCCTCAAATCGCACTGTACTCTCTGCCAATGCACGACTCTCAACAGCCTTTATCCACTCCGACTTTATCTCGTACTCGAAATCGACATTCGACAATATTGCTACATCGAACGCTCCTCCCGATTGAGGCAACGACACCTTCGGATTGGAGAGCATAAGACCATTTTGAGGTTGTTGCGAAACAGGTATATCGACAGATAACTCCTGCACACCGATAGTAATCTTACCCTCTCGGACATCGTATGTCTCATTTCGGTCAAGAGATACCGTTATTTGGCACTCCTCGCCGGCCTCGCCACTCTCGGGCGAAATTTTAATCCATGCATCGGAGGTGGTTACACTCCAATCGTAATTTGATTTGAATGTAACCGTTTTAGTCAACATTCCTTCACTTGGAAAGTTGAGCGATAGCGACTCCTCGCCACCTACAACCTCGATTTGTGGTAACTGCGGATCGTCAATACCGAAATTCTCGCATGCGGTAAAAATCATTCCTACCGCTGCTAATAAAAGGAATAGTTTTTTCATAGTAATATAAATTTAAGTTAAACCATAAGTTTCTCAAACTCATATTACGCAAAAAAGAAAGCGTGGGGTTGAAAACTTATTTTAGAATACAGGTTCTGGAATACCTTCGAGATAAAATAAGCAACAACCTCACGCTTATACCCCATTGCAGGGTAAGGCGCAAGAAGATGTCCGCCCATTCTCTCTCTTGAATTTTCCAGATTCGTATTCGAGAATAAACTTACACTTTCTGCGTAATTATGTATTGCAAATTTAGAAATTTATTCCGAAATGCACAAAAAAAAGAGCGAGATTTCTCTCGCTCCACATTTTGCATTCTGCATTTTGCATTCTGCATTCTTTACTCGTATCTTCCTGCCTTCAAGCGAGCCACCTCATCGGAGGTGAGGAATCGCCAAGCGCCACGCTTCAAGTTCTTCTTGGTCAAGCCGGCATAATAGACACGGTCAAGTTTTGTAACCTTGTAGCCAAGATGCTCGAACATACGGCGCACAATACGGTTGCGGCCCGAGTGAATCTCAACGCCCACCGACTTCTTATCATCTTTGATATAAGAAATCTCATCGAAATAGATATCGCCATCTTCGAGAGTGATACCCTCGGCAAGTTGCTCAAAATCGGCACGAGTAAGCGCCTTATCGAGTGTAACTTCGTAAATCTTCTTCTTGCGCAAAGAAGGGTGAGTCAATTGGCGAGTAATATCGCCATCGTTGGTAAAGAGTAACAATCCCAACGAGTTCTTATCCAAGCGACCAACCGGATAGATGCGCTCCTTGCAAGCGTTCTGCACCAACTCCATAACGGTCTTCTCGGCGTGGTCATCTTCAAGGGTTGTGACATAGCCCTTCGGCTTATTCAACACGAGATATACATTCTTCTCGCCCTGCAAACGCTCATCGTTAAACTTCACAACATCGGTAGGCTTAACCTTTGTACCGAGTTCGGTAACGATAACGCCATTCACGCTAACCAAACCTGCTGCGATAAAGTCATCTGCCTCGCGGCGTGAGCAGAGTCCCGACTGCGCCACAAAGCGATTTAGACGAATTTCGCCTGTAACCTTGTTAGGGTTGTATTTCGGATAGCTACGCTCGGCAGTTGGCTTACCCTTACCTTTGTAGCCGACACCCTTGCCCTTATTGTCGAACTTGCGTGCGCCCTCCGACTTGCGACCACCCTTGAAACCATTGCCCTTCGGATTGAAAGCATCTTTTGGCTCTTGTCTAAACGGTTTTCCGCTTTCCGTTCTCCGTTTTCCGTTCTCTACGCCTCGCTTTGGGCGATTATCATCGGTGAAATTGGGGTTAAACGATGCTCGCTTTGGTCGCTCGTTGTTTCTACTCACTCTCGTTTCTCCTCTTTCATCACTCGTCTTTGTGGTGCGCAAACGCTTATCCTTCGCAAAGCGCGAAAGTGCAGACGAAGAGTCACTATTAAAATTTCTCATACTTATATTTTGTTATTCGTTATTTCTGTGCGCAAAGGTACACTAATTTTCGTAATTAGCGCAATTCCGCCCCAATTCCGCTACAAAAAAGATGATTTTGGCGGATTTTTAGTTTACAATTTTGTGATACGCCTCTCGGAACGCTCCGCTTGCGAGGGTAATACGACCGCAATGGGTGTAGCCCATCTTTTTGAGCAGTGAACGCATCGCCACATTGTCACGATGGGTATCAATGCGGATATCCTTAACACCTCGCTTAGCGCACAACTCCTCCGCATAGTGCAAAATCTCTTTCGCAACACCCTTTCGGCGACACCTGTCAGCGACCGCTATACGATGGATAACGGCATACCCATTTTCGTTCAACCAACCTCTGCCTTCTATCTCGGAATAGGTCGGCTCGCCATCAAAAGACGCAACAAATGTAGCAGATATAACTCCGTTTAATTCAACAATATAATTATTGTTATATGATATATCACTTAATATTATATCCTGCGTAGGATAACCATCTTGCCATTGGTCTATATTCTGCCCTGCAAACCACTTTTGAGCATCGGCGACCAGCCCCATGATAGCAGTTAAATCTTCGGCTCTACCCTTGCGGAAACGAAGGTTTTTGCGAATGCCTTTCAGTTGGCGATTTAACTCCTTTTCACGACCGCCCGTAACCTTGTTCAGTAGTGCATGAAACTCCACTGAATGGTTGTGATGGACCGTATGGCAGAGTTCGTGCAGCACCACAAACTCCTGCAAATGGGTAGGCAAGGTCATCAGAAAAAGCGACAACGACAGATTATTTTGCGAGGTGCAACAGCCCCATTTTGAGCGAGTTGCACGAATAGTTACACGCCCATACGAAAAACCGTACTGACGAGCCAATCTTTCGACCATTGCGGGCAAAACCCGTTTTGCCTCTCGGCGCAACTCCTCAATTTGTGCAGGCGAATAATCCGCGCCTTGCATTGCTCGCTCTGCAACCTTTTCGCGCATCTGCAACACCCACTCCACCTTCTCCTCCAAAAAGCGCAACGCCTTGGCGGTAGAAACAAGGCGCGGATAGGACAATCGCACCTCGCCCGTAGGTTTTACCGAGAGCGAGATGCAACTTGTGGTCCAGCGTTGGCGTAACAATATATCGCCAAGACAAGGGTGTTTGTATATCTTATCCATTAATTTAGATAAGGCATTGTAAATTTTTAATCTCCAATTCGTTGGCGAACAACCTCAAACAGTATAATCGCCGCAGCTGCCGAGACATTTAACGACTCGATTGAGCCAATCATCGGGATTGCAAGTTGCTCATCGCACAACTTCAAAACCTCCTTCGAAATACCGTTCTCCTCCGAGCCCATAACGATAACTGTCGGCTTTGTCAAGTCGGCATCGTACATCAACTTTCGGCTATGCTCCGTAGCGGCAACAATCTGGAAGCCCTCTGCCTGCAACGACTTCAAGGTGTTGCGGATAGAGCCGACACGCGCCACCGGAATACGGGTTAGCGCACCTGCCGAAGAGCGAATAGAGTCGGCATTTACCGGTGCCGAATTTTTCAGCGAGGAGATAATGCCGTGCGCACCAGCACACTCTGCCGAACGAGCGATACCGCCAAAGTTACGCACATCTGTAACATTGTCAAACACCACAATAAGCGGAGTTTCATCATCGGGAACGCGCTCCAAGATATCGGCAACTTCGACATAGTCAATCGCCGCAATCACCGCTACAACGCCCTGATGATTTCCGCGAGTCATACGGTTCAACTTCTCGACAGGCACCTCCTGATAGTGACGGCGGTGGCGATAGCAGAGGTCTTTGAGGTCGGTCATCAGCTGCCCCTCTGCGCCTTTGCGAATGTAGATTTTCTCAATCTGTTTGCCCGACTCGATAGCCTCGGCTACGGGGCGGATTCCAAAAACAATGTTCTCCATATTATTGTTGTTCAGTTATTTCCACTTCGTAAGATGCCTTCTCCCACTCGTGCATCAAGTGGTCGTATCGGCTCTTTAACTCATCATACGCCTTGTAATCCTCGGCGTTATACTCTGTTGCCACGGCAAAGCGGGCATCATACTCGGCAATCTGCTTTTCAACATCTGCCAACTCCGTTTCTATTTGTTCCACATTTTTGCGCAGTTTGCGGAGTAACTTTTCCTGTTCTTTTTTCTGTTCGTAGGAGAGTTTACCCTGCGACTGTTCCTGCTTTGCAGCCGCTACAACGGGTGATTTGCGCTCAATTTCGTGCAGATTTTCGAGTTTCCGTTTTTCGAGGAAGTAGTAAATTCCTCCGAGGTACTCACGCACTCCCCCATCGCGGAACTCGTAAACCTTATCGACTATACCGTCAAGGAACTCTCGGTCGTGCGACACAACAACCACCGTACCATCGAATTTTTGGAGGGCAGTTTTGAGGATATCCTTCGAGCGCATATCCATATGGTTGGTAGGCTCGTCAAGGATTAGAAGATTGTGCGGTTCGAGCATCATACGCGCCATTGCCAAGCGAGAACGCTCGCCACCCGACAATACCTTAACCTTCTTGTCGATATCCTCACCTCGGAACAAAAATGCACCCAAAATATCGCGCAGACGAGTACGAATATCGCCAACAGCCACCCTATCAAGCGTATCATAGACAGTAAAGTCGCCATTCATCAAGTCGTCTTGATTTTGTGCGTAGTAGCCGATGCTGACATTTGCGCCAATCTTTATCTCGCCCTCCGACTGCTCCAACTCGCCAATCAACATACGGGCAAATGTGGTCTTACCCTCGCCATTGCGACCAACAAGCGCAATTTTATCCCCCTTATGAATGGTAAACTCCGCACCCGAAAAGACTCTGTGCGAGCCGAAAGCCTTGCCAACGCCCTTAATATCTGCCACAATCTGTCCCGAACGCGGTGCAGGTGGAAATTTTATGTTGAGCGTTGCCAAATCCTCCTCTTCAACCTCAATACGCTCCAACTTATCGAGCTGCTTGATGCGCGACTGCACCTGATTCGACTTTGTCGGCTTGTAGCGGAATTTCTCGATAAACTCCTCGCTCTTTTCGATTAGCCGCTGCTGATTTTGGTATGCCGCCAACTGCTGCGCTCGGCGCTCGGCACGAAGCGTAACAAACTGCGAATAAGACACTTTGTAGTCGTAAATCTTACCCAACGACAACTCTATTGTGCGAGTTGTTACATTGTCCAAGAATGCACGGTCATGCGAAATCAAAAGTACCGCACCGTTATAATTTTTCAGATACTCCTCCAACCACTGAATAGACTCGATATCGAGGTGGTTTGTAGGCTCATCGAGCAGGAAAATCGAAGGTCGGCGCAAGAGCAGTTTTGCCAACTCGATACGCATACGCCAACCGCCCGAAAATTCGCAAGTAGGCTTCTCGAACTCCTCACGGCGAAAGCCAAGACCAAGCAGTGTCTTTTCGATATCGGCATCGCGGGTATCACCACCGAGGATATGGTAGCGGTCGTTGGCATCGTTCAGGCGATGCAACAACTTCTCGTACTCCTCGCTCTCGTAGTCGGTGCGCACGGCTATCTCGGCAGTAAGTCGCTCAATCTCCGCCTCCAACGCCAAAACCTCCTCAAAAGCCTTTGCCGTCTCGGCTATAAGCGTGGTGGTATCTGCCACCTGCATCTGCTGCGGAAGGTAACCGATTGTGCAGTCGGCATTTTTGGTTACAGCGCCCGAGGTTGGCTGCTGCAAACCCGCTATAAGTTTGAGTATTGTGGTCTTTCCTGCACCATTGCGACCAACCAAGCCGATGCGCTCCTTCGGATTAACGAGGAACGAAATGCCATCGAACAGTGTCCATCCGCCAAAACTTACGGTGAGGTTATCTATTGAAATCATTACGCGTTCAAAATATCAATTATCGCTTGCTCCTGATTCTCTGCGCTGAATACTGCCGAGCCTGCAACTACTGCATCAACGCCTGCATCAAAGACCTCGCGGGCATTTTTTGCCGAGATACCGCCGTCAATCTCAATCAGGCAGTCATAGCCCTTCTCGTCAATCTCCTTGCGTAAAGCTCGCACCTTATCGAGCGAATCGGGCATAAATGACTGACCGCCAAATCCAGGCTCTACACTCATTACAAGCACCAGGTCCAGCTCCGAGAGGTAGTCGAAAATAGCCTCGGCAGGGGTTGCAGGCTTGATGCTTACACCCGCCTTTGCACCTGCCGCCTTAATCTCGGCAATGGTGGCACGAGGGTTGGCGCACGCCTCGTGGTGGAAGGTTACATAGTCGGCTCCTGCCTCCACAAAACGCTTCACATACTTCTCCGGCTCAACAATCATCAAGTGAACATCGAGTACCTTGTCGGTAGCCTTGCGCACGGGCTTCATCACCGGAAAACCGAACGAAATATTCGGCACAAAGACACCGTCCATAACATCAATATGCACCCACTCCGCAGCGGAACGGTCAATCATCTTTATATCTCTTTCAAGGTTGCCAAAGTCGGCAGAAAGAATCGAAGGAGCAACTATTCTCATAATTGTATGCTTATTTTTCGCAAAAATAGGAAAAAGAACGGAAATCAGAAAGGAGAAAACAGAAAACTTTTTATATCTTTGCGGTAGAAAATATATTTCAACAAAATAATTCTTCAAAATGAGCAAAAAAATCACTATTATCGGAGCCGGAATGATGGGTTCGGCACTTGCATTTCCAGCAGCAGAGAATGGACACGAAGTTCACATTGTGGGAACATGCCTTGACGATGAGATTATTGACGGCTATATCGCCACAGGTAAACACGAGAAGTTCTGTCGCCCTTTTCCCGAAAATGTACACTTTCACTATTTCAAAGATTGGAAGAGCGTAACCGAAGGCTCTGACTTCGTTATTGGTGGAGTATCTTCATTCGGAGTAGATTGGTTTTTGGAGGAGATACTCGTAAACCTCGACCCGAAAATGCCTGTACTTTCGGTAACAAAAGGACTTCGCGCAACAGAGGATGGAACACTGCTTTCATATCCGGGATATTGGGAGAGTGAACTTGCCAAACGCGGTATCAACCGTACAATTTGTGCAGTAGGTGGTCCTTGCACCTCTTACGAGTTGGTATTTATGGACCCTACGGAGGTGGGATTCTGCGGTAAAGACAGCGAAGCCCTTCGCATGATGAAGGAGGCTATGGCTCGCCCATACTACCACATCTCGCTCACAAACGATGTTATAGGATTGGAGAGTGCCGTAGCACTCAAAAACGCATTTGCAATGGCAGTAACACTCGCCGTTGGATTGAATATTCGTTGGCATGGCGAAGATGAGCCACAGCACTACAACTCGCAGGCAGGAACATTCTCACAGGCTGTCCGCGAGACTCACGCCCTTATGCAGATTCAGGGCGGAACATTCGAGTCGGAGTGTATCGGTCTCGGCGACTTGTATGTAACCATTTTCAGCGGTCGCACCCGCAGATGCGGTGTTCTTATGGGCAAAGGATTAAACTACGACCAAGTTACCGAAGCTTTGGCAGGTATTACACTCGAAAGCCTTGTTATCACCCGTGTAATGGGACAGGCTATTCGCCGTAAGGCTGAACTCGGTATGGTAGATTTGAAGGACTTCCCTCTCCTTATGCACATTGTCGATATCCTCGACCACGGCAAGGCTGATTCCGATATGCCTTGGGAGGAGTTTACATACGAGCATTTGAGATAAGAGTACAGACTATCGCAACTGTTTGCTGTACAGCGTAGAACTTTCGCCGACAAAACCCATCTTTTCGAAGAGGTTTTTGCTCGGCGAATTTTCTGGTAAAATATGGGCATAAAGAGTGCGCAACCCAAGTGATTCAGAATAATTGATTAATAGCTGCAACGCATTTTCAGCAAAACCCTTACGGCGATTATCTAAACCAACTATCAATATAGACACAAATGCCTTTTCGCCATCGTATTCGGTCAGATCAACACACCCCAATCGTTCGCCTTCGTGCGAGCAAATCATCAGGCGCAACTGCTCGGTTTCGGCAAGAGAATATCGCTGTTGATTTTCGACAAACTGCGTAACATCGTCACGGCTATACTGTTCCTCGAAAACACCATAAAGCGGCTCGTTGTTTGCATTCTCCCACAAAAGCAAAGTGTCGATATCAGAAGAATCGACACTCCGCAAAATAACTCTATCGCCGTGAAGCAAAATCATCTACTACAAGCCTATAACGGTATTTCTCATCAACATCGCCACACCCCAAGCATTGGCATTCGCCTCCATCTTCGACACACGGAATTTGGTATCCTTATAGACCAAACTCAACGAGTATTTGTTGGTTGCAGACTTCAACGGAAGCATTATATAGTCGCCAGCAGCAGCGAGATTTCCTCCGACAATCACACTCTCCGGATTGAAGATATTGATAAGGAAAGCAACCGCTTTGCCAACCTTTTCTCCTGCCTCCTCAATCAATTCAATCGAGAGATTATCATCATTACGAGCTGCATTCACGATATCGTTGATATGAATCTGCTCCTTTGCCTCATAGCGCTTGCGAAGAATGGTATTTGCTCCATTGCGTACCAATTCGTTCATCTTCTCCTCGATTGCGATACCCGACACCTCGGTTTCGAGGCAACCCTTCTTACCGCAGAAGCAAATCTTCTCGTTATCGAAGAACGGAATATGTCCGAACTCACCGGCAAAGCCATTTTTACCGTAATAGAGTTTGCCATCACTAACTATACCAATTGCAACACCGAGTCCGAGGTGGAGATAAATCACATTACTTTCGGTCTTTGAGCGCGAAAAATGATACTCGGCATAGCAACGAGCGCGAGTATCGTTCTCAACCAATACGCGCAAGCCTGCACGCTTTTCGATAATATCGCGCAAAGAGCCCTCGGAAGAGGTAAAGTAGTGGAAAGAGCGACCTTCCGATGTGTTTACACGACCCACAATGCAGACGCCCAAGCCAAGAATCTTGGAACGATCATAACCGCATTCGGCAATAAACTTCACGATATTGTCACATATCTGATCCAGACACGATTCTCTATCTACAAGTTCGAAATCGTTATAGACAACCTCATAGACCAAATTATTCTGCAAATCGGTAATCACACAAGTCATGTGGTCACGACCGACATGTACTCCCGCAAAATAGAGAGTTGAACAGGTTAGACCAAAGACATTGGGACGGCGACCTCCCTGCGTTTCGACCTTTCCCAAGTCGGAAACGATATTCTCATCTACCAACTCCTGAACGAGTTTTGTGATTGTCGGCACGCTAATTTTCAGCTCTTTGGTCAATTCAGCCAAGGTAACATCTCCATTAGTTGCCATATAGGCAATGATATTGCGCTTGATAAGGTTATTTTTATGCGACAACCCTTTATCAGTCTCCTGATTATTGAAGAAATCTATTAACGAACTCATTATTTTCTGTCAATTTTTTAACTAACCTAATGCAAAGATAATAAAAAAAGGCGAAAAACATCCGCCTTTGTTAAAAAATTTTCAAAAAATATTTATAATTTTCAAAAAGTCGCCTTGCTCTCCACCTCAACATCTGGCGAAATTTTACGAATTAGCCCCTGTAAAACCGTCCCCGGACCGAGCTCTTCAAAAGCCGGAATACCATCTGCAACCATATTTTGCACTAATTGAGTCCAACGCACCGGAGCTGTAAGTTGAGCGATAAGATTTGCCTTAATTTCCGATGGCTCTATATGGGGCAATGCATCCACATTTTGGTAGATAGGACACTTAGGCATCTTAAACTCCGCAGAAGCAATAGCCTCCTCCAACTCTTGACGAGCAGGCTCCATTAACGGCGAATGGAATGCTCCGCCGACAGGCAATACCAAAGCCCTGCGAGCTCCCGCCTCTTTCAACTTCTCGCACGCCTTATTCACTGCATCAACAGCGCCCGATATTACCAGCTGTCCGGGGCAGTTGTAATTTGCCGCAACCACCACACCTTCAACACTTTTGCAAATATCTTCAATAGTTTTATCAGGCAGGGCTAAAACTGCCGCCATCGTACCTTTCTCGACCTCGCAAGCGCGTTGCATAGCATCAGCTCGCTTGGCGACAAGGCGCAAACCATCTTCAAAGGATAGTGCACCCGCAACCACTAATGCCGAGAACTCTCCCAATGAATGACCTGCAACCGCCACAGGCTCAACGCCCATCACTTTGGCAAGCACTACCGAATGAAGAAAAACCGCAGGTTGAGTTACCTTGGTCTGCTTCAAATCTTCGGTCGAACCTTCGAACATTATATCCGTAATTCTGAACCCCAATATATCATTTGCTTGCTCAAAGAGGATTCGCGCTTCGGCATTCTGCTCGTAGAGTTCTTTACCCATACCGCAAAACTGTGCTCCTTGTCCCGGAAAAACCACTGCTTTTTTCATCTCTTTTTTACACCATTTTATCGTAAAAACTTTGCAAATGTAGTAAAAACTACATAACTTTGTGCAATTAACCGCAAATAATAACAAAAAAACATACAAGATGAACAGAAAAATCAGCCTTTTTGCGCGGTCTATTATCGTCTTCTCGATGCTAATAACCTCCTGCGTTACACATGTTGAAACAAGTAATGATAAAGGAAGCGCATTTACCATCTCGCAAGTCGCATCATCGACTACCAGCATCACAATTTCGTGGCCGGGCAATAGCACATTGGACTATATTGTCAAAGTCTATCGAGATGCAAACCTACAAGATTTGTATCAGGAATACAGCATTTTAGGCTACGAGGTACCAAACAACAAATTCACCATTCCGTACCTTGATTGCAAACAACCATATTATGTTGTAGTAGAGAATTCTGACGGCAGCACATCTACCCCATTGATTGTGGAACTGGAAGAGAATGTCGCACGAAGAAACATAGTATCGCTCAACTTCGATCAACTGCATTGGGGTTACGACTATGTAAATTCCGCTTGCGGAGTGCGTCTCGATAATAAAATCGCACTTTCATCGTACAATATTGACAATTTGGCAGATGCATACGAAGACTCTATTCTTGCGACAAAAGCAGGCGAAGACGGAGGTTTGTTATTCGGTTGTAGTGCATCAATGAAGAGATTGTTGGAGGTTGAAAATTGGACAACATCAACCAAAAACAGTGTCTACATTCGCCCCGGATATGTAAAACTCGGCAATGCCTATGCCATAGGCTCACTCGAATCACCAAAGTTTGAAGTGCTCGGTGAGAAGAGCGTCTCCGCAGATATCAGTTTTGAGGCTTGTCTATTCTCAACCTCGGAAAGCTCGACACCCGGAAAGATAATCGTGGAGATTATCAAGGATGGAACTTCAAATAGCATTTGGAGCAAAGAGATAACATTGGAGAGCAGTGCTACCGAGCATAGTTGGAAGCGATTTGAATACACAGTGGAGAATATATCGGCAGATTGTCACTTCAAAGTATCTACTACGGCTAATTCCAAGCAGGCATGTTTTGACAACCTCAAAATCACAGAGCACCACGAGTTACCACAAGGTCACATTTATGGTTATGTCAGCGACAAGAGTACCGGTGTAGGAATTGAAGGGGTTGCAATTAGTGACGGTTTCTCTGTTGTATTAACCGACAAAGAGGGATATTACGAATTAGCTCCTCATTCAGACACATGGTATATCTACTACTCTACTCCGGCAGATTGTCAAGTACTTGTAGGAGGAAATGGTCTTCCTCGATTCTTCACTTCTTACTCAAAGGACAAGAAAGAGTACAACTTCACACTGCGCAAGTTGCCGGGAGGAAAAGAGAAGAAGTTTGCGCTCTTCACATTGGGAGATGTTCAAGTGTCGAGCAACACAGGATTCTCCCGTTTCACCAAGGAGGCTGTACCGGGTATTGCAAAATATGTAGCAACAATGGATATACCTTGTTATGGCATAACATTGGGAGATGTTGTATCCAACTCCGACTCAAAGAACTCCACCGCCTTTATGGAGAAGATGCGTGAGGCGATGCACTACAAAAAAATCGGTATGCCTGTATTCCAAGTTATGGGTAACCACGATGCCAATTGGTTCGATAAGGACAATCCGATAGAGCCAAACGACAGAAGTAGCACCTTTGAGGTAAGAGCTCAACGCGACTTCGAGATTACATTTGGTCCTATCAACTATTCGTTCAACCGAGGAGATGTTCATATTGTCGGTATGCGCGATATTGTCTATCGAACCGATACTACTATGACAAAATATCACTCGGGCTTCTTGAAGGAGCAGTATGAGTGGCTAAAAGCCGATTTGAATGCTGTACCAGATAAACAGAACAAAATTGTGGTATTGTGCGTACATATCCCGCTTCACCAAAATTACAGTAGCGGTGCTTTCACCAGAGATGGTGGATACTACGGATATATAAAGGAGACTTTTGACGAACTGAACGAGTTCAAGGAGGCTCACATTATGTCGGGACACACTCACATTCTGCGTAACTACGAGCCAACGAAAACACATAACAATGTTTATGACCATAACATTGGCGCGGTCTGCGGTGCTTGGTGGGCATCTAATCTGTGTGGAGATGGAACACCTAACGGATATGGTGTATTTATCGGCGAGGGCAACCGCTTCTCCGATTGGTACTATATGGGATACCACGATGGAATGGATAGTCGTGAATACCAATTACGACTCTATCGAGGCAATGCCATTACCGGAGCAGCAAAGGAGGACAATAAGAACGGCAAGGAGGGCTACTACAAATTCAACTTTGCAGACGATGTCATCTTGGCAAATGTCTTCAACTCCGACTCTCAATGGGAGATAAAGGTCTATGAGGATGGCAAGTACTCGGGAAAGATGGAGAAAATCACACCTAAAAAAGTTAGTGTAAATAACCTCATAGGCGATGGTTCTTTCAACACCCCTTACCAAATTATGAGCGGCACAGTAGCCGATTATGATATGTGGCTTGTGGGTTGGCACTTGGGTAAATTAGACCGATATGACACCAAGGATAAAACAGCTTCCAATGGCACTTGGAACCAAGTCCATCACATGTATCAATACAAACTGAAAAACAAGAATGCGAAGGTGGAGGTACACGCAACCGACCGCTTTGGTCGCACCTACAAGACTTCAACATTTGTAGATTATCGCGACAACGACCTGATAAAGAAGCCTTAATGGATTAACCGACAGTTATTATGATTCGTTACAGCAAGTTGCTCTTCTCGGTCATTGCACTCTCCTTGACAGCATGCACTATCAAGGAGCAGAATATTGACACGGGGCAAATACCGGAGGAGGAAGATAGAGGGAAGAAAGTTACCATTCTCGTACCCGAAACGCGCGTTATTTTCGGCGAGAAGGATGGGGACATATATCCTATGTATTGGAGCGAAGATGACTGTATTGGTGCAAACGGTGTCGCCTCACAACAGATAGAGATAGATAACAGCGACAAGAGCCGGGCTACATTCCATTTTGAGAATGACAAATTGGAGTACCCATACTCGATAACATACCCTTATAACCCTATCAGCACCGCTGCAAAACCAAAGGTTGTACTACCTGCCGAACAGTACTATGTAAAAAACTCTCTTGAAAGTGATGTGTTACCGATGTGCGGATATGCAGGTAAGGAGGGGGATAATATAGCGATGAAGCATCTTGCGAGTATTATAAGGATATCTGTTATATCTCACATTCCCGATGTAAAGTTAAAGAGTATCACAGTAACCTCAACAAGCGATAAAAAGATTGCCGGAGAGTTCTCTATAAATTGCAGCACATTAAAACTTATCGCAACAGAGAATACGACAAATAGTGTCATCTATTATCTCCCCGAAGGTTATAGCCTATCCACAACCGAGAAAAACATATTTTTCATATCGGTTATTTCCGGCAATCACGGCTCTTGCGAAGTGGTATTGACTACCGATTCGGGAAAAACGATGAAGATGATTTGGGAGTCTGCAAATGCCAAGGCCGGCATTGTTCATGAATTTAAGGATGTAACCTACACCGTCAGTGGCAATGCTGTTCTGCAAGATTTGGTTTGCGATTCGGATACATTCTTTCATCGCTACGACTACATTAACGGATTCATTCTCGATACCGAGGGGAATCCTATTGAAGGTGTCGCTGTAAGCGATGGTTTCTCTGTAACTACCACCGACAACACAGGTTTTTATACATTGAAGATGTCGCAAGATTCGTGGTACATCTACATTTCTGTTCCATCCGAATACAAGATTCCTCTCAATTATAAAGGGCAACCTTGCTTCTTCAAACCATATCCCGGAGTGTCCGATTGGTTCAATTTTACATTGGAGAAGTTGCCGGGAGGTAAAGAGAGTGAATTTATGTTGTTCGGATTTGCAGACCCGCAAGTAAGTAAGATGACACACATCGAGCGTTTCTCTACACAGGTCGCTCCGGAGGTTAAATCACACTCCGCTTCGCTCGGTTTGCCTTGCTACGGAATTACACTCGGCGATGTTATCTCGATGGGTTCAAAAGACCTATCCAAGGATATCCTGCCGGCAATGCGCGATGCAATGCACGCTGATAAGATGGGTATGCCGGTATTCCAAGTTATGGGCAATCACGACAACTGTTTTATGACCGCATCGCATCCTGTCGAGGGTGCAGATATACGCGAAATAAACTTGAATATACAGCGTATGTTCGAGGAGACTTTCGGACCTATCAACTACTCGTTTAATCGAGGCAATGTCCATATTATCGGCATGCGCAATGTACAGTGGAAATCAGGTGACGATTGTAGCACCGATAATACAAGAACGGCTTTTACCGAAGACCAATACAATTGGTTAGTACAAGATTTGGCGTGTGTGGAGAACAAAGCGGATAAAATAGTTATTTTGTGCGTTCATATTCCACTCTACAATAATGGTACGGTCGGAGATGGCACATATCGTCAAGAGGTATTGAATCTGCTTGACGAATTTGGTGAAGCGCATATTCTTTCGGGGCACCTTCACTACCAACGCAACTACGACCATACTCTTGTCAGCAAATCGCCGCACAAGATATATGAGCATGCCCAAGCCGCAGTAGATGGTGCAAGTTGGACAAGTAATATCAATGGAGATGGTGTTCCAAATGGCTATGGAGTATATCATATCAAGGATAAGACCATAAAGGATTGGTACTACAAGGGATATCCCGAGGGTATGAACTCTCGCAATTATCAGATGCGTCTATATCGTGGCAATACTATTACGGGAGCTGAGATTTCGGGAACAAACAACAACGGCACAAAGGGTTATTATCAATTCGGATACGGCGATGATACTCTTTTGGCAAATGTTTTCAATTCCGATATAGCTTGGAAAGTAGAGGTTTACGAAGATGGAGAGTATTCGGGCGATATGACAAGTTTGGCTTCGTATCACGGAGTTGTAGCATACGATGAACTGATTGGAAACTATGTTCTAAACGATCCAAAGCGCGTACCTGACGGAGCAGAGTGCGGTCGTGACTTCTGGGCAATAGGAGTTCTTTGTGGTCATCTCGGAATGAACAACGGAGGTCTATATTACAAGCATTGTTACCAACTTTGGAAATACAAACTCAAAAATAAGAAGGCAGCGATAGAAGTCAGAGCAACCGATCGCAAAGGTAATACTTACAAGTGTTCAACAATAACAGATGGTCGGGATATGACCTATGCATTATACATAAAATAGAGATTATCACACAAATTAAGAATATTATGGGAAACAAAATCAATGACCCTATTGCACGATTGATGGGTTTGCGCTATAAATCGCACCCATGGCACGGAATTGAGGTGGGCGAAAAGGCTCCCGAGGTAATTACCGCATTTATCGAAATGGTACCAACCGATACCGTAAAATATGAGTTGGATAAGGTTAGTGGCTATTTGAAAATAGACCGCCCGCAGAAATACTCAAATGTCATTCCTGCTCTCTACGGCTTTGTTCCGCAGAGCTTCTGTGGCGAGAGTGTTGCACAGTACTGTATGCAGCAGAGTGGTCGCACCGATATTGTTGGTGACGGTGACCCGCTTGACATTTGCGTATTGACCGAGCGCGATATTGCCCACGGCGACATCATCGTAAATGTTCGCCCTATCGGTGGATTTCGTATGTTGGACGGCAACGAGGCTGACGACAAAATTATTGCCGTATTGCGTCACGATGTAACATATAGCGACTACAACGATATTTCGGAGTTGCCAAAGGGTGTTATCAATCGTTTGAAGCACTACTTCCTCACCTATAAGGATATGCCCGATTCGGAGCCGCAGAAGAAGAAGGTAGAGATTACCGATATCTTTGGTCGCGAGGAGGCCTACGAAGTGATAAAGCGCTCGTTGGAGGACTACAAAAACCACTTCAACGGCTTGGACGAGATTTTGCGTCATGTATAACCCTTAAAAATGCAGACAAATGTCAGTAGAGAGTAAGGTAAGAGCCGTTACTACATTGCGACTCAAAGAGATGAAGGATAGAGGTGAGAAGATTTCGATGCTCACCTCGTACGACTATTCGATGGCGAAGATTGTCGATGGCGCAGGCGTAGATGTAATTCTTGTTGGCGACTCGGCAGCAAATGTTATGGCGGGTTGGGAGACTACCCTTCCAATCACACTCGACCAGATGATTTACCACGCTGCTTCGGTAGTGCGTGCTGTGCAGAGAGCGTTGGTTGTGTGCGATATGCCATTCGGAACATATCAGGGCGATTCCCAGGCGGCTCTTGATTCGGCTATTCGCATTATGAAGGAGACGGGAGCCGATGCCGTGAAGATGGAGGGAGGAGAGGAGATTCTCGACTCCATAAAGCGAATTTTGACCGCAGGTATTCCTGTTATGGGACACCTCGGACTTACACCGCAGTCAATACACAAATTCGGCACATATAGCGTTCGCGCAAAGGAGGAAGCCGAGGCAGAGAAGTTGGTGCGTGATGCCAAACTTTTGGAGGAGGTTGGTTGTTTCGCCATTGTATTGGAGAAGATTCCGGCGGCATTGGCAGAGCGAGTATCGAAGGAGTTGTCTATTCCGACTATTGGTATTGGTGCCGGTGGTGCTTGCGATGGGCAGGTGCTTGTAGTGCACGATATGCTCGGCATTAACAAGGGATTTTCGCCACGCTTTTTGCGCCGTTATGCCGACCTCTATACCGTTATGAGCGAGGCTATTTCGCACTATGTCGAAGATGTCAAGTCATGTGATTTCCCTAACGAAAAAGAGCAGTATTAGAGAAAATTAAGAATTAAAAGAGCCAATGGCTAAAAAACAAAATAACAGACCGCTACTGTTCGTAGCGGTCTGTTTGTTTTGTAGTAGTTTACGGATATTACATATCGTAATCTGCGCTATCATCAGCAGGCTCATCGTCAGAGTTGTCATTTGCTAACTCATCTGCGCCCTTCAAATCGTCATCGTAATAATCCTTATCCTCCTCCTCGCCCGAAGCGTCATCAATCTTCACATCAATCTTCACAAGGTAACTGATTTCCTCAGTCTCGAAAGGTACTGCAAAGAAGAAATCTCCGTTAGGTTTATCGATGCGCATCATAAAGTCGGAATAGCCGGTAGGATACGCCATCTTAACAGCCTCCTGCAATTCGGGAGTCATGTTGTTATAACTTACTACTAATCTTTTTTTTGCGCTTGGTGCCATATATTATTCTCGTTTGTGTTGTGATTAAATTCGATGCGAATATAGTGCAAGGAAATGATTGCAACAAATTTTATTCATCTTTTTTTTCAACAATTGAAATTTTCTCCGTACCTTTACGCACTATTATATTAACAGAGGTATGGCTTTACCGATTTACGATGAGATAGTTGCCCTACGAGAGGCTCTACACCACCATAACCGCAAGTATTATGTGGAGAACGCACCCGAAATTTCCGATTTCGAGTTCGATCAGATGATGCATCGTCTTATCGAGTTGGAGGAGGCTCACCCCGAGTTCGCTGACGAGAACTCGCCTACAATGCGTGTTGGCAGCGACAAAACCTCCGAATTTCAGAATGTAAAGCACCGCTACCCTATGCTCTCTCTCTCGAATACCTATTCGATAGAGGAGCTTGACGAGTTTATCAATCGAATCGAGAAGGAGGAGGGAGAAACAGAGTTTGTCTGCGAGTTGAAGTTTGACGGAACAGCCATATCACTGACTTACGAAGATGGAAAGTTATTGAGAGCCGTAACGCGAGGAGATGGCGAGAGTGGCGATGATGTAACCGCCAATGTCCGCACAATCGGCTCTATTCCGCTAACGCTTACGGGCGACTACCCTGCCGAGTTTGAGATTCGTGGCGAGATATTTATGCCTTACGCATCATTCGACCGTCTGAATGCCGAGCGAGAAGCGGCAGGAGAGCAACTCTTTGCCAACCCTCGTAATGCTGCGGCAGGTACGCTCAAACAGCAACAATCCTCAATTGTAGCAAAGCGTGGATTGGACTGCACGCTCTACCAAATTGCATCGCGAGAGTTACCATTCTCAACCCATTGGGAGGCGTTGGAGTCGGCTCGCCGTTGGGGATTTAAGGTATCGGAACACGCTCGCATTTGTCGCTCCGCCGATGAGATTAGAGCCTTTATCGAGCATTGGGATACAGCACGCAAGGAGTTACCATACCCTACCGATGGCATTGTCATCAAGGTTAATGATTTTGCTAAACGCCGCCGACTTGGCTTTACGAGCAAGTCGCCTCGCTGGGCTGTCGCCTACAAATTCAAGGCGGAGCAGGCATTAACACGCCTTGTGAGCGTAGATTTTCAGGTCGGCAGAACGGGAGCAATAACACCTGTGGCAAATCTCGAACCTGTATTATTGGCGGGTACGGTTGTAAAACGAGCAACGCTCCATAATGCCGAGCAGATTGAGCAGTTGGATATTCGCTTGGGCGATATGGTATATGTGGAGAAGGGCGGAGAGATTATTCCGAAGATTACCGAGGTCGAACTCTCGGAGCGCAAAGCCGACAGCAAGCCTTTTGAATATATTACCGAGTGCCCAGAATGTGGTACACCGCTTGTACGCTACGAGGGCGAAGCGAAGCACTACTGCCCTAATCAGGGAGGTTGCCGACCTCAGATTCTCGGTCGCATTGTCCACTTTATTCGCCGAAAGGCACTCGACATTGATGGACTCGGCAGCGAAACAGTTGAGTTGTTACACGAAAGCGGCTTGCTGAATAATATAGCCGATATTTACGACTTGAAGGCGGTAGATTTGGCAGTTTTGCCTCGCTTGGGCGAGAAGTCTGCCGACAATATTATCCGCAGTATCAACACATCGAAGAGTGTTCCGTTTGCGCGAGTATTATTCGGCTTGGGTATTCGCTTTGTGGGCGAAACTACCGCAAAATACCTCGCTGCACACTTCAAAACGCTCGATGCAGTGATGGCGGCATCGAAGGAGCAACTTCTCGAAGCCGAGGAGGTGGGCGATAAGATTGCCGATGCCATTTTGGAGTACTTTGCAGACGAGAAGAATATCGCCATTATTGAGCGACTTCGTACGGCAGGCTTACAGTTTGAGGAGGAGGCGAAGGAGTTGCACTCGAACTGCTTGGAGGGTAAGAACATCGTGATTTCGGGAAAATTCCTCGACCATTCGCGCGATGAATTGAAGGAGCTGATTGAGTTGCACGGAGGAAAGAATCAATCGGGCGTATCGGCCAATACCGACTTTATCGTGGCAGGAGAAAATATGGGACCTGCCAAGTTGCAAAAGGCGGAGAAGTTGGGTGTAAAGATACTTTCGGAGAGTGAGTTTATCGCTCTTATCGGAGCAGACGAGCAAAATAATACAACCCAAAATCTCGTTACAGAGATAGAGGAGAAAAAAGAGGAGAAGAAACAAGAGGATTTCGTACAAGGAAGTCTGTTTTAAGCAGTTATATACAAAGATGGACAAGATGTATTTTCACGGACTTGGCGTAGCATTGGTAACTCCGTTTACAGAGAATGGAGCCGTAGATTTTGCCGCCGTAGCAAAGATAGTTGATAACCTCGTAGAGGGAGGAGTAGATTATATTCTCGTACTCGGTACTACGGGCGAAACTCCTACTCTTACAACAGACGAGCGCAAGGCTCTGATTCGCTTTGTGCGCGAGCGTGTGGCAGGGCGAGTACAACTTATGGTTGGTGTTGGCGGTAATTGCACGCGCGATGTTGTAGCAACCCTGCGCACATGGGATTTATCGGGCTACGATGCGGTTTTGAGCGTCAATCCATACTATAACAAGCCAAATCAAGAGGGTTTGTATCAACACTTCAATGCTATATCTGAGGCTTCGCCACTGCCGATTATGCTCTACAATATTCCGGGCAGAACGGGGGTAAATATGACACCTGAAACAATCGCCCGCTTGGCAAAAGATTGTCCGAATATTCTCGGCGTAAAAGAGGCTTCGGGCAATTTGGAGCAGATGGAGCGCATAAAGGCTCTTACGCCGAGCGACTTCCTCCTAATTTCGGGCGATGACGGCTTGACCGTAGAGGTTATAAAGCGAGGCGGTGTAGGTGTTATTTCGGTATTGGCAAATGCCTACCCTGCCGAGACAAAGGATGTTGTAAGCCTTGCGCTGCTCAATAAAATTGAAGAGGCAGAGCAAAAATTGCAGGCTCTTGACGGCATTATCTCGGCACTCTTCGAGGAAGGCAACCCTGTGGGCATTAAGACTGCCCTACACCTGAAAGGCATCTGCTCGAATACTATGCGTCTGCCACTCGTTTCGGGTAGCGAGGCGTTGCAAGCAAAGATGAAAACTTTGATTGCGGAGTACGAAAAGTAGCTCAATAATCGTTATTGGTCGAAAAAGATTGTAATGAAAAGATTTTTCTCAATACTCTCTGCTCTGTTCGTAGTTGCATCGGCTTTCGCTGTAACTCCGGACAACGACCGTATTTTCGCCGCCATAAATAATGTTGACTCTCCGTTGTACTACCCGAATCTGATGTTGCGCTACAAGGAGGGCAAGCCGATGTCTGACAATGAGTATCATCACCTCTACTATGGCTACGCTTTTCAGCCTTCGTACAAGCCTCTTGAAGCAAATCCTTCAATGACACGCGTACAAGAGATTATGGCTCGTATTTCAATTGACAAACCCTCGGTACACGATATTGACGAGCTGATTGCAGCAGGTATTGCAGCGATGGAGCACGACCCTTTTTCGCCAACACTGCTCAACATCTTGGTATATGCCTATGGTGCATCGGGCGATAGAGTGCGAGAGTTGGCATATTCGGAGCATTTGCAAGGTATATTGCGTTGCATCGAACAGTCGGGCGATGGATTGAAGGAGAAGAGTCCGATGCATATCATAATGTTCTCGCACGGAACAGACTATATCGCTTCTAAAAATATCAACTATTTGAAGGGGCAGATTATGAGCCGTACGGTCGAGTTTGTTCCATTCGACTTCCCGCGTAACAAGGTTAAAGGTTACTATTTTGATTATAGTCGTATATACTGGAATAAGCCGGAGAACTATACCTTTAAGCGCGAGCGTACTTGGCAATTCAACAACCTTAAACCGCGCGAATACAAATAGATATATATTGAACAATGAGGATATTTGCAAACATATTTATTATACTTACACCTCTGCTATTGTCGGTGAGTTGTATCAACGACAAAGGCGCATCGGCAAAAGTTGAGGATTTGCGACTTATCAGTGGCATCAACAATCACAAACTTATGCTCGATGGTAGTGAAGGTGTCAGCACTACATTCAAATTCAAGGCTAATCACGATTGGAAAATAGTTGATTATAAAGGATTTTCGTGCGACCCTTCGAGCGGAGCAAAAAGCAGCGAAGGCGAGGTTATCGAGGTTGTTGCAACGCCTCTGCAATCGAATAATTCGGCAGATACAATTCGTTTGAGCGACCTCAATTTCAGAATGTTATCCACTCGCTTTGTGGGCATATCTGCGTACCAATTACCCCAAATCCGACTTCCGAAAGGCGATAAGATAATAGTAAATGCTTTGAATGGTTCAACTTCGACACTTAAATTTGTGTCGAGTAGCGAAGAAATTGAACTTGTTGTGGATGGAGATATTACCGCCTCATTGAGCGATAGAAACAGCCAAAACGAATACACCATATCCGTAACTGCCACAATCGACAACAACGAAGCAGTCGATAAATCTATCGGCACAATCGGTTTCAAAGTTGATGGCGTTGCGCAAGAGAGCATTATCGAGGTAGTGCAGATCTCTGCAATCGTATTAGACCGTAGCGAAGTTATGCTCCCAAGTCGTGAAAATGGCGAAAATATATTTATCGTAAGTAGCGACTTCGAGTTCAACATTTCGAGCGACTCGCCACTATTCGATGTTGAGAGTTGTGGAGATAACACCTTCTCCGTAAAGGCAAAATCGGCAAATGCGACAGCCGAGGTATTGACATTGGGAGAGATTGAGGTCTTTTTGAAAGATGCTCCCGACTGTAAAACCTCTATCAGAGTCAGACAGCGTAAAGCGACTGCACCACAGACCATTATTGTACACTTTATAGGCACATCGCTACGCGAGCCATACTTTTCGAGCAATATAAAAAAGATGCTGAATGCTCTCAACTCGAATATACAGGGTGACTCGCAAGTGATAATTATAACTACCGACTCCACCAACGATGCAACGCTCTACGAGTTACGATATGATGCCGTTCTCGGTAAAGCTGTTCAGGAGAAGGTCAAAGAGCTTTCATTACCGACACCTTACAACGCTGCGCTCTTCGAGGCCAATCTGCGTGAAGCTTTGGAGTTTGCTCCCGCCGAGAAATATGCGCTTGTGATAGGCTCACATGGTCTTGGCTGGGTACCAAAGAGTAGCACAGTTGAAGTTTCGCGTCACCTTATGCGTATGGGTATTTCGCCAGCTACGCTTTGGAAGCGCAACCCGAACGCCGAGATGACCCGACATCTTGGAGATGGAGAGAGCATTGTGCGTTATGATGTAAGCGAGATTGCTACTGCTATCGAAGCAAATAATATCAAATTTGACTATATTCTCTTCGATGCCTGCTTTATGGGTAATGTGGAGAGTGCATACGAGTTGCGCGATGCGACCAACTACATTATCGGCTCGCCTTGCGAGGTTATGGGCTACGGCTTCCCATACGCCAGAATCATGCAATATATGCTTTTGGAGAGTGGTACGGCGTACAACCTCGACAAGATTTGTAGCGAGTATGTCGATTACTACCGCACCGAAGCCATCACGAAGTCGGGCTGTGTAGCCATTACCGACACCTCCGAATTGGAAGCACTTGCGCAGACAATGAAGGCAGTAAATATGGCAAGCGTAAAGGAGAATTTCTCACTCGACAATGTGCAGTACTACGAGGGGCAGGTCGTTCATTCGTTCTACGACTTGGGCGATATGGTCGAGCAGTCGTGCGCAGATGCAACTGCTGCCGCCGCATTTAAGGCGCAGTTAGATAAGACCGTTACTTCGCGTTACCACACCGACCGCTTCTATTCGGGTTATGGCGCAAACGGTATATTCTACCACGATATAAACTATTACAGCGGTATCTCGACATCGGCAATGGTCGAGCACTACTCTACCGATTGGCAACAGACCGCATGGTACAAGGCGACACACTAAAATTAAAGGCGACCTTATCAGTCGCCTTTAATATTACTCTAATCTCTCCGAGAATAGATGTCGGGCAAGTTCGCCGATGGTCGTTATTCGGGCAATTTCGATGCCCTTTATCTTCTTGCTCGGCAACGAGGCATAGCCCGAAACAACAATCTTCTTAAATCCCAAGCGTGCCGCCTCGCTGATGCGTTGCTCGGTGCGCGGAGCTGGTCGCACCTCGCCCGACAATCCTATCTCGCCCGCAAGGGCCAAACCCTCGTTTATCGGGCGGTCAAAGTATGACGACAGCACCGCCGCTACAACTGCCAAGTCCAAGCCCGTATCCGACACCTTGAAGCCACCTGCAAAGTTCAGAAAAACATCTTTCTGGAACATTTTAAGTCCGACACGCTTCTCCAAAATCGCCAACAACATATTCATTCGGCGCGAGTCGTAACCCGTAGCGTTTCGTTGCGGTGTTCCGTAGGCCGCCTGACTAACCAACGCCTGCACCTCCAAAAGATATGGGCGAATACCATCTACCGTAGCCGCTACGGCAATGCCCGACAACGGCTCGTCATAGTGCGAGAGAAGCACCTCCGAAGGGTTTTCAACCGAGCGCAACCCCTTTTCGAGCATCTCGAATACGCCAATCTCGAAGGTTGCTCCGAAGCGGTTTTTGATACCTCGCAAGATGCGGTAGGTATTGTTTCCATCGCCCTCAAACTGCAACACCACATCAACAATATGCTCCAACACCTTCGGGCCTGCAATCGTTCCCTCCTTGGTGATATGACCTATTATAAATACGGGCGTACCGCTGCCCTTTGCGTATTTCAGGAGCGTAGAGGCGCACTCACGAATCTGCGACACACTACCTGCCGAGGCATCAACCAAGTCGGTGTAGATGGTCTGAATCGAATCGACAACCACCATATCGGGCTTTATCGCCTCGCATTGAGCGATGATATTTTCGAGTAGTGTTTCGGTATAGACCACGCACTCCTCGTTATGAATACCGAGTCGCTCGGCTCGCATCTTAATCTGCTCTGCCGACTCCTCGCCCGATACATAGAGGGTGCGCAAGCCGTTGTCCGCCAAGGCGAGTTGCAGGGCAAGAGTCGATTTTCCGATACCCGGCTCGCCGCCCACGAGGATAATCGAGCCCGGCACCAAACCGCCACCCAATACACGATTGACCTCGCTCTGACCGATGTCGATGCGCTTTGTTTCGCCTGTTTTGATATCTTGTACTCGTTGCGGCTTCGCCTTTGGTACAGCCGATGATGTTACCGCTGCGGCAACCGAAGAGCCCTTCTTCGCCACAACCAACTCGTCAAAGGTGTTCCACGCACCGCACGAAGGACACTTACCCAACCACTTCGGAGCATCGTACCCGCACTCCCGACACACATACGCCTTCTTTGCCTCTGCCATAGTACTTAATTTTGCTTGGCACAAAATTAAGAATTAAAAATTAAAAATTGAGAATTAAGAATTAAAAGTTTTTGGGGAGAGGATTTTAGCGGCAGTTAGGGGTATTTAGAGGCTATTAGTGGTGTGCCACTCTAGTTTTCGCTAACAGCCCCTAACTCCCACTAATAACCACTATTTTACTATCGTAACTTTGCAACTCTCGAAAATAATTTATAAATTTGCAATTGAATTGCGGAATACGCAGTTCTTTTAGATGGCATTTAGGCTATTGTTGTTACTGAGTAAAACGACCAAATTATTACTGCGAACAAACAATAGGCACAATAAATGCCCTCGCCGTTATGGCGTGGGTGTGCTTATGTTCGTACAGGTGCTTGGTCGTACCTCCTCAGTAGTAAGCAACTATCCACGCTTCTCTTTTTGAGTTAAACGGTTGCCATCTAACGGCAACGAGTGCAAACAACACAATTATATGTTTAACTTAAATTCAAGCTATTATGAAAAGGTTATTTGTTTTTCTATTCACATTTCCGTTGTTTTTTATTTCATGTGATAAAAACGGGGCAGAATCTAATGATTTATTCAAATCTCCATTAGTAAATTGGTCATTAACCAAATCGCAAGTCAAAGCAAAAGAGACACATACTCTAGTAGAAGATACTGCTGGTGAGGATATTTTACTCTTATTTGGACCTTGGGATAGTCATGGTGATGGTAGTCTAAAATATTCAGGCGATGATTTCTTTTCTACAATTACATATGGATTTTATAACGACAACAAGTTGCTTGAATGTGTGCGTTGTAGTTTTGACATAACCAATGTTATTACCGAGAAACAAGTAGTTGCGTTTTTACAGAGAAAGTACAATAATGAATATGCTATTAGGTACCCAAGTGAAGGAGGAAAAACATATGTATTTAAGACTTCATTCGGAATAGTTGTACTAGAAATTAAATCAACAGCAGTAATTACATTCACTAAAAGTAAACATGATTGGTATTATAAATAAAAAATGGTAGTATGCTAAAAAAGGTATCGAAAACGATACCCAGCATGCAGTAGGGAGTATCGGGAGTGTTGAGAGTATAAGGAGTGTAGGGAATTTAATGAGAATAGGGAGAATAGAAAAGAGCCGAGCAGAAAATCTGCTCGGCTCTCTCTAACGACTCTAACGACCTTAACGCCCCTACTTGAATAGTTTGTAAATATCATTTCCGTTGGCAAACAGCACAAGGGCAAGTATCAGTATCATACCAATATACTGTGCGACCTCCAAGACCTTTTCGCTCACTTTGCGGCCCGTAATCATCTCCCAGAAGGTGAATATCATATGTCCGCCATCGAGTCCGGGGATAGGAATGATATTCATCACCGCCAAGATAATAGACAAGAACGCCGTCATCGACCAGAACTGGTGCCAATCCCACTCCGAAGGGAAGATATTGCCGATAGCGATAAAGCCGCCCACATGTTTATACAAGCCCGTATCAGGTTTTACGATAAGCACAAGCTGATCCCAATAGTTCTTAATTGTCTTGGCTGTCAGTCGTGCGCCCGCAGGGATAGCCTCGAAGAAGTTATACTCCTCGGTGCGTACCTTAAAGAAATTCTCGGTAACAACGCCCAACTTACCCTCTGCATTTACAGGCAGAGCCAACGACAAGGTATCTGCGCCACGCAAAACCTTAATATCGGCAGTCGTACCTGCCAACTTCGCAAGGCGGTCGGCGTAATGGTTGAAGTATGGCAACGACTCCTCGCCAATACCGATAATGCGGTCGCCCTTTTTGAGTCCAGCCTCGGCAACTGCCGTATTTGCGATGCTATCCACCACAAACGGAATAAGCGGCGAGTAAAGACGCTCCTTCTCAAAGGTGTTTTCCTTGCGCATAATGTTGAGTATCTCGTTGTCAAGCACGAACTTATGCTCTGCACCCTCGCGGATAACCTCCACCTCGCAATTCTCCTTTGCAAGAAGAATTTTGCCGAGAATAGAGTTGATATTCTCCACCTTCTCGCCACCGATGGTTACGATGCGGTCGCCATCTTGAAAGCCCAACTGCTCGGCGCTCTGGCTGAACTCGTAGCCGTAAATCATATCCTCATTCGAGATATACTGCGAGCCATACGAGAACGAGATGCCGCAGTAGATGAAAAATGCAAGGATAACATTCATCGTAACGCCTGCAATAAGCACCAAGAAGCGTTGCCAAGCCGGTTTTGCGCGATACTCCCAAGGTTGTGGCGCCGATGCCAGCTGCTCCTTATCCATGCTCTCATCGACCATACCTGCAATTTTGCAGTAACCGCCGAGTGGCAACCAACCGAGGCCATACTCCGTGTCGCCCCACTTCTTCTTCCACAACGCAAAGCCGGCATCGAAGAAGATGTAGAACTTCTCGACACGAATCTTGAAGATGCGCGCCATAATAAAGTGTCCGAACTCATGCACCGCAACGAGCAGTGTCAAGCTCATAAAAAACTGTAAAACCTTGATTAAAATATCCATATCTGTTTTCTGTTGTAATTATCTAACGGTTATATGGTAGCAATATTGTTTTCGTTCAATCTTCACATAGCATCGCCCCGCCTTGCGTAGTTCGTGCAGTGTTTGTGCCAATGCCAAGCGCAGTTCGTAGTTGTTGCGAGGTTTGACCTTATCGGGCTCAAATCGCACATACGAAATATCTATCGTGGTGGCGTTGCAGTGGCACGATGCGGTCGATGCGTTGCCATTTACTCCTCTCAACTTCTTTACATCCTCCTCGGTGCGGAGTACGCTCGTAACGATAAATTTCGCCTTCGACTGCGTCTTCTCCTGAAAAGAATCGGCTATATCCTCCAACAGTTCCTCCACTTTCGGCACTACATAGGGCGAAGAGTAGGTCAATTCTCGCACCACATACTTGGGGTTGGTTTCGATGCGCACCAACTTATCCTTTCGGCGCAACTCCCTGTATCGCTCCTCAATCTCGGCTCTCGACTTAAATGGTGCAAGCCCATTTGCCAAAGCCGCCGCCTTCTGCTTATCCTGCATATCGTTGAAGGCTCGCTCGTAGGCACTTGGCTTGCCGGGTAGGGGTTTGTAGTTGTCGTCCCTCGAAACAAGGCAAAAGAGCAGTATCGCACCACACAACGGTACCAACTGCAATGTTGCACTGTGGGCAACAACTCTCGCAAAACCTCTCTTTCTATGCGCAAATATCGCTACACCGACCAAGTATGCCGCAATGGCGATGTAGAGAAGTATCCAAAGAACAAGCGGAATGTTGAAATATAGATAGGCGTAATACAATGCCCACGCCAACACACCCAAACAGACAAGTGTCATAAGGTAGTAGGCAAGGCGAACGGCAAACCTCTCTATATCTCTATTCTCAAACATCGTTACAACTTCAAGAACTCCTTTGCCAATCGCCTCGACTCGGCATCAATTGTGGCGTAGTCCGAGAGCGATGGAGTTGCCGAGAATTGAGCCTTCACGAGAGCATATTCAATCGCTCCGACAATATCCGTATATCTGCATTGCCCTTTGAGAAATGCAGCCACAGCCACCTCATTTGCACCATTCATCGTAGCCGCTGCCGAGCCTCCTCGGCGCAAGCAGTCGTAGGCGATGCCGAGTGCAGGGTACTTCTCATTATCCACCTCACGGAAGGTAAGCGAGGAGTTTTTCGTAAAGTCGAAAGGCGGTGTGTTGCGCACTGCACGCTCCGGATACATCAGCGCAATGCTTATAGGTGTGCGCATATCCGGCTCGCCCATCTGCGCCTTAATTGAGCCGTCCTCAAACTCCACCATCGAGTGGATTATCGACTCGGGGTGTATCACCACATCAATCTTCTCGGCAGGTGTGCCAAACAACCAATGCGCCTCGATAACCTCGAAGCCCTTGTTTACGAGCGTTGCCGAGTCGATAGTAATTTTTGCGCCCATATCCCAACGAGGGTGTTGCAGAGCCTGCTCGGCAGTTATATCTGCCAACCTCTCCTTCGGTACATCACGCAAAGCACCACCGCTGCAAGTGATGATAAGTCGGCGCAACGGCGAATTCTCGCCAATAAGACACTGAAAAATAGCCGAGTGCTCCGAGTCTATCGGCAAAATAGGTGCCTTATTTGCTATTGCCATCGGCATAATCGTAGCACCTCCCACAACCAGAGTCTCCTTGTTTGCAAGTGCGATGCGCTTGTGCGCCTCGATAGCGCGAGCCGTAGGTATCAAGCCCGCATAACCAACCAGCGCATTAACCACTGTGTCGCAGTTTCCCGCAGCGGCAACCGCAGCGATGGAGTCATCGCCCGCAAAGACCTTTATCGGATAGTTTGCCAGAGCCTCACAGAGAGGTTTGTAGTATTGTTCGTCACCGATAACCACCATATCTGCATCGAAGGCGATAGCCTGCTCTGCCAAGCGTTGCCAATTCTTGTGCGCAGTGAGCGATATAACCTCAAAGCGGTCGGGATTTTCCCGTACAATATCGAGCGTTTGTTCTCCTATTGAGCCTGTCGAACCGAGTATCGAAAGTCGTTGTTTCTCCATCTGTTCCTCAATTTAGAAAATAATGTAGAGTTCGGGATTTACCGCCTTGCCATCGCGCCAGAGTTCAAATTCGAGCATCGACAACTCCTCCTCTTTGTCGCTACCGGCATAGCCTATCGCTTGTGCGCCTTGCACACGCTCACCCTTCGAGAGTAGCACACCCGAGAGGTGGCGATATACCGATAGATAGTTGTCTTTATGCTGAATTACTATGCTGTGTCCCGCTTCGGGCGACCAATCGCTCAAAACTACTACGCCATCAGCAATTGCCGATACCTGTGCATCTTTTGTTCCGTTTATACGGACACCAAGTAATCCCTTTGCATTAAATCGCTCTGAAATAAGACCATACATCGGGGATACGGCATTCAACGAGTTCTGCGCAACGACATTCGGCTTTGCTCCATTGAGGCGATAACGCTCATCATTCTCTATCTTTTGGCGAAGCATCGAATCTGCTTTCGATGTTGCTACATACCCCTTGCTACGATGCAACGAATCATTTTTAATAGATTGCATTGCAGGAGTCTTGCCACTCACCACAAGAATGCGATTCTCGTTATAGGTCAGCATATCGTTCATTTTGCGCTCCAACGAGTCGATACGCACGATACTGCGAATAAGCATCTCGCGTGATCGACCGGCATTGGTACGATAACCCGGCATCAAATCGAGCAAAGGAGTATAAGCCACAAGAGCCAACAACACTCCGAAAATAAGCGTAACAACCGCAATACCGATAGTAGAGAACATCGCCGGCGAAAGGTCTGCATGCCACTGCTCCTCCTCGCGGTCCGATATTGTTATTTTGCGTTTGCGGAATATGCCGCCAAACCACGAATTTATACTCTTAAAAAGTCCCATTTCAACAAAATGCCAATTAACTCGGTAAAGATACGAATAAATTAAGAATTAAGAGTTAAAAATCAAGAATTATTTTACTCTACTCTTGATACCAGCCATATACCACAACCATATTCTCCTGTCGCAACTCTCTCGAAAAGCAAATACTTACAACTTTTGACCTCTATTTTTTCAACTTTCAACTTTTATTACTACCTTTGTGATTAGAATTGCGTTTTTGACACTTTATAGAATCTAATATCAAAAAAAATGAAGACAAAAAACTTTATTATTGCGATTGTGGCTCTCTTGTGTGTAGGCATATTGCCTGCCGAGGCTGCAAAGAAGACTGTTACAGGTACCGTAACTTGTAACGGAGTGGGTGTTGAAGGTGTAGTTGTCACCGATGGTGTCAATATGACCAAGACAGACGCCAAAGGTGCGTACGCACTGCCTACAAAGGTTAAAGACCCTCATTGTCAGTTTGTTCACATCTCTATCCCTTCGGGTTACGAGGTTGAGCGCATCGGAAATGCACCGCAATTCTACAAGCGAGTAGATCCAAAGGCGAAGAAGCAGTCGTTTGATTTCAAACTCACAAAGGTTGATCAATCGGTTTACTCGGTTTTAGCGCTTGCCGACCACCATATCACCGATGTCTATTCAAAGCGTGGTGACCATCGTGGCAGAGCCAAATACAAGAATGAGGTTGTTCCATTTATGCGAGAGTATGCTGCAAGCCGCAAACACCCTGTTTATATGGTGGCTTTGGGCGATATGACTCAAACAAGTTCTCGCCCGGGTTGGAAGGGTCGCGAAGGCGGATATTCGCTTGGCGACTATATGAGAGATACTGATGTAGATTTCCCAATCTTCAATGCTGTCGGCAACCACGACCACAACCACGCTCCAAAGGGCGAGATGTTCAATGACGAAACCGTCTATCTCTCTCGCGCAGATTACCATCGTGATTTGGGACCTGAATACTACTCGTTCAATATCGGTCGTGAGCACTATGTAGTTGTTGATAATACCTTTGTTATCACCAAGGATGCAGGTCCGACAACCGACCCTAATGCTACAAAGGGTTATTGGTATCGCCTCGATGAATATCAGCACAAGTGGCTCGCACAGGATATGGCAGCACTCGATAAGAGCAAAGTTGATCGTGTTGTATTGTTGGCACACTGCGGATTGTTTGGCTATTCGGGCAAGAAGATGCAGATGGATTTGGAGAGGATGCTCGACCACTTCAAGGGATATGAGGTTGTGGCCCTTATCGGTCACCACCACTCTGACCACACCGTATTCAAGAAGGATTGGAATGGAAAGCGACTCTATCAGTTCTATCACCCATCGGCAGCCGGAACAGCGTGGTACACCTACGACAACTGCGAGGGTTCGCCTGCTGCAATCACAGATTACACATTCCAAAATGGCAAATTTACCCGTACTATTGCCCCTTATGGTGACAATAAGGGTTTGAAGTATCGTGTTTATGATAACCGCAACCACAAGTGGAACTACCCTATCAACGAGCGTACCGGCACAAAGCAGAAGCGAGAGCAGGAAGTTGCAGAGATGACAGCCAACGAAAAACCGGCTGTACTCGTAAATGTTTGGGGAGCATACACATGCAAATTCACCGAGAGTACAGGTGGCAAAGGTAAGGCCACAAAACGCTGCTTCGACTTAACTTTTCGTGATTGGTATTGGGATACATACGCAAAGAGCGAGGCAGGTGAACTCCCGGAAGGCCAGCGTCTTTACAAGGCCAGCTGGCAGCGTCCAAAGCGTAGTTATCATATTTGGAGATATGTTCCGGCAGACCCCGATGCAACAATTAAGGCGGTTGCAAAGGATGTTTTGGGCAATGTAATTGCTGAGGTGGAACTTCACGCAAAATAAAAAATGGAGTACAATGAAAAGGTTTATATTAGTTAGCATTGCAGCCTTATTGTGTGCAGGTATATTGCCTGCCGAGGCTGCAAAGAAGACTGTTACAGGTACCGTAACTTGTAACGGAGTAGGCGTTGCAGGTGTTGTAGTAACCGATGGTGTCAATATGACCAAGACAGACGCCAAAGGTGCTTATGCTTTGCCTACAAAGGTTAAAGACCCTCATTGTCAGTTTGTTCACATCTCTATTCCTTCGGGTTATGAGGTTGAGCGTATCGGAAATGCTCCGCAGTTCTACAAACGAGTAGATCCAAAGGTGAAGAAGCAGTCGTTCGACTTCAAACTCACAAAAGTTGACCAGAGTGAATATTCGGTATTTGCAATTGCAGATACTCATGTTACAGCAGGAAGATTTAAGTGGAATCACAAAGACGACACTGCACGCTACCGAGCATCGTTGGCAAAAACTTTGAAGGAGAGCGTTGCTGCAAGTCGATGTCCTGTTTATGTCGTTTCGCTGGGCGATATGACTCACCCCGGTACTCGACCAGGCTATAAAGGTCGTACGGAAGGTTATGCATTCAAGAATTACATGGAGGACACACCGGTAGATGCGCCCATATTCAATAGTATGGGTAATCATGACCATAATAGACCTCCTAAGGGCACCTATTTTACGGAAGAGACAGTATATCAATCGCGTGCAGATTTCAACAAAGACCTTGGTCCCGAGTACTACTCTTTCACGATAGGTCGTGAACACTTCGTAGTTGTGGACAACCTTTTCATACTTACATCTGATTCAAGAGCTACTCGCGACTTGAATGCGACAACAGGGTGTTGGTATCGTTTATGTGAGCATCAGCACAATTGGCTCAAACAGGATATTGAAGCGCTCGACCGCTCGAAGATTGACCGTATTGTATATGTTGCTCATGCAGGAATTTTCGGTTATTCGGGTAAGCCATTGCAACTTGACTACGAACGAGTTATGAACTACTTCAAGGGGTTTGAAGTTGTGGCTCTGATTGGACATCATCACGCCGACCATTCGCAGAAAAAGAGATGGAACGATATGCCATTCTATCAATTTATGCATCCATCAGGAGCGGGAACGGGTTGGTATACATACGACAACTGCGAAGGTACGCCTGCTGCCATTGCTCACTACTCATTCAAAGAGGGCAAAATCAAGAGAACATATATTCCTTATGGCGATAACGAGGGTATAGCTCATTATCGTGTATATGATAACGGTGAGCACAAATGGCACTACCCTATCACCGAGCGTACCGGCACAAAAGTTCGCTACGAACAAGAGGCTGAGGCTGCAAAGCCGGAGGATAGACCTGCCATTCTTGTAAATGTATGGGGTGCATACACATGTGAATTTATAGAGAGCACCGGTGGCAGAGGTAGAGCTGCAAAGCGTTATTTCGACCTTCAATATCGCGATTGGTATTGGCCTCAACTCGAACGCAGTAATGCCGGTGAAGTTCCCGAGGAGGCAAGATTGAAAAAGGCTGCTTGGCAGGTTCCGAAGAAAGGATATCATATTTGGCAATATGTTCCGATGGACTATGATGCAGAGATTCGCGTTGTAGCAAAAGATGTTTTTGGAAATGTTATAGCAGATTTCAAGGCGAGAGCCAAATAAAGATTAAAAGTTTGATTTCAAAAGAGGAAATTTCGGTTTCCTCTTTTTTGTTTCGCAGAAAATATATATCTTTGTGAGTATTTATACTCAATGCTTAAATATTCGAACATTTATACACAACTTAACAAACAATAAAATTATGGTAAAACCTACACTTTTGGTGCTTGCCGCAGGTATGGGCTCGCGCTATGGCTCGTTGAAGCAGATGGACGGAGTAGGTCCTAACGGCGAGGCAATTATTGACTATTCGATTTATGACGCTATTCGCGCAGGTTTCGGTAAGGTGGTATTCGTTATTCGCCACTCTTTTGAGAAGGAGTTTAAGGAGATGTTCGCACCGGAGCGTTTCGGTGGTCGCATCGAGGTAGATTTCGTATTCCAGGAGTTGGACTACTTGCCTGAGGGATTCTCTGTACCTGAGGGACGCGAGAAGCCTTGGGGAACAAACCACGCAGTAATGATGGGTGCAACGGCTGTCCACGAGCCATTTGCAGTTATCAACTCTGACGACTTCTATGGCACGGACGCATATCGTGTAATGGGAGAGTACCTTTCGCAACTCGATGGCGCAAAGGGTGAGTACGCAATGATTGGCTACGAGGTAAACAAGACCTTGTCGGACAATGGTACTGTATCGCGTGGAGTTTGCACCGTTGATGAGAATCATTTCTTGACCTCTATGGTTGAGCGCACCAAGATTGAGCGCAACGCAGAGGGCACTATCGTATTCCACGACTTGGGTGACGACCAGCCACTTGAAGAGAATACTCCTGTTTCGATGAACTTCTTCGGCTTTACACCTGACTACTTCGCTCACTCGGCAGAGGGATTCAAGGAGTTCCTCGCTTCTGACGATGTTAAGACCAACCTCAAAGCAGAGTTCTTCATTCCATTGATGGTTAATAAGTTGGTTGCTTCGGGCGATGCTCGTTTGAAGGTGCTTTCGACCACTGCACAGTGGTTTGGCGTAACTTACAAGGAGGATAAGCCTATGTTGGTTGCCAAGATTGAGAAGTTGATTGAGGAGGGTGTTTATCCTCGCGATTTGTGGAAATAGTAACACTTTGGGTATTAGGGGTTATAGGGCGTAGAATGTCCTATTGCCCCTATGCCAATTTTTAATTTTTAACATCTATTTTTAGAATGAACAGAGAAGTTCGTGTACGCTTTGCGCCAAGTCCTACGGGACCTCTTCATATCGGCGGTGTGCGTACTGCACTCTACAACTACCTCTTTGCACGCCGTCATGGTGGCAAGATGATTTTGCGTATCGAGGATACCGACTCGCAGCGTTTTGTACCGGGTGCAGAGGATTATATTATCGAGTCGCTCAAATGGTGCGGTATTGAGATTGATGAGGGTGTCGGTGTTGGCGGCCCTCACGCTCCATATCGCCAGAGCGAGCGCAGAGAGTTATACTTGAAATATGCTACTCAACTCGTAGAGGCTGGTTGGGCATACTATGCTTTCGACACAGCCGAGGAGTTGGATACTCTGCGCAAAGAGTATGAAAGCCGTGGCGAAACCTTCGCCTACAACTACAAAGTTCGCACTACCCTTCCGACCTCGCTTTCGCTCTCGAAGGAGGAGGTTGAGGAGCGTATTGCTCGTGGCGACATCTGGGTTATCCGCTTCAAGATGCCTGAAAATGAGATTGTAAAGATGCACGATTTGATTCGTGGCGATGTGGAGGTTAATACCTCTACGCTCGATGATAAGGTGCTTTACAAGTCGGTAGATGCTTTGCCAACCTACCACTTGGCAAATATCGTTGATGACCACTTGATGGAGATTTCGCATGTTATTCGTGGCGAGGAGTGGTTGCCATCGTTGCCACTGCACTACCTTTTATACAAGGCATTTGGCTGGACCGATTCGCAACCTGAATTTGCACACCTTCCATTGTTGCTGAAACCTACGGGTGGTGGCAAGTTGTCGAAGCGTGATGGTGACAAGATGGGATTCCCTGTATTCCCACTCCATTGGGTATCGCCGACTACGGGCGAAACGGCTCGTGGCTATCGTGAGGACGGCTATTTTGCTGAGGCATTTATCAATATGTTGGCTCTACTCGGTTGGAATCCGGGTACCGAGCAGGAGATATTCTCTATGCAGGAGCTGATTGATGCCTTCTCGCTCGACCGTGTGTCGAAGGCGGGAGCGCGTTTCCAACCCGACAAGGCAAAGTGGTTCAATTCGCAGTATATGCACGCCAAGACAGCTGAGGAGTTATGTCCAATCTATCAGCCAATCTTGCGTGAGCATGGCATTGAGGTTTCTGACGAGGTGGCAGGCAAGGCAGCCTTCATAATGAAGGAGCGCGCTACATTCGTGAGCGATTTGTGGGATTTGACCTCCTACTTCTTCATCGCTCCTACCGAGTATGAGGAGAAGCAGTTGAAGAAGTATTGGAAGGGTGAAAACCCTGCTCGTTTGGCAGAGTTGCGCGAGGTTTTGGCTTCGATTGACGACTTCTCGTTGGAGAATACCGAACAGATTGTTCACGCTTGGATTACCGAAAAGGAGTACGGTATGGGGCAGATTATGAACACCTTGCGTTTGGCTCTGGTAGGCGCAGGCAAAGGTCCGGGTATGTACGATGTTACATCGTTCATCGGCAAGGAGGAGTGTTTGAAGCGTATCGACTACCTCTTGGCAAATGTAAAGCCACTTGAATAAAACTTCAAAAAACTACTACTATGACAATTGAACAGAATGTATGGGGTGCAACTCCGGAGGGTGAAGCGATAATTATCTACACGCTGAAAAATGCGCTCGGTAGTGAGGTACAGCTGACAAATATCGGTGCAGCTATCGTATCGGTAAAGTATGCCGACCGCAACGGCAAGATTGACGATGTAGTACTCGGCTATAAGGACCCGATGAGCTACTTTGGTGATGGTGCTGCAAGTGGCAAGAGCGTAGGTCGTGTGGCAAACCGCATCGCTGGTGGCAAGATGACCGTAGAGGGCGTGGAGTATCGCCTCGAAGTAAATAATGGTCCTAACCACCTCCACGGTGGTACAAAGGGCTACTCCAACCGCTTGTGGGAGTCGCGCGTGGAGA
Source organism: Alistipes sp. (assembly GCA_045540675.1). GTDB lineage: Bacteria > Bacteroidota > Bacteroidia > Bacteroidales > Rikenellaceae > Alistipes. Next base: position 41,601 of record JAZQHQ010000029.1, on the reverse strand, counting down.
CCAACCGCGTAGTATTCTCGCTCGTATCGGAGGATGGCGACCAAGGTTATCCGCACGAATTGACCGTAGAGGCTATCTACGACTTCGATGACGAGAATAACCTCGAAATCACCTACCTCGCAAAGAGTGACGGCACAACCCCTGTAAACCTCACCAACCATGTCTATTGGAACTTGGCAGGCGAGGCGAGTGGCGAAACAATCTTCGACCATGAGTTGAAATTGAACGCTTCGTATGTATTGGAGGCTAACGAGGTGCAGATTCCTACGGGCAAGTTGCTCCCGATGAAGGGTTCGGCACAAGATTTCACCGATTGGAATCGCTTGGGCAAGGATATAGGCTCGATTTTCAACCACATCGACCTCTTCCGTGGTCACGACCACTACTTCGTGGTTGATGGCTGGCAGAAGAATATCCTCGGTGAGGTTGGCGAGTTGCGCTGCGAGAAGACAGGTCGCTTGGTTAAGGTCTTGTCATCGCAACCGGGCTGTATGGTCTATACCGGTAATTGGCTCTCGGGTGGTTGCCCTATTACCAAGTCGGGCGGTCGCTACGAGGACTATGCAGGTGTGGCTATCGAGTGTCAGGTACACCCTGACGCGGTCAATCAACCCGATTTTCCATCGGTTTTATTGCATGAAGGCGAGTTGTACTGCAATAAGATTGTATTCCAATTGAGAACATACTAATAGATTGGCACAAGCGTAATTAAAGAGAGAGGGCTGTTAGGAGTTTCTAACAGCCCTCTCTTTTACTCTTACGACCTACCCTATTTCATCGTTTCGTTCAGGATATGCGCCAAGCGATATGCCGAACGCAGACACTGCTGTTTTGATAATTTCTGATTATCAAGCAGATATTGGCGGTCTATTTTGCAGTTCGGAGTTATGTCATCGTAGATATAGCGACAATCTTTTGCATTCTGCAATACCCACTCCTCAATAGTCCCTTTACACATCTTGGCGCGTTTCTTCGGAGAAACCACATCGAGAGCGACTCGGAACTTCTCGTAGTTGGCTTTATACTCCGGATAAATTTCACGAATGGAGAGTCCATCCCACACACGATGGTTGGTAGTCTTCTTGCCATTGTAATAGATGCGGATTTGGTCGTGACGAGGATAACGCTTGCCATTTATCTTGCGAGGGAAGCAATCCTCGAACTCGGTGTAGAAGATATGGCACGGGCAGTGCATATCGCCCACCATGTGTATCACACATTTGAGGTTAATCATCACAGCCGAATCGGTGAGATTACGATGATTTTTCAGATTCTCAACACACTGAACGAGGTTTGGATACAAATCACCATCGCCCGTTGTTGCTCGCTTATCGCTAATAGCATACTTCTTTCTGCCCACCTTATCCACGGTGCACATGTGCCACCATGAGGTCTGCTCCCAACCCGGAATATGATTCTTCTTCCACATAGGAACCTGATCCATCCAAGTTGCGTGGTTGTAGATTGGCGAACCGAGATACTTCTCGGTCTTCTCTCGCACCTCGGGAGTGAGATGTGTTTCAGCTATGATGGCGATAAGTTTATGCGCCCAGCCACCCCAAGCATAACTCTCCTGCACGCAAAAGAGTAACACTGTCATTAATACTATAAAAAATCTCTTCATAACATACTATTTGAGTGTTGTATTCAGTACATGAGCCAAACGGTAAGCAGAACGCATTGCCTGACCTTCAGATATCTTACGATGCTTGATAAGGAAATCGCGATCAATCTCGTCGTTAGCCTCCACATTGTCATAGATTGGTCGGCAACGCTTACCTGCATCCGACACCCAGTCGGCAAGTGTTCCGCGACAAATTTTAGCTCGTTGTTTCGCGGAGTACTTATCCAATTTCTGTCGAAAGAGTTCGTAATCTTTACCGCACTCAGGATATAGCACAAGCAGTGACTTTCCGTCCCACACTGCGTGATAGGTTGTCTTTCTGCCCTCGTAATACACAGGCATAAATCCGCGACTCTTTGCACCTGGTGTAGTCCCCTTGAAGCAATCGGGGAACTCGGTATAGAAGATGTGCGATGGGCAGTGCATATCTTGAAGCATATGAATCGTATACTTCAAATTAACCGCTACTGCTGAATCGGTAAGGTTGTGATAGTTGCGCAAATTCTCTACACACTTCTCCAAATTTGGCAACAAGTCGCCACTACCTATCGAGGAGCGTTCGTTGCTCACGCGAAACTTCTTATCTACGGTTGAGTGATGCCAACGCAACGATGGGCGATAGGCTTGCATCTTTGCATGGTCAGGGTGATTCTTTCGGCGTATCGGGCGGCGAATCTCGTCCATCCAACAGCAATGCTCCATCATCGGTGAGCCGAGATACTTTTCAACCTTCGTCTTTACTTCGGGATTGAGGTGTTTGTCCGCAGTGTAAGTTATAAAATTGTGTGCCCAACGCCCCCAAGCCATAGCATCATTTGCAATAGTGAGCAACAATACCACCAGCAATAACGAAAAGGTTCTCTTCATACTTAATATATTTATTAGGTCTATTTTGTGCAAATTTATGTTTTTTATGAAACAAATGCAACTAAAATAGGCAGATTTTATTTTGAGTTTGCAATAAAAGCACTATATTTGCATCGTTATTTGAGGCATCGGCAAAGAGAGAAACCGACTTGCTCGTATAACCATTGGTCGTTCGACCGATGACAAATCGCAAAATTGATTTTTATGGAAGATTTAATTGCTATTCAAAGCAAGAGTGTGTCCGAGTTGCGCGAAATCGCAAAGGCTCTCGGTATCACTGACGAGAAATTATCTAAAAAAGAACTCATTGCCCGTCTCTCTTCGCTCGCAAACGAGTCGGAGGAGAAGGCAGAGGCTGCTCCTGCTCCGCAGAAGCGCAAGCGCGCACGACTTGGCGCGGTAAAGATCGAGGTAATCAAGAAGAATACAGAGGAGAGTCCGACCGCAGAGGAGAAGGTCGTAGCAACAGACTCTACTCCAACAACAACCAAAGAGGTCGGAGCCGAAGCTGTTTCGGAAGAGGCTGAAAAAGATGAGGTTAAAGCCGAAGAGGTTGCTCCACAACCTAAAAAACGAGGTCGCAAGCCAAAGAGTGCAACTGCTAATCCGACAACAGAGGAGGTTAAGAGTGAAGAGATAAAGCCTACCGAGGAGGTTGCAGAGAAGCCTATCACCAAAGATGACTTTACGGCAGAGGTATATGGCGAGGGTGTTTTGGAGATTATTCCCGATGGCTACGGCTTCCTGCGCTCGGCAGACTACAACTACCTGAACTCGCCCGATGATATCTATGTATCGCCATCGCAGATTAAACTTTTCGGCTTGAAGGCTGGTGATACCGTAGCGGGAGTTATCCGCCCACCAAAGGAGGGTGAGCGATATTTCCCTCTCGTACAGGTCACAAAAGTCAATGGCTTGGAGCCTAACTTTATTCGTGACCGAGTGCAGTTCGAATATCTCACGCCTCTCTTCCCAAGCGAGAAGTTCAACCTTACGGGCGAAGGTCACAACTCGATGACCAACCGCATTGTCGATTTGTTCTCCCCTATCGGTAAAGGACAGCGTGCCCTTATCGTGGCACAACCAAAGACGGGTAAGACGATGATTTTGCAGAGCCTTGCAAACGCCATTGCCGACAACCACCCCGAGGTATATATGATTGTTCTCTTGATTGACGAGCGACCTGAGGAGGTTACCGAGATGGCTCGCCATGTCAAAGCCGAAGTCGTATCTTCGACCTTTGACGAGCAGGCTTCACGCCATGTCAAGGTTGCCGAAATGGTCCTCGAAAAGGCAAAGCGTATGGTTGAGTGCGGACACGATGTCGTTATCCTTCTGGACTCTATCACCCGTTTGGCTCGTGCCTACAACTCCGTGCAGCCTGCTTCGGGTAAGGTATTGTCGGGAGGTGTCGATGCCAATGCACTCCACAAACCAAAGCGTTTCTTTGGTGCTGCGCGTAACACCGAGGAGAAGGGCTCACTTACCATCATCGCTACCGCCCTTATCGAAACGGGCTCAAAGATGGACGAGGTTATCTTCGAGGAGTTCAAGGGTACGGGTAACATGGAGTTGCAACTCGACCGCCGTATCGCCAACAAGCGTATCTACCCTGCTGTCGATGTTGTGGCATCGAGCACTCGCCGTGAGGACTTGCTCCTCTCTCGCGAGAAGATGCAGCGCACATGGGTACTCCGCAAGTACCTCTCGGATATGACGCCAGTAGAGGCTATGGAGTTCCTCGAAAAGCAGATGACTCTCACTCGAACAAACGAGGAGTTCCTCGCTACGATGAACCAATAAAGCGGAAAACGGAAAGCGGAAAACGGAAAACTAAAAAAGCCAAAGCGCACCCCATAAAGCGACCAACGGGAGCGCCCCCATTAAGGGCGGAACGCCCGCCCCTATAACCCCCAGAATGGTTGCGCCTTGATAAGGTTAGGAGTTCGCAAAACAAAAAAACTAACTATGAAGAAGGCTCTAATTATAGTTGTTGCATTGTTGTCTTACCTCCCCTCGTTCGGTTGGGGGCAGAAGGGGCACGATGTAGTGGCGTATATTGCCGAGTGTAACCTAACGCCCGAAGTGTATCAGAAGGTGGTCAAAAAGTTGGGCGACCACTCGTTGGTCTATTACGCCAATTGGCTCGACAATGCAAGTTACAGCGACCAATATCGCTACACCAAGACCTGGCACTACGCCAATGTCGATGAGGGCTACACCTACGACACCATGCCCAAGAACGAAAAGGGCGATGTCGTAACCGCCATTAACGGCATCATTGCCGAGATTAAGAGTGGCAAGCTCTCGGCGGAGCAGGAGAGTGTACGCCTTAGAATGTTGATTCACCTTGTGGGCGATGTCCACTGCCCGATGCACGCAGGGCATCTGAGCGACAGAGGTGGCAACGGTGTGATTGTCAAGTTCTTCAACAAGGATACGAAGTTGCACTCGTTGTGGGACACGGCACTTGTCGAGGCGGCTCACAAGTGGAGTTATACCGAGTGGGAGCAGCAGCTCAATCGCTACTGCACAGCCGAACGCAAAGCCGAGCTATCGAGGGGCACAGCAACGGATTGGCTAAACGAGAGTCACGCCATAGCGACCGAGATTTACAAGGCGACACCCGAAAAGAGCAAGGTGTCGTACGACTACATCGCATACTACGCTCCCGTAATTGAGAAGCAGTTGCTTTCGGGCGGGCTGCGCTTGGCGAAGATACTGAATGAATTGTACGATTGACGAGAGTTGGCGCAATTTAACAAGGGCAAGTAAGGGCGAGTAACGGCAAGTAAGGGCTAGTAAGGGTGCGCGCTCCCTATAACCCCTAGTACCCATAGACCCCCTAGAATCACTGCGCCTTGACAAGGGCGAGAGTCCGCAAAACTAAAAAATTGATAAGAAACAAACTTATATAGAAACTTATGGCATTACAATGTGGTATAGTAGGTTTGCCAAATGTTGGTAAATCGACACTTTTCAACTGTCTGTCGAATGCAAAGGCGCAGTCGGCAAACTTCCCTTTCTGCACTATCGAGCCGAATGTCGGCATTATCACAGTACCCGATGAGCGACTCGTCAAGTTGGCGGAGATTGACAACCCAAAGCGCGTTATCCCCACCACTATCGAGATTGTCGATATTGCAGGTTTGGTAAAGGGTGCATCGAAGGGCGAAGGTCTTGGTAATAAGTTCCTTGCGAATATCCGCAATACCAACGCTATCATTCATGTCTTGCGTTGTTTCGACAACGACAACATCACCCATGTCGATGGCACGGTAGACCCCGTACGCGACAAGGGCATTATCGATACGGAGTTGCAGTTGAAGGACCTCGAAACGGTCGAAAACCGCATCGCAAAGGTGGCAAAGCAGGCGCAGACTGGTGGCGACAAGTTGGCAAAGCGTCAGTACGATATCCTCGTGCGTTACAAAGAGGTCTTGGAGCAGGGATTGTGCGCCCGCACGCTCGAACTCGACAAGGAAGAGCGCAAGGTTATGGGCGACCTTAACCTCTTGACCGACAAACCTGTACTCTATGTCTGCAATGTAGATGAGAAGAGTGCCGTAACGGGCAATGCACACACCGAAGCGGTGAAGGCGGCTATCGCTGACGAGAATGCCGAGATGCTTATCGTAGCAGCGGCTACCGAGGCGGATATTGCAGAGTTGGAAACCTACGAGGAGCGACAGATGTTCTTGGAGGATATGGGATTGGAGGAGTCGGGTGTAAATCGTCTTATCAAGGCGGCTTACAAGTTGCTCGAACTCGAAACATTCTTCACTACGGGAGCTGACGAGTCGCGCGCTTGGACCTACCGCAAGGGTACAAAGGCTCCACAGGCAGCAGGTGTTATCCACACCGACTTCGAGAAGGGATTTATCCGTGCCGAGGTTATCAAGTATGCTGATTATGTGTCGCTTGGCTCGGAGAAGGCGTGCCGTGATGCAGGCAAAATCGGCATAGAGGGCAAAGAGTATGTCGTAGAAGATGGCGACATTATGCACTTCTTGTTCAATGTTTAGGCATTGAACAAGAAGTGCATAGTTTTCCGAACTCCTATCTACTCTCTAATTATAACTTTTTCGCCAAAAGTGTTGTTTTTCTGCTCAATATCGCATTTTATAAATAAAAATTTATAAATTTGCGAGATTTTAATACCCAAACGAGTATGATAGCACTCTCTACTTACAACATTTTCTTGGCTGTGATGGCGGCAACAGCACTTGTTGTCTTCGTTGCACTGCACTTCGTAAAGGCTGGTTACGGCTACCTCTACAACCCTAAATTCGGCTTCCCCGTGCCAAACAAAGTGGCGTGGGTATTGATGGAGGCGCCCGTATTTATGGCGATGTGGATACTTTGGTACTTGGGCGGAATGACCACCGAATTGGCACCGTTGGCACTCTTCTCGATTATCCAAATCCACTACTTCCAACGCTCGTTCATCTTCCCATTGTTGCTGCGTGGCAACTCGAAGATGCCCGTATCGATTATGCTGATGGGAATGACATTCAACACCCTCAACGCATTGATGCAGGGCGGTTGGTTGTTCTTTATCGTGCCGACATATTTCCCTGACTACTACGCAGATTGGTTCTGCAAGCCTTATATCTACATCGGTGTTGGCGTATGGTTGTTTGGTTTCATCACCAACCTCCATTCGGACTACATCATTCGCCACCTGCGCAAGCCGGGCGACAAGAAGCACTATATCCCACACGGCGGTATGTTCCGCTATGTATCTTCGGCAAACTACTTTGGCGAGTTTATGGAGTGGGTAGGCTACGCCATCGCATCGTGGTCGGTAGCGGGCGTTGTATTTGCGTGGTGGACATTTGCGAACTTGGCACCTCGTGCGGGCGACCTTCGCAAGCGTTACGAGGAGGAGTTTGGCGAGGAGTTCACAAAACTCAACCGCAAACGAATAATTCCGTTTATCTACTAAACGGAAAACGGAAAGCGGAAAACGAAAAAAGCCAAAGCGCACCCCATAAAGCGACCAACGGGAGCGTCCCCATTAAGGGCGGAACGCCCGCCCCTATAACCCCCAGAATGGTTGCGCCTTGACAAGGTTAGGAGTTCGGAAAACAAAAAAACGGAAAACTAAAAAGCAAAATAATATGGCAGAGAAAAAGGACCTCAAAGAGTCGAAACTCTTTACACCTTACAAACTCAACGACAAAGTAACTCTTCGCAACCGCACAATTCGCTCGGCTGCGTTTGAGTCGATGGGTAAGGATTTCAATCCAACCCAAAAATTGAAGGACTACCATGTCAGCGTGGCAAAGGGCGGTGTCGGAATGACTACCCTCGCCTACGCATCAATCAACCGTAGCGGCGTATCGTTCAACTCGCAGTTGTGGCTGCGTGACGAGGTTATCGAGCCGTTGAAGGATATCACCGATGCAATTCACGCCGAGGGTGCTGCCGCAGGTATTCAGATTGGACACTGCGGAAATATGACGCACTGGTCCACGGCAGGAAGTTTCCCTGTTTCAGCATCTAATGGCTTTAACCTCTACTCCCCTACCTTCCACCGCCGAATGACACACGAAGAGATTCGTCAGACGGCAAAGGATTTCGGAAAGGCGGTGCATCTTGCACACGAGTCGGGCTTTGATAGCGTGGAGGTACACGCAGGACACGGCTACCTCATTTCGCAGTTCCTCTCGCCTTGGACAAACCGTCGTCGTGATGAGTTTGGTGGCTCGTTGGAGAACCGTATGCGCTTTATGAAGATGTGCTTGGAGGAGGTTATGGAGGCTGCACACAAGACAGGCACCGCCGTACTCGTTAAGCACAATATGGAAGATGGCTTCAAGAGTGGTATTCAGATACCTGAGAGCATCGAGATTGCGAAGGAGATAGAGAAGTTCAATGTGAACGGTATCGTACTCTCGTCAGGCTTTGTTTCGCGTGCGCCAATGGCGGTTATGCGTGGTCGTATCCCTACAAAGACGATGAGTTACTATATGGGCTGGAACGAGTGGTTGCAGAAGATTGTGGTCGATTTGTTCGGTCATTGGATGATTAAGGACTACAAGTTCGAGGAGTGCTTCTTCTTGGAGAACGCCAAGAAGTTCCGTGCGGAGTTGAAGGGACCACTCGTATATGTGGGCGGTATCGTATCGCGTGAGGGTATCGAGAAGGTCTTGGACGCTGGCTTCGAGATGGTGCAGATGGCTCGTTGTTTGATTAACGACCCTGCCTTTGTGAACAAGATGAAGGAGGGCGATATTTCGACTCGTTCGGGTTGTGACCATCGCGACTACTGCATTGCGCGTATGTACTCGAAGGATATGCAGTGTTGCCACAACTGCAAGGAGCATATTCCTGACAAGGTGTGGAAGGAACTCGCCAAAATCGACTAACAATGTGCAGAAAGCGAGGTAAAAAATCTCGCTTTCTTTAATATAATTTATAGAAATTATTTCGTTTGTTATATCCAAAAATTTCGTAACTTTACACTCGAAATAGTTAGACTATGACCGACTCGAAAGCATACGGAAGAGTATATACTCCTAAATATCTGGTAAAACAAATTTTAGATTGTACCAGCTATAATACCTACGCGAATGTCATAGGCAAACATATTATTGATAATAGTTGTGGCGATGGAGCATTTCTCGTTGAGATTGCAAAAAGGTATTGCGAGTTATTCAATGGGGAAGTAGAAGAGTTAAGAGAACACCTACAAACTTATATTCACGGTATCGAAATCAACGAGTCTGAGCGTAACAAGTGTATTACAAATCTAAACACCCTTGTTAGTCAATATGGCATAACTGATGTAAATTGGGATATTTTGTGCGCAGACACACTTTCTGTATCAAAATACAACCAACAGATGGATTATGTTGTGGGTAACCCTCCGTATGTAAGAGTTCATAACCTAGAATCTTCATACGAAAGCGTTAAAGCATATCAATTTGCGAATGGCGGTATGACCGACCTATATCTCGTCTTCTTTGAGATTGGTTTTAATATGCTAAAAGCTAATGGTCAGTTGTGCTATATCACGCCTAGTTCTTGGCTCAATAGTGTTGCCGCAGATAATTTAAGACGGTATATTATACATCATCAAAATCTTGTTACTCTTATAGATTTAGGGCATTTTCAGGCATTCGATAAAATCACCACTTACACATTAATATCTCACTTTAAGAAATCGCATTGTAATAGCAAGTTTAATTACTACTCTTACAATGCAAACACCAAAAGTAGTTATTTTGTCGAAAATTTAGACTTACAAGACATTTATATTGATTCTTATTTCTATTTAGGTAGCAAAGAAAGTCTTGCGACTCTATCCAAGATAAAGAGTACCACATGCAACAGATATGTTTCTGTAAAAAATGGTTTTGCAACATTGGCTGATGCCGTTTTTATTGGAGATAACATTCCTGAATCACCTATAACAATAAATGTTATTAAGGCTTCAACAGGAAAATGGTATAAATGTATCTTCCCATACGACAAAAAAGGCAAACCGCTTTCAGAAGATATTATATTTGAGAATGAAAATGTAAGAAGATATTTCATTGAACAAAAAAAGGCTTTATTAAAAGGTCGAGCTGAATATGCTGGGTGGTATCTCTTTGGCAGAACACAAGCATTGTCAGATGTTTATAGACCAAAGCTATCTATAAATGCATTAGTCAGAACAAAAGAAGACATCAAATTAGTGGAATTAGTCAGCGGTGAGGGTATATATAGCGGACTATACATTACAACGAACTTCAATATTTCCCTGCAAGATATCAGAGGTATTGTGGTGTCAGATGAATTTATCAACTATGTTAAATTGTTGAAAAAATATAAGAGTGGCGGATATTACACTTTTAACACCAAAGACATAGAGCAATTTATTAACTACAAACTTTCGCATAAAGAAAAAACCAATAGACATGTTATCAAACCAACAATTTCTAGACAAAGTCCTGATCTCTTTCAAGGAGTTTATTAAGAGTGGTACATCTCGTAGCACAGCTAAATTAAAGCCTTTACACGGAGCAATTGCTTCTGATATAGCAGAGCGATTAGGTGAAGGTTATAAAGTTCATTCACAAGGTTATAAGGACGGTAAAGAGAAAAAGATTAGCGGTCGTTATATTGACAAGATGGTTGATATAACAATCGAGGAAGTTAAGACTAAAAAGCCAATAGTTGGTATAGGCGTAAAGTTTGTAATGCAAAACTATTCTCAAAATTCCAACAACTATTTTGAGAATATGTTAGGCGAGACTGCAAATATCCGCACTGCAAATTGCCCATACTTTCAAATATTTATAATTCTTGATAAATTACCGTATTACAAGAAAGGTGGAGAGTTGAAAAAATGGGAGGAACTCACAGACCACAATATGAGCAAATACTGCAAGTTATCAGCTGATAATACTGACATCTTCTTGCATACCCCTAATAAAACCTTAATTTGCGTTGCACATATTGACCCCGAAATTCCGAATACAACTGATACCAAAAAATCATACAGAGCTTTTTATAGTAATAAAATAGATAAACTGAAAATATCTCATTCAACACACGACTATAAAGGGCTCGCCGACAATGGCACTATTATTATGAATGATTACGAGTTCTTTATGGAGAAGGTATATCATACTATAAAGTCAATATAAGAATAAAAAAGTAGATAATCTGTATGCGTAAAGGAGAGGTACAGAGGGGCAGCAAGCTTGCCCTTGTAACGGGAGCATCGACAGGTATTGGTCGTCAGTATGCCGAGCAGTTGGCAGACCTCGGCTACAACCTTATTATCGTAAGCCGCACCGAGGCAACTTTGCAGGAGGTGGCTCACGAGATTGAGGAGAAACATGGCGTAAAGGTCGTTGTCAAGGCTATGGATTTGGCAACTACCGATGCAGCCGACACACTTTTTAATTGGTGCAAGGCGGAGGGATATATCGTTGATGTACTGATAAATAACGCAGGAATGTTCTCATTCTGCGACATCTCGAACACCCCTGCCGAGCGCATTGTGCGAACAATAACTCTGCACGATATCACCAACACCCTCTTGTGCCAACTCTTCGGCAACGATATGGCGGAGCGTGGCGGAGGTTATATATTGAATATGTCATCGTTCTCGGTGTGGATGCCATTCCCCGGATTGGCTCTGTATAGCGCATCGAAGGCATACTTAAAATCCTTCTCGGTGGCATTTGCTAAGGAGATGCGATATAAGAATGTATGGGTTACGGCGGTTTGCCCTGCGGGCATTGCCACCGACCTCTACGGCTTGACAAAGAAGTGGCAGGGCATCGGCTTAAAGTTGCACGCCCTCTCTACCCCATCGTACTGCGCACGAATAGGTCTGCGAGCATTGTGGCGCAAGAAGCAGTGCATCGTACCCGATTGGTGGTGCAGGGCATTTATCCCAATATGCGATATGTTGCCCCGTTGGGCAATAAACAAACTGCGAAACTTCACAATGAAGTGGCAGAAATAAAAGAATAGGCAACCCGATGAAGGTTGCCTATTTTGTTGGCTTTTAGCCGTTCTACTTGTCAATCTTGATAACCATTTTAGGGTGCTTATCGCCGGCACTCCACATATTATCAACTTGGAATGTAGGGTTGTTGTACACACCTGTTTCCTTATTCTTACCGAAGTTTACGCGGATAGAGCTGAATGGATTGAGTGTGTAAACGGACTTTCCACGACGAAGAATAAACGGAACGGAGCAGGTGTTTGTGAGTTGGAATGCACGATGTCCCTTCTTCTCATTCACGGCAATAACCTTACAATCAACCGCAGCATTCAAGAACTCTTCGAGCCACATCTCCTCACCGATAAGGTTATTTGCTGCGTAACCGATGGTGCGGCGCTTCAAGAGCGCATCTTTGATAGCCTTCTCGGTACACTCCTTTGCAAGAATGAAGGTCATAGTACGGAAAATCTCGCCACCACGAGGGAAGTACTGCGCCGAAGTGCGATGAAGATCGGTATTTGCAAATATAGTGAGTTTCTCGTCAATGCAACGGTCAATCATCTTCGGATAGAGAGTTGGACCCATTCCACCAATAACCTCGATACCATCAACTAACTTCTGCTCATATATCTCCTGCTGCTTCTCGCTCTTATCCATAGTCTTACGACGCCAACCCGGATGGTTGTGAATAATGATTGCGCCCTGTCTTCTTGCCTCTTCAAGACTCTCAATAATATCCGGCTTTGCAACATCGGTAATATCCTTCAAGAAGAAAGCGTTATACTCGCCGATAACGGCAGGATTACGCCAAATCTCTGTTCCACGAACTACCATAATCGGAATCTCCTCCTTCTCAACATACGAGAGAGCCTCCTCGTAGGTTGCATCCAAGTCGCAATAGATTGGAGTAGTAGGATCTTTCTTGTTACCTGCACCACCACGGATATATGCGTATGGCTTGCCGTCAGGATTGTACGGAGCGTGAGCCTTCAACATAAACTTCTCGTACGAACGGAGTTCGAGGTGGTCGGTGAGTGCAATGATGTCCAAACCATCGTACCAAGCCTCGCGAACACGCTCACGAGGAGTAACCTCTCCGTCAGAATAGATGGTGTGAACATGGAAGTCGCCCTTGTAGATGTTGTAGCCCTTCACCTGTGGCAAGATAATCTCGGTACGGTGAGATGGCTGATGGTAGAGGCGAATGCCCGTCTTTCCAATAGTTGGCTTGTGAACCGCCTGTGCCATAGCAGAAGAAACTGCAAATATGGCTACTGCTAAAATCAAAAACAATCTTTTCATAGTATTAATAATTAAATTAGGTGTTAATCTGACTACAAATATACAAATTTTTAATACATTTGTACAACAAAAAAGCAAAATTATCGCCTACGAACAAGAAATAACAGCCTGCTTCACGGGACATCGCACCTACGATGGCAGTCGCAACACCGAATTGGAGTGTGCGATCAGGGAGTTATATACCGATGGCTACCGCACCTTCCTCTGCGGTATGGCAATGGGATTTGACCTCGCAGCAGCGGAGTGTGCGCTGTCACTACGCAACGAGTTGAGAGGATTACGAGTTGTGGCTGTTGTGCCATTTGAGGGTATGCAACGCAAATTTCCTCATGCCGAGCAGAGTATTTTCAACAGGGTTATAGCCGAGGCTGATGAGATTATAACACTTGCAGAACACTACTCACCAAGAGTCTATGCTCTGCGCAACAACTACCTTGTGGACAACTCCTCGGCAGTCATCGCATACTTTACGGGTGAGAAAGGTGGCACTGCCTACACCGTACGCCGAGCCGTCAAGAGTCTCTCTCTCATCGTAAATATCTACAACAATCCACAACAAAGGTTGTTCAAGTAGAATTTTTGGAAAATTCTTAATTCTCAATTCTCAATTTTTAATTTTTTGTTGTATCTTTGGGCTGAAATTTAGCATTTTCTAATTCAAAACAATAAAAACACTATGAAAGAAGCTATTGCAATTCTTACAGGTGGCGGTCCTGCACCGGGTATGAATACCGTTGTAGGTAGCGTTGCCAAGACTTTCCTTGCAAAGGGTTATCGCGTTATCGGTTTGCACCATGGTTATTCGGGCTTGTTCAATCCAAACCCTCGCCACGAGGACTTGGACTTCTTCAAGGCTGACTTCATCTTCAATCAGGGTGGTTCGTACCTCACCATGAGCCGCTTCAAGCCAACCGATGCAGATTTCGAGAACAACTTCAACCTCTCGTTCTTCACCGAGAACAACATCAAGTTGCTCGTAACCGTAGGTGGTGATGACACCGCTTCGACTGCTAACCGCATTGCAAAGTTCTTGGAGGCTAAGCAGTACCCTATTGCTAATATCCATGTACCAAAGACTATCGACAACGACCTTCCACTCCCTGCCGGCTCGCCAACTTTCGGCTATCAGTCTGCAAAGGAGGGCGGAACAGTTATCGGTCGTGCCGTATATAACGATGCTCGCACCTCGGCTAACTGGTTTGTAGTTGCAGCAATGGGTCGTTCAGCAGGTCACCTTGCATTCGGTATCGGCTCGGCTTGCCACTACCCTATGATTGTTATTCCGGAGATGTTCAACAAGACCGAGATTACCGTTGAGAAGATTGTAAACTTGGTTGTTTCTTCGATTATCAAGCGTAAGTTGATGGACGTTGAGTATGGTGTTGCAATGATTTCGGAGGGTGTATTCCACGCTCTTTCTGACGAGGAGATTGCAAAGAGTGGCGTTCACTTCACATACGATGACCACGGTCACCCGGAGTTGGGTAAGGTATCGAAGGCTCACATCTTCAACGAGATGTTGGAGAAGAAAGTTAAGGAGTTGGGCTTGAAGGTTAAGTCGCGCCCTGTTGAGATTGGCTACGAGGTTCGTTGCCAGACTCCTATCGCATACGACTTGGTTTACTGCTCGGAGTTGGGTATGGGCGTTTACAAGCTCTTCTCGGAGGGTAAGACCGGCTGTATGGTTTATATCTCGCAGGACGGTTTCGTATCTCCACTCTACTTGAAGGATTTGCAGGACCCTACAACCGGCAAGATTCCGCCACGCCTCGTAAATGTAGAGTCGGACAAGATTCAGCAGGTTATCAACAATGTAATGCACTACATCACCGCAGAGGACTACGAGGCTGCAAAGCAGTATGTTGCTAATCCTGAGGCTTACGATTTCCACAAAATCTTGAACTGGTAAGAGAATATCTCTCTCAAAAAAATACCTGAAAGTATTTAACTTTCGGGTATTTTTTGTATCTTTGTAGTTAGTGTAACTACAAGCAATATTAAAAACCTAAAAATTATGAAAAGATTTTCAATCATTCTGCTAACATTGTTGGTTGCTGTCGCGCCACTCTATGCACAGAAGAACCCCGATTTGCGCTACCTTCCAAAGCGCACTGTACAGCGTGCTGAGATGATTCTGCCACAAGTGAAGGGTTACAACATCTACAAGGCCGATTTACATATCCACACCGTATATTCGGATGGAGATGTTTCGGCAAAGGGCCGCGTAACCGAGGCTTACTATGATGGTTTGGACATCATCTCTATAACCGACCATATCGAATATCGCCCTTACGAGCAGAATATGCTCCGCGCAACTCGTGGCTACCACCAGACATTGCCAGAAGCAAAGAATCACAAGATTTCGCGCAAGGCTGCCGATAAAGATGGTATCCTCGCAGACTTGAATGTTCCTTACGAGGAGGCTAAGAAACCAGGCGAACGATTGGGTATGTTGGTTATCCCCGGAGTAGAGATTACACGCAACCCGGACAAGATTGGTCACTACAATGCTCTCTTCATAAAGGATGCAAACACAATTTATGATGCAGACCCTGAAACATCTATCCGCAACGCAAAGGCACAGGGCGCACTCATTATGCACAACCACCCAGGATGGAGACGCAAGACTGTTGATATGAATGCTTTTCACGAGAAGATATACAATGCCGGTTTGATTGACGGTGTTGAGATCGTAAATGGCGGTAGCTTTGGTTCAAAACTTATCAAGCGTTGTATCGACAACAAGCTATTTATGGCTGCCGCTACCGATACTCACGCAATTACTGCTACAGCATTTGTAAAGCGCGACTACTTCCGCACTTGCACTTTCGTTCTTGCAAAAGAGTTGACCGAAAAGGAGGTTCGCAAAGCTCTTGAAAAGAATCGTACTTTGGCTTACGCATACGACAATGTGATGGGAGAGAAATCTCTCATCGAGGAGTTCTTCCACAACTCTGTTTCGATGAAGGTCGCTTATATTTCGTCGAAGGGCGAGCGTACAGTGGTTCTCACCAATACAACATCCATTCCTTTCACCCTCCGTCGCGGAGGTAAGGGTGCAGGTGCAGTACTTCAGCCATTCCACAGCGCATCGTACAAAGTGGCAAAGGATAAGGACCTCAACCTCACTATCCTCAACTTGTGGACAGCAGACGAGGAGCATCCAAAAGGCATGCACCTGAATGTTCGCTACACAAACAAGGATCTTAAAAAGTAATTGACAGCAGAGTGTCATACCGCATGGTGTGGCACTCTGTCATATATCAACCTCAAAAACTAAACTAAAAATGAAAAAGCTGGTTCTTTTATTGGCACTTGCCGGGATGTGCTTTCTTTCGGCAGATGCGCAGAAGAAAATCCCGGTATCTCATATAACCGTTAACGAGGCTACAAATCGCCGTACAGAGATTGTTTTACCACAAGTCAAAGGATTTAACTGCTACAAAGCCGACTTACATGTCCATACGACATACTCTGACGGCAGTGTAAATCCGGCAGGGCGTGTTGCAGAGGCTTGGTACGATGGTTTGGATATCATTGCTATCACCGACCATCTCGAAAGTCACGGTGGCGTAAAGAGATTCTTTAAGGTCACAGCACCCTACAACAAAAACAAGAAACCTACCCGTTATGTGGTACCGGGCTCAACAAAGATGCCTAAAAATGGCATCGATCCCGGATTAAAGATTGACTTCAATGCCATTCACAAGGAGGCTGTGGCGAGCAACAATCGCAATGGCTATGGTCTTCTGCTTGTGAAAGGTTGCGAGATGGCGCGTAACAACGAGAAATTGGGACACTACAACGCCCTATTTGTCGATGATTTGAACAGCATCTATAACTTTGAGCTTAAAGAGGCGTTCAAGAATGTAAAGAAGCAGGGAGGTCTAATCATTCACAACCACCCGGGCAATGTCGCAAAATACGAAACGGAGTGGCACGCTGATGTTCACAAGGAGGGTTTGATTGATGGTATAGAGGTTGCCAACGGCTTGCGATTCTACCCGCAAATGGTAAATCGTTGCGTAGATAAAAAATATTTTATGCTGGGTTGCACCGACACCCATGGCGTAACTGCGCATCGCTACTCAACTATTGGTTGTTATCGCACAATGACCATCATTATGGCAAAAGAGTGCACTGAGGAGGCTATCAAAGAGGCTCTATTGAAGCGCCGTACAATAGCCTACTCGGGAGGTGATTTGATTGGCGAAGAGAAGTGGCTCAAAGAGTTCATCAATGCCGCAGTAGATTGTCGCAACTTGGGATTTGTCGAGAAGAAAGGCAAAACCTATCAGCAGTATCGCTTCACCAATCTCTCTTCGATAACCTATCGTCTGCGACTCGGCAAGACAATTTATGAGTTACAACCATTCTCAGGTCGCGTATTCGAACTTAGAGTTAAGGATAACGCAGCAACAGTTTCTCCTACATTTGTTGTCGATAATATGTGGCACATCGACTACAAACATCCAACCATCACATTCAAAATTGACAAATAAATTCCATTAACTAATAAATTCTACAATTATGAAAAGATTATTATTGGCACTATTCGTGGCAGCATTATGCATTTTCAATGCAGATGCACAGAAGAAAATTCCTCATTCAATTCGTCTTAACAGTGAGGTCAAAACAGCCCGTACCGAGATTATTCTTCCACAAGTGAAGGGCTTCAACTGTTACAAAGGTGATTTCCATGTTCACACAACTTATTCGGATGGTCGTGTTAATCCGGCAGGACGCGTTGTGGAAGCGTGGATTGATGGTTTGGATATTATTGCTATCACCGACCACTACGAGAATCATAGAGGTGTTAAGCAATTCTTGAAGGTTACCGCTCCGTACAACGAGGATGGCAAGCCGACAGAATACCTCAAAGTAAATGCAGCAAATGGTATGCGCATAGATTTCAATGCAATTCACGAGGAGGCTGTAAGTCAAGCAACAAGTTCTGGTTTCCCAATGTTAATTGTCAAAGGTATCGAGATGGCGCGTAACGCACAATCTCATGGTCACTTCAACTGCCTGTTCCTCAAAGATCTTAACACTGTATATGACCCGAATATGGCAGAGGCATTCCGTAAGGTCAAGAAGCAAAAGGGTATCATTATTCACAACCACCCTGCATGGCGCCGTAAGACCAGCGACAAAACCGAGTTTCACCAGCAGGTTTATGGAGAGGGTCTGATTGATGGTGTAGAGGTTGTAAATGGAGGAAATTTCTACCCTCACATTGTACGCCGTTGTGTTGACGAGAAGTTGGCTATGTTTGCCAATACAGATGCACACAGCGTAACCACACAAGCCATCTATACAGCAGGATCTCATCGCACAATGACTCTCGTCTTGGCAAAGGAGTTGACCGAAAAGGCAATCAAGGATGCTATTTTGAAGTGCCGTACAATAGCCTATGCAAGAGGTTGTCTTATTGGAGAAGAGATGTGGCTACGCGAATTTATCAACGCAGCAGTAGATTGCAAAATGGTGAAGGAGGATGCGAAGAAAGGCAATCGCACCTATTTGCTCACCAATATGTCTTCTATTACCTATAAATTGCGCCGCGGAAAAACTATTTATGAGTTAGAACCATTCAAGTCATTGATGGTAAGTTTCGGCAAGAATAAGAAGACAGGTGAATACACTACTCCAAAGTTCCGTGTAGATAACATGTGGCATGTTGATTATCAGCACCCTACTATCGAGTTTGCGTTGGATAAATAATAGCCTTTTACAATTATGAAGAAGTTATTCTTGATTTTGGCATTGGCAGGACTATGCTTTGCTGATGCCGCAGCGCAAAAAAAGATTCCGGAAACGGTAACGCTTGTAAATAATGCACAGCGCCGTACAGAGATTATCCTGCCGCAAGTAAATGGGTTGAATGTATATAAGGCAGACCTTCATGCCCACTCTATCTACTCTGATGCAGAACTCACACCGGAACAGCGCGTAAAGGAGGCATGGTTCGATGGTTTGGATATCTTTGCAATGACAGACCATGTCGAGTACCGCCGCCATGAGCCTAATATGCTCAAATTCTTGAAGGGTTACACCGGAGGGAAAGCAAAGAAAGCGATAAACTCGAATGTTATACGCAAAGATGCTACCGAACAAGGTATCTTGGCTGATCTCAATCTCCCAACAAAGCTTGCGCAGAAGACTGCAAAGGCGTTTGGCGATGCTCTATTGATTATTCCTGCATGCGAGATTACCCGTGAGCCAAGAACTATCGGACACTTCAACGCTCTATTCACAACCGACAACAACGCTATCTATGATATTGATCCGTTACAGTCGTTGCGCAACGCAAAGAAGCAGGGTGCTCTCATCACCCAGAATCACCCCGGTTGGGGTCGTAAGACATGTGACATCACCGAATTCGAGCAGAAGGCATTTGATGAGAAGTTGATTGATGGTGTAGAGATTATGAATGGCTATTGGTTCTACCCGAAAGCTATGCAGCGTTGTGTAGATTGGAATCTCTATATGCTTGGTTGTACCGATATCCACAATCAGACCAACCACTATCGTGAGAATGGCTATTTCCGCACGATGACTCTTATTTTTGCAAAAGAGAATACCGCAAAGGCTGTTCGTAAGGCTTTGGAGAAGGGTATGACACTTGCATATAGCGCAGGAAATATTGCTGGCGATGCAAAGTTATTGCAGGATTTCTTCAAGGCTTCGGTAAGTTGCAAATTCCTCTCGCGAGGCAGAAAAGATGCGGCTACATACGCCTTGACAAATTCAACCTCTATTGGTTATAAGATTCGTGTTGGCAGAAAAGTTCTCGAATTGCCTGCATTCCAGACTATAACCCTATCTGTTGGCAAGACCAAGGAGGGCAAAGACAAGGATGTTGTATTCAGCGTGGCAAATATGTGGGAGGTTGGCTACAAGAATCCGAAAATTGTATTCAAGGCTTCGGCAAAGTAGTAGAGATGATACTAAACCAAAAAGATGACCGACTTATTATCGGTCATCTTTTTTATTCTATTCTCCAAGTCACCTCATCTCGTATGAGTCGGGCGGTTGGATTTTCGGGAAGATTTTGCAGGAGATTTTTTATCGCCTCATCGGGCAGATTTATGGCGAGGGCCGTTGCGCCCTGCGCCACAAGGCGATTGTCCGGAAACTTTTCGACTGCCGACAAGATAGCATTTACCGCTGCGGTCGGTTCTACCCCACCATTGCGAGCCGCCGAGAGCAGGGCGCAATAGGCAAGCAAGGCGTTATCCGAGCTGCACCACCTCTGCAATAACTCTGCAATATTTGCAATACGGCTCAACAATGCATGCGATGCCTGCTCGGCAACCTCCGAGTTGATAACTCCCGAAGCCCAGAAGTCGAAGTCTTCGACTGCCACTCTCTCTGCATCGGCAATCCACAACGCTACAAGGCGCACCTCGCGGATATTTTGCGTATAGAAGTACTCCGCCAATTCGTGGTCGGTACCAATCTCTCGCGCGAGGTTGCGAATAGCGTATATCTGCACGCCATAGTTACGCTCGTAGTCAGCACCAAAATAGCGCATCGTATCGAGCGCAGCACCATTCATCTCCTTGCGAAGACGAAAGAGTAGCAGGCGTTTTTTCTGCTCCAACATACTACTTAATAGGGAGTGCAACTACACTTTTGCCATACAACGGAGAGGCAAATTCGAGGGTATCCATCAGCGTAGCCTCGCCCACAAGCGAACACTTCGACTGCGGAACGATAAGATACTCTGCCGACACCTTATCCTTTGGTCCAAGCGGTTTCAGTTGTGGATACTCCTTGTGCTTCTCGGTCTCAACCTTCACAACGATAGGCATACCCGACAAGTCATCGGCCTCGACAACACCCGCCTTATCGCTAAAACGACAAACCATATACTCGTTCTTGTCAGGGGTAATTGCGACATTGAAAGTATGGAGTTGCTCGGTGGTAATTTTCGCACCATAGAACATATCAAGACACTCCTTTTCCATTCGTGCTATCTCCTCCAAGGCGGCCTTCAAACCTGCGCCAAAGACATTTTCGCCTGCCTCGCCCGTAATAAGGTCAAGGCGATGACGGCGCAACGAGAATATCATCTCTGCCGTAGCCGCAGCCTGCTCCTCGGTGGTCTGTACCGTAGCCGATACTCTATTCAACGGCAAAGGTAAGGTATAAGGCTCTTGCTCTACCTTCGGAGCGACCTTCTCTGCCGCACCGAGAGCCAAGCGACCATCAACCAACTCCACTGTAGAGTACTCCGAGAGGGTTGCTCGCTTGCCGAGATATTTCTGCGCATAGCGGGCATATACACCCGGCTTAAAGTGCTCGGTAGCAACTCGCAAGGTAACATTTACCACCACAGGCTCTGCCTCGGCAACTACCGCATTGCCCTGCTTATCGTACAAGCCAGCCTTTATCGTATTTTGTGCGAAAGCCGTTGTGGCGATGCCTACAAGGGCTAAAATTGCAAAAATCTTCTTCATAATCGCTCTATTTAATGTTACGAAGATAGGTGTTTTTCGTATGATTATCAAAATTTAAGGTAAAAATCTTTTGTCAAGGTGCGGTATTCATCGGTGTAATCGCCTCTTTGACCTCGCTCGATAGCGATATTTTCGTGCGCCATTTCGGTTGGTTTCTGCTTTGCAAACTCGCCCATAACACGCTTTGCAGCACCGCCCTCTATCGGGCAGATATCACAACGGCGGATAAGATGCAAATGGGTGATATCCAAGTATTTCTCAAATTCTGTTACGGGTAATATCAGCGCAAATTTGCCGTTTTCGGCAAGCAATCGGCAGACCGCCTTATCCAACTCCTCGAAGGTCAAGTCGTGGGTATGGCGAGCCGTTGAACGCTTCGCATCGGGCGGCAGCAACGAGTCGATAAAATATGGCGGATTGGAGATTATAAGGTCGAACTTTTCGACTGGGGAGAACTCCTGCACAGCGGTCTGCGCCACTTCAAGACGCTCCGCCCAAGGGGAGTTGTCGAAGTTGGCTCTTGCTCTTTTTGCTGCGGTTTCGTCAATTTCGACCGCCTGCACCTGCGCCATATGGTTGCGTTGCGCCATTTGCAGGGCAATAACGCCTGTGCCCGTACCGATATCGAGGATGCTGTTTGCACCCTCGCACTCCGCCCACGCACCAAGCAATACGCCATCGGTGCCGACCTTCATCGCCACATCGTCTTGCTCGACAGAGAATTGCTTAAACTTGAAACCGGACATATTATTTCAGGAATCCTTCGATGCCTGCCCCGAAGAGAGCAAAGTCGTATTTGACAGGGTCTTCCGCATCGTGGTTGCGGAGGGAGGAGGTTATCTCCTCGACTGCTTTCCAATCGTTGGAGTTGCGAGTAAGCAAGCCCAAGGCTCGACCCATATTGCCCGTATGGACATCTAACGGCAGGTACAAAGCCGAGGTCGGTATGCGCTCCCATGCTCCAAAATCTACACCTCGGTTATCTCGGCGCACAAACCAGCGGAAATACATATTCAGGCGTTTGCACGATGCACCCTTTGCAATTGAGGAGAGGTGTTTCTCGCAGTGCGGACAATGCTCCACCTCGAAAAACTCTCGGCGCAATTCGGCAAGCACCCTCTGAATTGAGCCTTCACGCTCGTAGAGTCCCTGCACCGCCTCGCCAACACTACCCCACTTACCGCAGAGGTGTCGCAAACCTAAAATAAAATCGGTAAAGTCCTGACCATTAAAGGTGCGGTGAACATAGCGCAAAAGCGGTTGTAAATCCTCCGCCGAGGCGTTCATCGTAAAGTCGAAAGGAGCGTTATCCATCATCTCGACCATACGGCGTGCGCTTTTGACAATCGCCTTGCGGTTACCCCACGCAATAGTCGCTGCAAGAAAGCCCGCAATCTCTCTATCCTCCTGACGCTCAAATGAGTGGGGAATACTTATAGGATCTGCCTCGATAAATTCGGGGCGGTTGTAACGGTCGTGCAGAGTTTCGAGCAGGTCGTGCAACTCCTCGTGCGAAAGGTTAGAGTATCGCTCCATCGCTCATAACTATTTTACGATCAGCCATTTCCGCCAATCGCTCATCGTGAGTAACCATAACTATCGTCTGCCCAAACTTCTCACGCACCTCGAACAGCAGTCGCTGAATCTCATCGCGGTTGTGGGTGTCGAGGTTGCCCGTAGGCTCATCGGCAAGCAGCACCGAAGGTTTGTTCATCAACGCCCTCGCAATGGCAACTCGCTGTTGCTCACCGCCCGACAACTGTGCCGGTTTATGCTCTGCTCGCTCCGACAAACCGACTGCCGAGAGCAACTCCAGAGCCCTCTGTTTCGCCTCCTTACGCTTTGCTCCGCCAATAAGTGCCGGCATCATCACATTCTCCAAAGCCGAGAACTCGGGCAGGAGGTTGTGGAACTGAAAGACAAAGCCGATATGGCGATTGCGGAACTCTGCCGTGCGCTTCTCGTTAAGCGCAAAGAGTTTTGTGCCGTTAATCTCCACCTCGCCACCATCGGCAGGAAGGAGTGTGCCGATAATCTGCAAAAGGGTTGTCTTGCCTGCGCCACTCGCACCGACAATCGAAACAATCTCGCCCTTTTTGACTTCGAGCGAAACGCCTCGCAGCACCTTCAAGTCGCCAAACGACTTCTCGATATTAGAAACCTTTATCATTTTGGTTGAATTTTTCGTATAACTTTATTGTCTGCACCGCCTCGGTAACATCGTGTACTCGGAGCAGTGTCGCACCCTGTCGCAACGCCTCCCAATGGACCGCCTGCGTAGCCGACAACGCCTCACCGGTGGTTATGCCGAGAGGCTTGTAAATCATCGACTTGCGAGATACGCCCACCAACAGCGGTTGCCCCAACGCTGTCAAGCGGTGCAGCCCTGCAAGGAGTTCGTAATTCTGCTCCACCGTCTTGGCAAAGCCAAAGCCTGGGTCCAACACCACACGACTGCGCTCCACACCCGCCTTGTCGATTGCCGACAATCGCTCCTGTAACTCCTTTATGACCTCGGCAACAACATCTTTGTATTCAGTCTGTTGCTGCATCGTCTGCGGTGTACCTCGCATATGCATCGCAATATATAGCAGTTTGCGTTCCGCCACCGTTGCAAGCATCTCCTTGTCGCCCTGCCCTGCCGTAATATCATTTACGATAACCCCGCCAAAGCGGTCGGTGGCTCGGCGAATAATCTCGGCACGAAAGGTATCTATCGAAATAGGCACATCGCCCGACACCTCACGCGCAGCCGACAGAGCCATCTCAACCCTCTGCCACTCCTCCTCGACCGATATATCTTCGGCATCGGGGCGTGAGGAGTAACCGCCAATATCCAATATCGCAGCACCCTCATTCAGAGCCCTCTCAACTCGCTCCGCCACAGCCTTGTGCGACTGCGTGCGAGAGGAGGCATAAAACGAATCGGGCGTAGCGTTCACAATCGCCATAACACCCCTCTGCCACAATATATTATCGAGATTGCCCATTGTTCATCATCTTGAAGCGATACGCCAACTCCGCAACATCTTTCTCGACATCTTCGAGGTGGATATTCACTATCGCAAAGTCGGCTCGCGCAACCAGCTCGTCATCGCTCATCTGCGCCTTGACACGCGCCTCTATCTGCTCACGGCTTGCGCCATCACGCGCCATTGCTCGCTCTATACGCAACGGCAGAGGTGCCAACACCGCCACCGTCTTATCTACCACCGCATCAAAACCCGACTCGAACAAAATAGCCGACTCCAAAATGCAGTAGTCGCCCTCCTGCTCCTCTGCCCAGCGCAGAAAATCTGCCTTCACGGCTGGGTGAACAATGGAGTTTAGTTTTGCGAGTTGCTCCTCCGAGCCGAAAACTCGGCTTGCAAGATATGGGCGATTGAGCGCACCATCAGCGTAGCACTCCTCGCCAAATTCGGCAACAAGAGCCTTGCGCAACTCCGCCGACTCATTCATCAATGCCTTGGCGCGAGAGTCCGAGTCGTAGAGCGCAACGCCACGCTCTGCGAACATTTGGCAAACGGTGCTTTTGCCGCTGCCGATACCTCCGCAAATGGCTACTTTAATCATTTCTGAGAGAGTGGAATATCATCAAAATCACCAACCGACACTATCTTCAAGTCGCTGAAACGCACCGAGATAGCATCTTGCATCGAGATAGGCGAAATACGCACCTTATACTCCTTGGCAAGCGAATCTACTACTGCACCCTCCGCCGTTGTTGCAGGCTCTTCGATAATATCGTAGTTGAGCTCCTCCAACGGAATAGTTGCACGGCGCGAAGCGTAGAAGCCATAGCCAAAGAGGGTTGTACCCTTACCCTCGACCACGCACGGCACAACCAAACGCTCACCATTGACTTTAACCTTTATATTAAAGTCGGTGGTGTAGGTATAGTTCAATTTCGAGATATACCAAAGGGTAAACGATACCGCCAAAAGTACCAAGAATACAGGCGAGATATAGTTGCGTAACTTCTGCGCCCAAGTCTTCAAAAGTGCAAGAAATCTTTTCATAACGCAAAGTTATGAAAAATTAAGAATTAAGAATTAAGAATTAAGAATTATTTTAGCCTCAGCCCAACAAAAACACCCTCCGCAGAGTTTTTTCTGCGGAGGGTGAAAAGAAAAATTCTTAATTTAGTTAAAAGCCCAATAAATTTAGAACTCTTTGCCTACAATATGGTCGGCATGCAAACTCCAATACTCGGCTGTCTTATAAGCATCAACAGACTCCATCGGCACATAGATAGTATATGGCTCATCATTCGTTTTCTCAAATGAATATTTACTGCCTAAATCAGGAGGAGTAGTCGCCATACAGTTTATTTCTGCAAGTAGAGAACAGATTCTAAAATTACTTTCTCCTAAGTCGACAATACCTCTACCGATTGTAACACTCTTCAATTTATCGCAATACGAAAAAGCTGTAAAGCCAATCGTAGTTACACTGTCAGGTACAACAACACTTGTAAGGAGCTTATTCATATAGGCAATATATGGAGATATTTTGGTCACGCTCTCAGGGACAACTAAATCGGTAACCGTTCCACCCGCAATAGCACATAATACACCATCGCAAATCAGCATCGAGCCATCTTCTGATGCGCAATTTCCACTAAACAAGTTTATCTTATTCTCGGCTGTACGAGGCATGCATAGTACCGACTCTCCAATCGAAGTTACATTAGACGGCACTACATACTCTGTCATATCTGCGCTATTGACAATAGCGATTAAGCGATTATTCACTATCAGAGACTTGCCATCCTCCGAAGCAAATTTACCATGGAAAGTAGGGTGATACATATACCTGAACGCACCATCGGCTATGCTTTCGACACTATCAGGAATGGTAATATCCGTTAATGAGGAGAATTCCAAAATACCCGCTCCTATCGATTTTAATTTTGGAGAAAATTGTAATGTTTCTAAACCACAAGTACGGAAGCAGTGTTCACCGAGGCTTTCGACATTTAAGCCCATGTCAATATACACAAGTGAGTTATCACTTACGAATGCTTTGTACCCAATTGCCGTAACGCTATTTGGCAAAGTAACCGAAGTTAGATTATCAACATTAGAGATAGCATAATCTCCCACCTTTGTTACCGGTGCATCAAATTTAATAACACCTTTTCCATTCTCGTATGTATGTGAGATAATATCAGCACCAAAAGTCTCCTTAACTGACGCTGTGGCATATTTCATAAGTTTAACGGTAGCACCATCATTCGTAGTGTACCAAATCTCATCCAAAGGCTCGTATCCATACATATCGGCATACTCCGAAACGACCTGATTGTTGCCGTCAGAGATCACAAGTGCAACCTTTGCCTCTTGTGTGCCTGCGAAGAACTCCTCCGATAAGCCCTCACCAGAAATCTTAACAGTGATAACGCCACTCTCTGCATCTGCAACATACTCTGTTACAGCCAACTTTACGAGCGATACGGCACGAGTCTTTGGATAGTAAGCCTCGCACGAAAGTGCCTCACTCCAAACTTTCTCCAACTCCACAACTGCATCTTTTGGCGAGATACGGAATGAGAGTTCACCACTTGAAATTGCGCCCATACGGGTAACTACTACCTTACCGTCAGCATACTCCGGAATATACGACACCGACTGAATGCGAGCCAAGAGTTTGGCAATATCCTCGGTGTTCTTATCGACTTGAATCTGCAATTTTGCCAATTTCGAGTTCAACTCCTCAATAAGACCATTCACTTTGCCTATCTCCTCGGCAATCTTACCCTCGATAATGCCATTATTTGTTTCGATAGCCTCTTTGATAGCTTTCTTATAAGCCTCGGTAACCTCCGACTTAGTGGTTTCGAGTTGCGACTTCAAATCGTTAAGTTGCTGTTGTAATGCGCTATCGCCATCGGTGATAGCTTTTTGCAACTCTGCGATTTTTGCATCAATCTGTGCAATAGTGTAGTAGTTCGACAACTGCTCACCTACCCACGCTTTAAGCGATATTTCGAGGTTTGCGATAGCGGTTGCAAGATTGGTCGCAACCTCTGTTTTGTTCGCATCAACAAGTGATTTGAGAGCCGCAACTTCGCCCGACAATGCGTTGAGTTGCTCCAATGTTGCAAATGTTGCCGACACCCAATCTTTGGTTGCTTTGAGAGCATCATCTACATACTTTTTCAACTCCGCAATTTTTGCCTCGATAGCTTTGTCTGCATCTTTCAATGCTGCAATCTCCTCGGTAGTTGCTTTGTCGCTCTCTTCGAGGGCATTGATGCTCTCTTTTAATTTGCTATCAACCTCTTCGAGCGATGCAATAGAGGTCTGAATAGACTCAATCTGCTCCTCGATAGTGGGCACCGACTGTTCCAACTTGTCGAGGCGTTCGTCAATCGCGTTGATGTCGTCTGTATAATCAACACAGCCGACAAGCAATGCAATTACTGAAAAAAGAAGTAATTTCTTCATTATCGTAAATTTTTTTGCCCACCAACCCCGAATGTGCAGTTATTATAAATAAAGAAAGTGTGGAGCTGACTTTCGTTTACATCAAAGAAGGTTGTGGAATGACCTGTACAAGAATAAACGATGCAATATCCCCACACTTGAATAGTATGGGTAGGTGCAAAGAGTATGCACCGCCACATAACTATACAAGAAATGAGTGCTGTTCGTTCGCCCTCTTGTACTGAAAACTTCCACATTTTCTTTGAAGGACTGCGAAAACACTTTCTATATGTCTGCCGTCAGACTGATTTCAGCCGTTCAGCAGTGCAAATTTAGAAAACTTTTCGTAAACAAACAACACTCTGCGGGATATTGCTATGAGAAAATAAGAAATTGGGCATTAGAGGTGTTAGGGGCATTAGAGGTTTTAGGAGTTCGAGAGAGTCCGCAGCATACATTACCAAATAGTAAAATCGATTTTAAGGAGGCAAATACAAGGCGCACAAGAAACCCACTGCGCAGCATAGTAAACCTATGTGAGCAAGTGGGTTATCGCAGTGCAACGCAGCTATCGCTGCTTAAAATCGATTTTTACAGGGCTTGGGAGATATTAATGATATAATCCCCCATTCTCTCTATCTCGGAGATAAGGTCGATGTAATATACCGACGATGTATAAGACTCCTTGCCCTCCTCGATATTGCGAACCTCCTCTTCGCGAAGGCGGTTGCGCATATCGTTGAGTTCAACCTCCGCCTCGACAGCAAGGCGGAGATCAGGTGTGCCATCAAAGCCCTTTTCGAGATTGGCAATCATTACGGCATAGGCGTTATCGAGGAGTTTTAGCATTTGGTCAATCTTCTCAACACTCTTGTCGGTAAAGCGTTTGCCATGTTCGTTACGGCGGGAGAGGATACGGCTTACAGCCTCGCCGGAGTCGCCAAGGCTCTCCATCTCGCCAATAATTTTGAATAGAGCCTTCGATTGGGCGCGGGTTTTCTCGCTAATAGAGTCTTGTGGGAGGGAATTAAGGAAGGTTGCAATTTCGTACTCGATACGGTCGGAAATCTCTTCATACTTAACGAGTTTTGCACGATAGAACTCGAAATCCGCCTCGGTGGTGGCGTGAATTGCCGACTTGATATATCCGAGTTCGTTGCGAAGGATATTTGCGAAGTGGATAGTTTCGTTCTTCGCCTGCTCAATAGCCAACTCTGCCGTTCCCATAGGTCCGGCATCAATATATTTGAGATGTACGACATCCTCTTCCTCCTCGCTCTTCGGCTTGATAGCCCAAGTTACAATCTTTGCAATCTGAGGTACAAACCATATCAAAATGCAAGTATTGAAGGTGTTGAAGAGAGTGTGCAGCATCGAAAGACCATAGAGTGCCGAAATCGAAGCATCTCCGCCGAGCGACTTGGTGGTGTCGTGAACAATCTCCATCGGGTTTGGATAGCCCATAGCCTCGATAATAAGTCCAACAAGCGATGTGAAAGGCTTGAAGAGAGCCAATGCCCACACAACACCGAAAACATTAAAGAGGGTATGCGCCAAAGCTGCACGCTTGGCGTTAGTATTTGCTACGGCAGCCGCGATATTTGCGGTGATTGTAGTGCCGATATTCTCGCCAAGCACCATCGCAGCAGCCATCTCGAATGGCAACCAACCGAGGTTGAGCATAATCAGCGTAAGAGCCATTGTCGCACTCGAAGACTGCAACACAAGTGTCAGTACAGTACCGAAGACCAGAAAGATAAGCACCGAGCCAAAGCCGAAGCCCGACCATGTCTTAATAAAAGACAAGACCTCAGGTGTTTGCTGCAAGTCGGGCACCGAGTTCTTCATCAGCGACAAGCCGAGGAACAACAACGAAAAACCGATGATAAACTCGCTGATATTGCGGCGTTTTTCAATCTTTGAAAGGCTCAACAAGAAACCTACTGCCATTAACGGCACGGCAAAAATTGAGATATCCGCCTTGAAACCGAGCAACGAGATAAGCCATGCAGTAATCGTAGTACCGATATTAGCGCCCATAATTACGCCAATAGCCTGTTCCAACGCCAACAAACCGGCATTTACAAAGCCTACGACCATAACGGTAGTAGCGCTCGAAGATTGGATTACGGAGGTAATGCCAAGTCCGGTAAGTACACCCTTAAAACGGTTAGATGTCAGCGAGCCAAGAATTGCACGCATTCGACCTCCTGCGGTCTTCTGCAAACCGGAACTCATCAGATTCATTCCGTAGAGGAACATTCCGAGAGCACCCAGCAGGGTTAGAATTTGAAGTATCATACTATACTATTTTAGGTTATATATTATAAATAAGGTATGCATTGTATGCCACAAACATTGCAAACATCACCGCACCTGCCACACGCGACAAACGCCCCTTGCGAACAAGAACTAACGGCAGAACTGATGCCACAATCATCACCACATAATCTACAAAGGTGATGCCACCACCCGTCAAAGGCGAAATCTGTGAGCAGACACCAAGAATAAAGGTGATATTGAAGATGTTGGAGCCGATGATATTACCGAGAGCAAGTTGGGTATTCTTTTTGAGAGCCGCTGCAACCGATGCCGCCAACTCCGGCAACGAAGTACCGCAGGCGATAAGTGTTATCGAGATAAATGCCTCGCTCACACCCCACTCCTCGGCTATCGAGATTGCCGACTCGACAAAGTAGTGACAACTTGTAACCAGCACACCCAAGCCCACGACAACCTTTGCCACAGCAACCCACAGATTTGGCTTTGGAGCATCAATTGTCTGCTCCTCCTTTTGTGCTAAGCCCTTACTGCGGTCACGGCGGAAGGAGATATACATAAATATTGCAAAGAGAGCCAGCAAGACCAAACCATCTATGCGACCAATCATCGCCTCCGTACCATTAAAGAAGTTGAAGGCAAGAAGCAGCAATACCACCGATACACCAATGCAGAATGGCAACTCGAAACGGCGATTCTCCTTCGGCGCCTCGACCGGCATAACAAGAGCCGTAAGACCGAGAATAAAGAGGACATTGAAGATATTTGAGCCTACGATATTGCCAATAGCAACATCGACCTGTCCGTTCCACGCTCCGAGCGAACTAACAAATAGTTCGGGGCAAGATGTTCCGATGCCGACAATTACGGCACCTATTACGAAGTCCGAAACACGGTAGCGGCGAGCAATACCGACTGCTCCCGCAACCAAAGTGTCGGCACTCCAAATAATTGCGACAAGCGCAATCAAGAGTATTATATATTCCATTGATTTTTTACTATCTACGAATTTACACTATGAATAAGAGTTGAGCGAAGGACAAGCTTCGCCTTTTGCCACTCTTATCAAATTCGCAGACAGCATAGCGAGTAGAAAGCCCGAGGGGCAACTACTCCACCCAAGATATTCGGTTTGTATGTATTGTGAGAATGTTCAATTACAAAGCTCTCCGACTCTGCCTTTACTGCAATATTCGCGTTGCAAGTTCGCTTGCAAGTTGTGCGTTGCACAGTGCGGCTATTGCTATTTACCGTACGGGAAGACTCTCTGCTCGAAAGCAACGATGTGGGATTGGGAATATCGGCATCAATAATCGCTACCTCGACCTGTTGAGAAAGTGGCGTAGTATGCATATTTGCACTCTCCGCCTTGCACTCTCCGAACAACAAGATGGAGAGCGTAACCATAAACGATAATATTGATACTCGACTTAACACACCACAAATATAGGGATAAAAACGGTATTACTATATATAGGTATCGTGCCAAAGAGATAAATTTAACGATTTCTTAAATTTAATTTAACGATTTTTTAAGGTTAAAAGCAAAAAAGAGCCGACACTATTATTAGTATCGGCTCTCACTTATAGAGTTGAATATCTTTATTTTTTCAACTGCTTGCGCTGCATGTCGTATGCAAGCGGAGTCGCAATAAACAACGACGAGTAGGTACCTACAACAACACCAATGAGCAATGCGAATACAAATCCACGGATAGTCTCACCACCGAAGATGAAGATTGCCAAGAGGGTTACGAGGGTTGTACCCGAAGTATTCAATGTACGCATCAATGTCGAGCAAAGCGCTGCATTCAAAGTCGATACTGTATCACGCTTTGGATAGAGTGTGAGGTACTCACGGATACGGTCGAAGATAACCACGGTATCGTTGATAGAGTAACCGATAATTGTCAATATCGCAGCGATAAATGCCTGATTAATCTCCAAGTTGAACGGCATAACCGAATAGAACATAGAGAACAATGCGATAATCATAAAGGCATCGTGTACGAGTGCAAGAGTTGCACCTGCTGCCCACTGCCACTTGCGGAAACGGAATACGATATACAGACCGATTGCAATAAGAGCAAAGAGCAGCGAGAATACTGCACCCATAGTCATATCCTTCGCAATAGCAGGACCAATCTTATCTGCCGAAACAATACCATTAACATCGTCCTGTGTATTGCGGAAACCGTCAAGAGTGATATCATAAGTGTAAAGTGGCTTCAATGCGTTATAGAGAATAGTCTCAACCTCCTCTGTTGTCTCCTCCGAAGTGTCATCGAACTTGTACTGGGTAACGATACGCATCTGGTTCTCTGCGCCATACTGCTTAACCTCCAACGAAGTAGTTGCAGCATCGCCCTCTACAAAGGCATTCTCCAAAGCACCACGAACCTGCTCTGCCGATACATTCTGGTCGAAACGAACTACGAATGTACGACCACCGGTGAATTCAACGCCATAGTTCAAGCCGTGGAATACGAGCGAAGCAACACCTGCGAGGATAACTACACCCGAAGCGATGTAAGCCCACTTACGCTTGCCGATGAAGTCGAAGTGGAAGTTTGAGAGAAGATTCTCCGACCACTTGTACGAGAACGAAATCTTGCCCCACTTTGCAACGATAGCCTCAATCAACAAACGAGTGATGAAAATCGAGCAGAACAACGAAGTGAGGATACCGATAACGAGAGTGGTTGCAAAACCCTGAACAGGACCATTACCGAATACGAAGAGAACAATACCGGTGATGATAGTTGTCAAGTTACCGTCAATAATTGCAGAATATGCATTCGAGAAACCGTCCTTGATAGCAGCGTGAATACCCTTACCGCCACGCAACTCCTCCTTGATACGCTCGTAGATAATCACATTGGCATCTACCGCCATACCCATTGTGAGAACGATACCTGCAATACCCGGCAAGGTCAATACTGCACCGAACGATACGAGGCAACCCATCAAGAGGAATACATTGGCAATCAAAGCAATATCCGACATCCAACCTGCTGTACGATAGAACAAGCCCATATAGAGGAGAACGAGTACGAACGCCAAGAGGAACGACAACATACCTGCGTTGATAGACTCCTGACCGAGTGATGGACCAACAACTGTATCCTGAATAATGCGAGCAGGTGCAGGCACCTTACCCGACTTCAATACATTTGCCAAGTCCTGTGCCTCCTGAATTGTGAAGTCACCCGAAATCGAAGAGTTTCCACCCTCAATCTTGCCACGAACTACCGGAGCCGAATATACATAACCATCGAGAACGATAGCGATGCACTTACCAACATTCTCACCTGTGAGTTGAGCCCACTCGGTGATACCGTTAGAGTTCA
The DNA here is from genome assembly GCA_045540675.1 of Alistipes sp. Taxonomy (GTDB): domain Bacteria; phylum Bacteroidota; class Bacteroidia; order Bacteroidales; family Rikenellaceae; genus Alistipes. The sequence continues at coordinate 7,831 of JAZQHQ010000029.1, read as the reverse complement.
TAACCATCGAAACCTCTGCATTAGAACCTGTTTGTGCGTAGGCTGCACGAGCGTCAGCGATAACCGAGCCATCGAGTGGAGCTTTGCCGTCAGCACGCTCAACCTTGATAGCGTAGAGGAAGAACTGACCATCAGCCAACTTATCGCCCTTGATACCCCACTTGAAGCGAACATCGCTTGGGAAGCAGTCACGCACCTCTGGCAATGCCAAATACTTGTTGATAGCAACAGTATCAGCAGCAGTAGCAGCTCCAAGAACTGCGCCACCTGCATATCCAGGATTCAAGAGTGCGAGCAATGGGTTGCGCTCACGAGTAAAGCGAGCCATCGACTCTTCTGCCTTTACCTCCTCCGAAACCTCGGCAGCCAAAGCAGGAGCATCGCTCTTCTCCTCTACCTTTGCCTCAACCTCCTTGTGCTCATCCTTGTAAGCCTTTACAATCATATCGGCACGCTGCAATGCAGGAAGCAACTCCTGACCATTGTAGGTTGTCCAGAACTCCAACGATGCAGTACCCTGCAAGAGTTTACGAACACGCTCAGGCTCCTTAACGCCCGGAAGCTCAACCAAGATACGGTTCGAGTTTGGAAGGCGCTGGATATTTGGCTGAACAACGCCAAAGTGGTCGATACGGCTGCGGATAATGTTGAACGATGCAGCGAGGGCATCGTCAGTCTCCTGCTTCAATACCTTTACAACCTCAGCGTCAGACATACCTGCTTTGATATCCTTGCGGTCTGGGCTGATGAAGAGGTCTGCCAATGGTGCGCCATTCGAAGCCTTCGAATAAGCCTCTGCCAAAGTCTCGATGTAGCCACCTGTACCCTGACGAAGAGCCTCGTTAGCCTCTGCGATGGCAGTAACGAATGCAGGATCGTGCTGACTCTCGCCTGCAAGCGACTTCACCACATCCTCAACCTGAATTTCGAGCATAACATTCATACCGCCCTTCAAGTCAAGACCGAGGTTAACCTCCTTCTCCTTGCACTGTTTGTAGGTGAACGAGGTCACACCTACATTGTAAACTGTTTTGTTCTCGATTGAGTCGAGATAATACTGCTCCATCGAAGCCTGCTCCTCGGCAGGGAACGACTTAGCATACTCTGCGGCAGCCTTCTCAACACTACTTGTCTTCCAAGTAAACGAAAGCTGGTAGAGACAAGCCAAACCCATAAGAATGGCCACCCATTTGATTACTCCTTTGCTTTGCATTTGAGTTAAAAATTAATTAGTTAATATTATTGTAATTTTGTTTTGTATTCAATCTCTCGCACACGCACATCTTCGCGCATACGCGATAAATCGTGCAAAGATAACAAAAATTTTCCAATAAACAACCCACAAAGCGATATTTTAGCTTTTATGCCCTAAAACGCATATCTTTCTACTTTTATATTTAACTTTATGCAATAAAATGCATCTTATGTTGCGTAACCTAATAAAATTTATATGAAATTCATTGTAAATCTTTTAATTGCACTATTTGCCGTACATGCTGTCGCAACGGCACAGAACTCCACTCGCATCGTTTGCGATGACACTTGCAAGACCGAGTCGGGAGCCTCTGCCGTCAAGGGCGATGGTTTTGCCGTAGTGTCACCCGTAGGTCGCGGAATAGTGCAGATGATTGAGATGGCGCCTCGCCTTAACTCGCTCGATGGCAAAACGATAGCCATTGTCGGCGGTAGTTTTATGGCTCGTACCACCCACCCCGAACTAAAACGCCTCTTCGAGAAGCACTACCCTACTTGTCGTATTATTCTGCTTGATGAGATTGGCTCGGCAGGTGTTTATCCTGCACCGGGTATAACTCGCCGTTCAAAGGAGGAGTTTCAGGAGCGTTTGCGCTCGATGCATGTCGATGCCGTTATTTCGGGCAACTGTGGTTGCGGACTCTGCACCCCGAAGGAGGTAGGCTCGTGCATCGCAGCCGAGTATATCGGCATTCCTGCCGTGGCTATTGCAGCACCTACATTTACCGAGCAGGTATTCTACACCTCGACCAATAATGGAGTCCCTGCACCTCGCGTAGCGGAGTATCCGGGCGCATTTGCATCACACACCACCGATGAACTTATCAAAAACACACGCGAGATACTCTTTCCGCAAATCGTGAAGGCACTCACAACTCCAATTACCGCCGAGGAGTTGGAGCGTAGCGCAAAGAGCAACAAAGGCGATATTCGCGATGATATTTTTTATGGCACTTTGCAGGAGGTGAACAACCATTTCCAAGAGATGAATTGGTCCGATGGTCTGCCAATCGTACCGCCAACATTCGAGAAGGTTAGCGAGTTTTTGCGATATACCGATAAGCAATGGAACGAAACGGTTGCAGTACTCCCTGTGGCACATCGAAACACCACTGTTTGGCATGTGGCTGTAAATGGTGTTATGGCGGGTTGCAAGCCCGAATATATGCCTATTCTTATTGCTATGACAAAGGCTATCGGTGCCCCTTCGTTCCGCCGTACATTGGCGAGTACGCATGCGTGGGTGCCATACTCTTGGTTGAATGGACCCGTAGCACGACAACTCGGCATAGATTGCGGTCAGGGCGAAATTAACGAGGAGGCAAATGTGGCGATAGGTCGCTTTATGAGCCTTGCGCTGATGAACTTGGCAGGCTACTATATCAAGCAGAATCGTATGGGTACATTCGGCTACCCACTGCCGTGGTGCTTGGTAGAGGATGAGATTGCTTGTCGCGAAGTGGGATGGAAGCCTTACCACGCACGACTCGGATATCAGATGAATGACAACACCATTACCACCTCCTCTACTCTGCTTTGGGGCAACAATATGGCACCTTCAACCACCAATCCACAGAAGATTATGGAGTTGTTGGCGTGGGATATCACCGAGCGTTGCCAATTTGCTCTCGGTAGCGGAAAACAGTTTACATATCGTACAATTCTGCTTACCAAGCCTATCGCAAAGAATCTCGCTACGAAATACCGCACCCCATACGCACTCGAACAAGACCTTATCCGCACGGCTCGTCGTTCACTTCACGAGCGCGTATTCGCCAACTACTACGCCAACCCGGGCAGTAACCCTGAGGAGCGCCACCCTATTCGCAATTGGCGCGGACACCTCACACGCACCGAAGGAGCTTCGATGACCGCTACACCCGTTTGGTACGACTCGCCCGAGGCGGAGATGATGACTATCCCTGCAATGAAGGAGGAGATGACCGCCTTTATTATCACGGGCGATGAGAGCCGCAACAAGGTGCAGACTATGCCTGGCGGAGGCTTCGAGACGGTCTGCATAGAACTCCCTCACAATTGGAACAAACTGATGCAGGAGAAGGGCTATAAGCCGATTGAGGAGTACTATATCAAGTAGAGTTGAGAGTTGAGAGTTGAGAGTTGAGAGCTGAAAACTGAGAGCGCACCCCATAAAGCGACCAACGGGAGCGCCCCCCATTAAGGGCGGAACGCCCGCCCCTATAACCCCCAGAAAGGTTGCGCCATGATAAGGGTTGGAGTTCAGACGAGAGCTGAAAACGGAAAACAAACAAAGTCGGGTATCGAAAACGATACCCGACTTTATATTGCGGTCTTTTCGGCTTATGGTATAAGGTTTAATGTGTAGGTCTGTGTATGGTCGCCACACTTATAGGTCAGCGTTACCGCCACAAGGTCGGTGGTGTTCAGACGCTCAACCATATAGCCCTCGCCCGTTGTCAGCGGAGTAAGTTTAACAAGACTCTCATCACTCGATGTAAGGGTATATTCCGCAGCCGGAATCTGGTACAACTTATATGCATTGAGTATTGCAGTAACCTCACGACAGTAGGTGATGAAATTAAGACCTCCTTTGTAGCGTGATGAATCCCAATTAAATGAGTAATTCCTTGTACCTCCCAAATTCTCAACATGTGTGTCAGTAGTATTATCGCTCAATCCGTGAGAGTAGAATAGACAAGGGAAGGTTTGCAGATATATCCTCACATTGCCTATTTGTTGTCCATCAAGATATGGCAAAGTCTGAATATAGAAGTTGCCGCCGCTAAAGTTCTCCGAGAGGCAAACCGAAGCTGTTACATTGTCGGCGGTTACCTCATACTTCAACCCAGCAGGGTCTTTGTCGAAGGAGATATTCCAATCAATCCAACGCAAGTCGGCATCGGCAGGTATTACGGTCATCTTCAAATCCTTCTTGAAATCTATCACTTTACCGTGCCAAAAGCGTGTTTCATAGAGTTCTGTTGAGTTTGCATTATGCTCTTCAAAAGTGATTGAATTAGGCATATAGCCCAAGACCTGAACAGGCACTCTGCACTCAACACCACTGCCGTCAGTTGCCTTGAATATAATCTCTGCCTCGCCCAAATCTACGGCTGTAACCTTATTGTTTGCATCAATGGTAACAACCGACGGGTTGCTGCTGCTCACCTCGTAATATCTATTGTCGGCTTCCGCTGGATAGACCGAAACACTAAGTTGTTGCACACCACCCTTTACAAGTCTAAGACTCTCTGGCGAAACCGCAATCTCCTTAACCAAGACTGGTTCAAGCACCGTAATCTCATCAGTTGTTGCCGAAAATCCGCCGTCATCGGTTGTACAAGTAATTGTTACTTTGCCCGGAGCAACTGCTGTCAACTCTACTCGCACCTCGCCATTCGGCGCAGTTCTTTTGTGTTGAACTGTTGCTACTTCTGGATTGCTACTTGTCCATACCACGCCTAAATCGGTGGCATTCTCAGGATTTATAAACATCACATATTCAGATGTATGTCCTATTTTCAACTCTTTTTGTCCATAATTTGGATACCACGAAATACTTGTTACAGGCACCTTCTCGGTTACGACCTTTACGGGGATAGTTGCGGTGAAGCCACCATCTGCGGTAGTTGCAGTAAGGGTTGTTTCTCCTGCGGCAACAGCCGTTACAACGCCATTTGCTACGGTAGCGACAGAGGTGTTAGCAACGCTCCACTCAACCGCCTTGTTGGTGGCATTCTTTGGGAGTACGGTTGCAACAATCTTTACGCTCTCATCAATCTCCAAGCCCACCATTGTCTTACTCAACGATACACCCGTAACAGCAACGGGCTTTGGCTCCGGATTATCCTTTTTGCAAGCAGTGAAGCACAATGCCACCGCTGCGAGTGCTAAAAGTAGATAGTTTTTCATAATTGTAATTTTTGAGTTTGTTTATAATTGAATTTTATCTGCTGACCAATTCTTGTGTTGTCATACGGCGGAGGGTTCCTTGCTCCTGTCCATTGTTGATCACAATCTCATTATTGCTCTTTATATCAACCACCTCTAATGTGGTATTGTCTGCAATGACAATCCTCTTCAATACGCCTTCGGAGTTATGTTCCAAAGTATAGTCAAAACTTGCAATCTTGTAGCGCGTTCCAACTTCGACCTCGGGATTGGTTGTTTCAAGTACAATCTCGAACGACCATGCCTTACCCGCTTCGGTTATATCGAAGTCCCAGCCATAGCCATAGTTAACACCATCGAGTTCGCCACTCTCCTTGTCGGCAATCTGCCATTGCCCCTTGATTGAAAACTCTTTTTTGTTGAATCTCTCCTCGCTGTCTAAAAGGTTGCAACCAGTAAATGCGAGTGTTGCAGCCATAAGCAAAATTGAAAATAGTCTCTTCATAGTCGTAAAAATTTATAGTTAGGGATATTAGACAATACAAGCAGAGCCCGTATCGCTTGATACGAGCCTAAATTGCAGCATATTATTTAACTTGGCTTGATTAGCGTGTAACTCGCTGACTATCAGCAAAATACCCCCCCCCGAAATAGTTTATCGAAGCCGACAACGGCAAAGATATGTTGGTGAGATTACGCATAATATATCATCTTATCTGTCACAAATATACGAAAACCTTTCGGAAATTGCAAATAAATGGCGTTGTTTTTTTGTTTTTTAGGGTATTTTTAGGGGTGTTAGGGGCGATGGGACTCCGAGCGCCATCACGGCGCAACAATCCTAGGGGTTCTGGGGGTTACTGGGGGCGGGCGTTCCGCCCTTACTAGGGAGCGCTGAAAGTAATTCTACATTCTGCATTTCTCTTCTATCTCCTCCGTAAAATTGGAATTTAAGCAGATGGTTGCAAAACCACACCCCCAAAAAAATCAGAGGTGATTGAGCAGGTGGTGCTAAAATAGTTTTTTTAAGGAGGCATTTGCAACGCTATCAAAGAAAAATGAGATGGGCGCATACCACAACCCTAAAAAAATCAGAGGTGATTGAGCTATTTTTGAGATAAACGAAAAGCGGAGTGCGCAGCATAGTATACCTATGTGAGCAACTCCGCTATTGAAGTGCAGCTCAAAAAGAGCCAATCAGAATGATTTTTTTATTTTACCTCTTCAAACTCAACATCCTCCGGCTGCGAAGCACCGTTACCGCCCTGCTGACCTGCATTAGGGTTGCCCTGCGCTCCGGCATTAGGATTGCCCTGTGCGCCCTGTGCCTGCTGTGCCTGATAGATATCCTGCGATGCAGCCTGCCATGCCTGATTCAACTCGGCAATAGCAGTGTCGATAGCAGCCAAATCCTGGTTCTTGTGAGCCTCCTTCAACTTGGCAAGAGTGCTCTCGATAGCCGACTTCTTGTCAGCAGGAATCTTGTCGCCATACTCCTTCAACTGCTTCTCGGTAGCGAAGATATTCGAGTCGGCAGCGTTAATCTTCTCGATGCGCTCCTTCTCCTGCTTATCCTTCTCCTCGTTAGCCTTTGCCTCGTCACGCATACGCTGAATCTCCTGCTCGGTCAAGCCACTCGAAGCCTCGATACGAATCTTCTGCTCCTTGCCTGTGCCCTTATCCTTTGCCGAAACATTCAAGATACCGTTTGCATCGATATCGAAGGTAACCTCAATCTGCGGTACGCCACGCGGTGCAGCAGGGATACCGTCAAGGTGGAAGCGACCGATGCTCTTGTTATCCTTTGCCAATGGACGCTCGCCCTGACAAACATTAATCTCAACCGATGGCTGATTGTCGGCAGCAGTCGAGAATACCTCGCTCTTGCGGGTAGGGATAGTGGTGTTAGCCTCAATCAACTTGGTAAATACGCCACCCAAAGTCTCGATACCGAGCGAAAGCGGAGTAACATCGAGGAGCAACACATCCTTAACCTCGCCTGTAAGGACACCACCCTGAATCGATGCACCTACGGCTACAACCTCGTCAGGGTTTACACCCTTGTTAGGAGTCTTGCCGAAGAAATCCTCAACGACCTTCTGAATTGCAGGGATACGGGTAGAACCACCCACAAGGATCACCTCGTCGATCTGCGAAGCCGAAAGGCCTGCATCACGCAAAGCGTTGCGGCATGGCTCGATAGTCTTCTGTACGAGGTGGTCGCACAACTGCTCGAACTTTGCACGAGTCAAAGTCATCACAAGGTGCTGCGGAATACCGTTGATTGGCATAATGTATGGCAAGTTAATCTCGGTCGATTGCGAAGCCGACAACTCAATCTTTGCCTTCTCGGCAGCCTCCTTCAAACGCTGCAAAGCCATAGGGTCCTGACGCAAATCTACGCCATGCTCCGCCTTAAACGCCTCTGCCATATAGTCGATAAGAACATGGTCGAAGTCATCGCCTCCGAGGTGAGTGTCGCCATTGGTCGATTTAACCTCGAATACGCCATCGCCCAACTCCAAGATAGAGATATCGAATGTACCACCACCGAGGTCGTACACGGCAATCTTCATATCCTTATTCTTCTTGTCCATACCGTAAGCCAACGCAGCAGCAGTAGGCTCGTTGATAAGTCGGATCGTAGCCATGTCGGTCTGTGGGCCAAGGGGGTGGGGAAACATGTTGTCTTGCTAAGACGCCC
>JAZQHQ010000028.1:0-28606 GCA_045540675.1 Alistipes sp. | reverse complement strand
CTGGCAAACTCCTATGGGCGGAGAATTGTTCTTCCGAATGAGCCGTTGGGGTGTCTTTATCTCGAACAACATCTATATAGGCAAAAACTTGCAACCACTCTACAACATGGTGGGCAAGGAGGGTACGATATATGGTGCAGACCTCTACGCCTCGGATCCGTTTTATGGAACAACAACCGGAATATACAATCGCACGGGCATTGGCTACGAGCGCAACTTCTGGAAGGAGCGCATCAAGGTCAAGGCGGAATTTGCATTGAAGACAGACGGCAAGAAGTTATACAATCAGCAGATTATTTCGTTGGCGGTAAACCTTGCCCCGAAACTATATGATAAAGCAAACAAACGAACAAAATAAAGGAGAAAATTATGGCTAATGAGAATGTTGAAGTCAAGGAGAAGTCTTTGAACTTCCTTGAAGAGATTATCGAGGAGTCGATTGCGAATGGTTTGTCGCATGTGCAGACACGATTTCCACCGGAGCCAAACGGCTACCTCCATATCGGACACGCAAAGAGTATCTGCATCAACTTCGGTTTGGCGAAGAAGTATGGCGGTAAGTGTAACCTCCGCTTTGACGATACCAACCCCGTAAAGGAGGATACCGAGTATGTAGATTCGATTAAGCGAGATATCAAGTGGCTCGGTTTCGATTGGGCTATCGAGCGTTATGCATCGGACTACTTCGACCAGCTCTACGAGTGGGCAATTGTCCTTATCAAGAAGGGCTTGGCGTATGTCGATGACCAGACACAAGAGGAGATTCGACTGAATCGTGGTACTGTGTCCGAGCCCGGAAAGCCATCACCTTGGCGCGATCGTTCGGTAGAGGAGAACCTCGACTTGTTCGAGCGTATGCGTGCCGGCGAGTTTGCCGATGGCGAGAAGGTGTTGCGTGCAAAGATTGATATGGCGCACCCTAATATGCTCTTCCGCGACCCTATTATGTACCGAATTTTGCACACCGAGCACCACCGCACAGGCAACAAGTGGTGCATCTACCCAATGTACGACTACGCTCACGGACAGAGCGATTCGATTGAGAATATTACCCACTCGATTTGTACTTTGGAGTTCGATGTTCACCGCCCATTGTACGATTGGTTTATCGAGGCGTTGGAGATATATCCATCGCACCAGTACGAGTTTGCTCGTCTGAATTTGACCTATACGATGATGTCGAAGCGTAACCTCCTGAAACTCGTTCAGGAGGGTGCAGTATCGGGCTGGGACGACCCTCGAATGCCGACTATCTGCGCACTGCGCCGTAAGGGTTACACCCCTGCATCGGTGCGCGCATTTGCCGAGATGGTAGGCGTGGCAAAGCGCGACAATGTTATCGACCTCGGTAAGATGGAGTACTGTGTGCGTGAGGACTTGAATAAGGTTGCCGAGCGCCGTATGGCTGTTTTGAACCCTCTCAAAGTGGTTATCACAAATTGGGAGGAGGGCAAGGTCGAGATGCGCAAGGCTGTCAATAATCCAGAGAATGAGGAGGCAGGTATGCGTGAGGTGCCATTCTCGAAGGTTATCTACATCGAGCGTGACGACTTTATGGAGAATCCTCCAAAGAAATACTTCCGCCTTTCGCCGGGTAATGAGGTGCGTTTGCGCTACTCTTACCTTATTAAGTGCGATGAGGTTGTCAAGGACGAGGAGGGCAATGTTGTTGAGTTACGCTGTTCGTACGACCCGATGTCGGGCGAGGGCTCTTCGAGCGATGGTCGCCGTGTAAAGGGTGTTATCCATTGGGTGTCGGCAGAGCATGCTGTTGAGGCCGAAATCCGCCTCTATAACCCATTGTTCAAGACCGAGGACCCATACGACACTTCGGAGGGACAGACCTCATGGCAGGATAACCTCAATCCGGAGTCGTTGATTGTTACGAAGGGCTATTTGGAGCCGGCATTGAAAGATGCACCTATCGGCACAACATACCAGTTCGAGCGTGTGGGCTACTTCTGCCCTGATACTGACTCGACAGCCGAGCACTTGGTATTCAACCGCACCGTAACCTTGAAGGACTCGTGGGCGAAAATCAACAAATAGTGAGTAGAGAGTAGTGAGTAGAGAGTAGTTGAATAATAATTCTTAATTCTCCACTCTTAATTCTCAATTATGAAGATGAGGTTTCGTACCGAAATATCGTTGCAGCCGCTTGCAGAGGGGATAGACCATAGCGCAAAAATTTTTGCGCTTGGCTCCTGCTTTGCCGAGAACATCTCGGAGCGATTGCAGAAGGCGAAGTTCTCGGTTACGACAAACCCTTTCGGGGTGCTGTTTAATCCGCTTTCGATTGCAAGTGCTATTGAGAGATTAAGCGATACGAGGGCGTTTGCGGTGTGCGATATACGAGAGGGTAGAGAGGGATTTTTCTCCTTCGATGCACACTCCTCGCTCGATGGCAAGACGCAGACCGAGATATTCGCAAACCTCAATAAGGCAGTAGCGCAAGGCTCGAAGGCTCTGCACGATGCCGAGTGGGTGATTTTGACCTTCGGCACTGCGTGGGTATATGAGCGCGAGGGCAGGGTAGTGGCGAATTGCCACAAACAACCTGCAAAGGAGTTCGAGCGCAGGCGATTGTCGGTAGAGGAGATTGTCGAGCGATACAGAACGCTTTTCGAGGGCGTTTTGCGAGATAAAAAGGTCGTTTTAACAGTAAGTCCTGTGCGACACTTGGGCGATGGCTTGCAGGAGAATAGCGTCAGCAAGGCGATATTGCGCTTGGCAGTCGAGGAGTTGGTAGAGAAATATGAAAATGCACACTACTTCCCGTCATTCGAGATTTTGATTGACGACTTACGCGACTATCGCTACTATGCCGATGACTTGGCGCACCCATCGAAGATGGCGGTGGAGTATGTGTGGGAGCGATTTTGCGAAGCGATGCTCTCGCCAAAGGCACAGGAACTATTGCCCCGAATAGCGCAGATTGTGGCAGCCGCCGAGCATCGACCATTTAACCCCGAAAGTGCTGCACATAGGGCATTTTGCAGTAAAATGTTTGCAAAGGCTGAAGAGATGCCCGAAATTGATTTTGCACTCGAAAAGAGTGCGTTTGAGAGATATTTATGAGATTTAGAGTCAGATATATAGCGTTAATGCTTGCGTTGTATGCAACGGTTTTTGCCGATGCACAACCTCGCTTTGCAGTTAATATTGTGGTGAGTGGTTTGCGCCAAGGCGATATCACTCGTTACGAAAAGAATTTTGGCAAAGATGGCTTTCTTCGCTTGCGAAATGAGGGAGTAGAGTTTGCAGAGTGCTATGCCGACTATGCTCCGACTACTTCGGAAGCGGGTTTAGCAACCTTTGCAACGGGTGCAGCACCTGCCGTACACGGCATATTCTCCTCGGCTATGTTCGACCGCACACAGAACGAAAAGAGAGTGTTGTGTTGCAAGCATTTGCAGAATAGAGAGGGTATTGTCCGAAAAGAGGTAGAGGAGAACTATACTACGCAACCTTTTGTGGCGCAGACGCTTTCGGAGGCTATACTCGCTTCATACGAGAAAAATCATTCGATAACGATTGCCCATAATGCTTTGTCTGCGATGATTTTGGCGGGGCGCACGGGAGAGTGCTATTGGCTTGACGATGCAGGGAAATGGAACTCGGCAGATTGCTATATGGAGGCGTTGCCACTATGGGTGCGCAAATGTAATGCCGAGGATATGAATAGAGTCTTTGCTACCGAAAAGTGGTATGGTCGATATACTTACGACCGCTATCTCAACTCTTATTCGACTAACATTACAATCTACGAAAAGGACAATACCAAACGCCCTCGTTCGCGCCGTAAGGTATCGGATGGGTGGGTGAATGATTTACGCTCGATGCCTTCGGGAAATCTTGCGATATTTGAGTTTGCCAAACGAGCCATAGCCTCGATGCTTCCTCTGCATGTGGAGGATAAGTGCAAAGTGTTGAATATATGTCTTGATGTGCCGCGCATTATAGCCGAGAAATATGGTACAGATTCCATCGAATATGAAGATATGTTATACTCGTTAGATGCATCGTTGGCGGAGTTTTTGACATATCTGTATGCACAGTTACCATCTCGCAACGAAGTTATGGTAACCCTCGCTTCCGATAGCGGAATAAGTCCGACAAAGAGGGATAATAGTGATGCTACGCGATTTAATACGCGACAGTTCGAGGTTATAATGAACGCCTTTTTAAGCGCGCGATATGGTCAGGATTCGTGGATATTGGGCTATACCGATGGTTCGCTATATCTCAATCACGAAACGATATACCGCCACAAAAAGAGCCTCGCAGAGGTGCAAAACGAGGTGGCTACATTTGCGTTGCAGTTCCGTGGAGTTGCTACGGCTGTTACGGCAACGGCTTTGCGCTCTGCGCAGTTTTCGCGAGGAGCGATATGGTTGGTGCAGAATGGCTACAATCCTCGCCGTTCGGGTGATGTGATGATTGTGCTAGATCCCGAGCACATAGAGTTGGACTCCGAGCGTGTGGCAATGTCGGGTTCAATATATAATTATGATCGGCATATTCCGCTTATTATCAGCGGAATGGGGCTTGCTCCACAACTAGTAGCAGAGCGTATCTCAACAGAACAGATTGCTCCGACATTGGCAGTGTTATTGGGTGTTGAACGACCTCAATGCTCCGATGCCGAGATTTTTAATAACATACAGAAAAAGTAGGGTGCTATGACGGATAGTGTACAAGAGGAGATTATTGAGGAGTTCTCGATGTTTGACGATTGGTTGGATAAGTACGACTACCTCATATCGTTAAGTGAATCTTTGCCCGTAATTGCTTCCGAACATAAGACCGATGACTATATTATTGAGGGTTGTCAGTCGCGTGTATGGGTTGATGCAAGATTAGAGGGCGATAAGATATACTACTCGGCAGACAGCGATGCCATAATAATCAAGGGTTTGTTGGCGTTGCTTATCCGAGCAATGGGTGGTCGCACACCGCAGGAGGTAATCGATACCGAGTTGTACTTTATTGATGCAATAGGTCTTAAAGAAAACCTCTCTCCAACACGAGGTAACGGTTTGGTGGCAACTATCAAGCAGATGCGACTCTATGCAGTCGCACTCCTGCAACCAAACGCATAGTTTTAGGAGTTGAAAAAATAATTCTTAATTCTCAATTCTTAATTCTCAATTTTTAATTCTCAATTTTTAATTTTTAATTGGTATGACTCCCGAAGAGATACTACGAGTTGAAAAAGATATTGTACTGACACTTAAAAATGTCTATGACCCGGAGATTCCGGTCAATATATACGATTTGGGCTTGATTTACGAGATAGACTTCGACCCTTCGGGCGAGGCAACTATCCGTATGACCTTGACAGCGCCGAACTGCCCTATGGCAGATATGCTTGTCGAAGATGTAAATACGCAGGTCGCAAAGGTTAAGGGTGTGGAGAAGGTGAATGTAATCCTTGTTTTTGAGCCTGCATGGGATAAATCTATGATGAGTGAAGAGGCACTACTCGAACTCAATCTCTTCTAATATCCTATATGTTTGGCACACCCTCCATAAAGGCAGAATCTCAAAAGAGATGTGCGGCGGAGATGTTGTCACTCGACACATCGCACCGCCGAGAGGTGATGTCGCAATTGTGCTTTGACAGAATCGCACAAAAACAGGAGTTCCTCACCGATAGATTTCACGATACCGAAGATTGGAACGAGACGGCATACTTTATGTTGCTGCGCTCGTTGGATATAAGGGCTAATAGGGCAAAATATGAGCGTTTGGCGCACATCTTGCCCTATCGTTATTTGAGTAAAGTTAATTTTGACCTCCGTTCGGTCGAAGCTCTGTTGTTGGGCTGCGCAGGGTTGCTGCCGCGCCTATCTATTGTCTTTCGCGGCGATGAGCATATAGCGGAACTATGCTCCAACTTCGAGTTCAATGCACACAAGTTTGGCTTGGAACGAATGCATATCGAGGAGTGGCAACTTGTGGGCGTAAAGGGCGACAATCATCCCGTTGTTAGATTATTGCAGCTGGCATCTATAATTTCACAACACGAATATCTTTTGAACGATATCTTGGCGTGTCGTACCAAGTCTGATGTGGAACGGTTATTCTGTAATAGTTCTATCCCCGAGTGGGCAGTCCGTTTCATTTCGGATAGTAGCTATATCGGAGCATTTACCCGCGCCAAGGCGGTGATGCTCGGTATAAATGTTGTGGCACAGATTCAAATTCTCTACTCGGAATATACGATGCGTCACGACCTCGATTCGCGAGGTATAGACCTTCTCGAACAACTTCCGGCCGAGAGCAATCTCTTTGTTAGTCGTTGGGGAAGGCTTAAAATCAAGGCGGAAAATGCTCTCGAATCGCAGGCGTTGTTGCAGTTGTCGAGTCGCTATTGTGCCAATTTAGAGTGTGATATATGCCCGTTTAGAAGATTTGTCGATGCAAAGTAGAACGCTTTGTAAAAATACATTTGTATTTTCAGCATAATTTTCGTACCTTTGAGGCGTTTATAATGTGAATTGAATAACAATAAAGATAATATGAGTGCATTAACAAGTATAATCAAATTTTTATTTGGTAGCAAGGCGGATAAAGACCGCAAGGAGATTCAGCCTTATGTTGATAAAATCAAGGCTGTCTATCCATCTATCGAGGCGTTGTCGAATGATGAGTTGCGTGAACATAGTGTAGCCCTTCGTAAGCGTATAGCAGATTTTATAGCCGAGGACGAGGCGCATATCGTGGCGCAGAAGGCAAAGTTGGAGGATGTGAACATTTCGCTCAACGAGAAGGAGAAGATATCGAAGGATATTGACCAGACCATAAAGCGTATTGACGAGAAGATTGAAAAGGTTCTCGATGAGATTTTGCCGGAGGCATTTGCTATCATGAAGGATACGGCTCGCCGCTTTACGCAGAATGAGCAGGTGGTGGTTACGGCAAACGACTTCGACCGCAACCTCGCAGCGAAGAAAGATTTTGTAAATATCGAAGGCGATAAGGCGATTTACGAAACACATTGGACCGCTGGCGGTAACGACATCAAGTGGGATATGATTCACTACGATGTGCAGTTGTTCGGTGGTGTTGTGTTGCACAAGGGTAAGATTGCCGAGATGGCTACGGGTGAGGGTAAAACCCTCGTGGCTACACTGCCTGTATTCTTGAATGCGTTGGCAGGCAAGGGTGTTCACATGGTTACCGTGAACGACTACCTTGCAAAGCGTGATGCCGAGTGGATGGGACCGATGTACCAGTTCCATGGCTTGTCGGTGGATTGTATCGACTCGCACCAGCCAAACTCGGAGGAGCGTAGAAATGCCTACCTTGCAGATATTACCTTTGGAACAAACAACGAGTACGGTTTCGACTACTTGCGCGACAATATGGCATCTTCGCCATCGGATTTGGTACAGCGCAAACACCACTTCGCTATTGTCGATGAGGTCGATTCGGTCTTGATTGACGATGCGCGTACACCACTCATCATTTCGGGACCTGTGCCAAAGGGTGAGGACCAACTCTTCGAGGAGTACCGCCCTGCAATTGAGTTCTTGTACGGCTTGCAGAAGGACTTTGTTACAAACCTCGTTGCCGAGGCTCGTAAGTTGGCGGCCGAGGGCAAGATGGAGGAGTGCGGTCTTTTGACCTATCGTGCATACAAGGGTTTGCCAAAGTATAAGCCTCTGATAAAATTCCTCTCGGAGCAGGGTATCAAGGTGCAGATGCAGAAGACCGAGAATATCTATATGGCGGACAATAACCGCCGTATGCCGGAGGTAACGGACGAGTTGTTCTTCGTTATTGACGAGAAGATGAACTCGATAGAATTGACCGACAAGGGACACGAGGCGTTGTCGAAGCGTGTAGGCGAGGAGGGCTTCTTCGTATTGCCTGATGTCGGTGCCGAGATTGCCGAGTTGGAGCAGCAGGAACTCTCGTTGGAGGAGAAGGCGCAGAAGAAAGACGAACTCTTGAATGATTTCTCTATTCGCTCCGAGAGAGTGCATACTGTAAATCAGTTGCTCAAAGCCTACGCAATGTTCGAGAAGGATGTCGAGTATGTTGTGATGGACAACAAGGTGAAGATTGTCGATGAGCAGACAGGTCGTATTTTGGACGGTCGCCGCTACTCGGACGGTCTGCATCAGGCCATCGAGGCAAAGGAGCGTGTAAAGGTCGAGGCGGCAACGCAGACCTTTGCAACCATCACCTTGCAGAACTACTTCCGTATGTACCACAAGTTAGGCGGAATGACCGGTACTGCCGAGACCGAGGCATCGGAGTTTTGGAACATCTACAAGTTGGATGTTGTGGTAATCCCTACAAACCGCCCAATTTTGCGTAACGACTACGATGATATTCTCTACAAAACCAAGCGCGAGAAGTACAATGCTGTAATAGCAGAGATTGTACGCCTTGTTAAGGAGGGCAGACCTGTGTTGGTAGGTACTACTTCGGTCGAGATTTCGGAGTTGTTGAGCCGAATGTTGAAGATTAAGAGTATCAAGCACAATGTGCTGAATGCCAAGCACCACGCACAAGAGGCGCAGGTTGTTGCCGAAGCTGGTCGTCCCGGTCAGGTTACCATTGCAACCAATATGGCAGGTCGTGGTACCGATATTAAACTCACCGAGGAGGTGAAGGCGGCAGGAGGACTTGCAATTATCGGTACGGAGCGCCACGAAAGCCGCCGTGTGGACCGTCAGTTGCGTGGTCGAAGCGGTCGTCAGGGTGACCCGGGCTCTTCGCAGTTCTTCGTCTCATTCGAGGACGATTTGATGCGTCTGTTCGGCTCGGAGCGTATCGCTGCGATGATGGATAAAATGGGTATCGAAGAGGGCGAGGCAATTCAGGCAGGAATGATGTCGAAGGCGGTTGAGCGTGCACAGAAGAAGGTCGAGGAGAACAACTTCGGTATTCGTAAGCGATTATTGGAGTATGACGATGTGATGAACTCGCAGCGTGAAGTTATCTACACCCGCCGCCGCAATGCGTTGTATGGCGAGCGTGTGGAGATAGACCTCAATAACGCGATGTACGACTATGTTGAGGCGTTCCTGAACGAGCACGAGGATTATCCATTCGAGGAGTTCTCGTTCGATTTGATTCGTGAGGTCGGCTTGCAACCATCGTTCGATGAGGAGAAGTATAAGAAGGCTAATCGTAGCGAGTTGGTTGAATTGCTTGTAGCCGACTTGCAGGCGTTGGTGGCTCGTAGAGCAAAGGCTGTGGCTGATACCGTACGCCCGGTAATGACCAAGATTTACGAGGATAGAAAGGATTCGTTGTCGGATAAGATGTACTTCCCGCTTACTAACGGACACCTCGGATATAATGTTCCTGTTGAGTTGCAGAGGTGCAAGGATAGCGATGGGGCAGAGATATACAGAGTATTCTCGAAGGTTGTGATGTTTACCACAATTGACGATGCTTGGCGTGAGCACTTGCGCGAGATGGACGAGTTGCGCCATAGTGTGCAGAATGCTTCGTACGAGCAGAAAGATCCACTCCTTATCTACAAGTTCGAGTCGTTCGGCTTGTTCGAGAAGATGTTGCAGAGGGTAAATCGAGAGGTTGTTTCGATACTTTGTAAGTCGTATATCCCTGTTCAGCAACAAAATCAGGAGTCGTTGGAGCGAGCAAGACAAAATCGCGCCAAGGTTGATGTGAATAAGTTGCAGGCATCGCGTATGGCGGCAGCGGCAGCGGCAGGTCAGGGCGAGAAGTCGAAGCCGGCACCTATACAAGTAGAGAAGAAGGTTGGACGAAACGAGCCTTGCCCTTGTGGTAGCGGTAAGAAGTATAAACATTGTCACGGTAGATAGTCATGGGAGCATACGCAGAGGAGAAACAGCGAAAATTGGATATTCGCTACTTGAAGATGGCACGCATTTGGGCAGAGAACTCATACTGCGTACGCCGTCAGGTAGGTGCGCTTATCGTGAAGGATAAGATGATTATCTCGGACGGCTACAACGGCACACCTTCGGGCTTCGAGAATATCTGCGAGAACGATATGGGAATTACGAAACCCTATGTTCTCCACGCCGAGGCAAATGCCATTACAAAGGTTGCCAAGTCGGCAAATAATTGCGATGGAGGTACGCTCTATGTTACGACTTCACCATGTATGGAGTGCTCGAAGTTGATTATTCAGGCGGGTATTAAGCGCGTGGTCTTCTCGGAGAAGTACCACAATACTGAGGGTTTGGATATACTCTCGAAGGTAGGCGTTGAGTTGGTACACCTGCCTATTGAAGATTGATAACAAGTAACATTTTTATATAATACTAACATTTTCAAAACACAAATTACTATGAGTTTCTTAACAAATGAGAAATTGACCATTGTCGGCGCAGCCGGTATGATTGGTTCGAACATGGCGCAGTGCGCTATGATGATGAAATTATCGTCAAACATCTGCCTTTACGATCCATTTGCTCCTGCATTGGAGGGTGTAGCAGAGGAGTTGTTCCATTGCGGTTTTGACGGTATCAACCTCACCTTTACTTCGGATATCAAAGAGGCTTTGACTGATGCGAAGTATGTAGTATCTTCGGGTGGTGCAGCGCGTAAGGCTGGTATGACTCGTGAGGATCTGTTGAAGGGTAACGCAGAGATTGCTGCCGAGTTCGGTAAGAACATCAAGCAGTACTGCCCAGATGTAAAGCACATCGTTGTTATCTTCAACCCTGCTGATATCACCGGTCTTATCACTTTGATCTATGCAGGTGTTAAGCCTTCGCAGGTTACCACTTTGGCTGCTCTCGACTCTACTCGTCTTCGCAGCGAGTTGGCTAAGTACCTCCATGTACCAGCTGATAAGGTTGTAAACCCTCGTACATACGGTGGTCACGGCGAGCAGATGGCTGTATTCGCATCGACTACAACTGTTGATGGCACTCCACTTACCGACATTATCGGCACTGACCGTATGCCACAAGCTGATTGGGACGCACTCCGTCAGCGCGTAATTCAGGGTGGTAAGAACATCATCGACCTTCGTGGCCGTTCATCGTTCCAGAGCCCATCGCTCGTATCTATCCAGATGATTGCTGCTGCTATGGGTGGAGAGCCATTCCGTTGGCCTGCCGGTTGCTATGTTAACAATGGTGAGTTCAACCATATCATGATGGCTATGGAGACCAAACTCGATGCTAATGGCGTTGAGGTTCTCCCTGTTCACGGTACCGAGGAGGAGCACGCAACTCTCGTTGAGTCGTACAAGCACCTCTGCGCACTTCGTGACGAGGTTATTGCAATGGGTGTTATTCCTGCCGTAGAGGATTGGCACAAGATTAACCCTAACTTGTAGGAATTTCTTGTGATAAGCCGCAATCTGTGGCATATCCCAAAAAGTAAAGACCTTCGGGCTGTACGATTGAGTACTATCCCGAAGGTCTTTCTTTTGCGATACACCACATCTCACGACTTCTGACAAGAAATTAAAATTGTTTTTATAGGGTGTTTTCTGCGTTATGCTCGCTTTGCAAATGCTCATATACGCTTAGTATGCTCCGCTTTCCGCCACTGCGTAACGCACAAAAATAGTTCAATCATTGACGATTTTGAATGAGTGGAAGGTTGCCTTTCGAGGTAACCTTCCGTTTTTTTTTCTTGCTCACATACGCTTAGTATGCTCCGCTTTGCAAAACTTCGCAAGCCTTGAAAACCCTCCTCTAAAAATCAATTTGAAATGTTGGAAAGGCGGTCTAAATGACCGCCTTTCTTTTAATTGTCAATTTGAACTACTCACTGCTCACTGCTCACTACTCACTACTCACTACTCACTACTCTATCAAGGCTTCTATCGTGCTCCTCGGTGGGCAACTCTTCGACCACCTGACAAGGGTAGCAAACTCCTATCGTGTATGCGCGGAAACCATTAAGGGTTAGGTATTTATCATAAAAACCTTTGCCGCGACCGAGGCGGGCTCCATCGCTTGTGAAGGCCACACCCGGAACTATCATCACATCTATTTCGCTTGGCTCGATAGGCGTTGTGGCAATAGGCTCCATAATACCGAAAGCACCTTCGCACAACCCCTCCGAGATATCATAGAATTTCATCTCTTCGCCTTCGATACGGGGCAATACTATGCGCTTTGAATGCGAAAGTTGCTCGATAATCTCGCCGGTTTGAGGTTCATCGGGCAGCGATGCAAAGAGAGCCACAACCGATGCCTGTCGAACCTCTTGTAATTCGGCTGTTGCGCTGAATATCTGCGAGGATAATCTCTCTTTATCGGAGGGAGATAGTTTCGCAATTTCGGCTCTTACGGCTCGGCGAATGGTGCGTTTGTCGGGTGTTGTCATAAAAACTCTGTTTTTAGTGGCAAAAAAACGGTTGAAAGTGTTGTTATTTCACAAACAATTCGTATCTTTGTAGTTAGGTATGCGTGCGTGTATGCGTGCAATACCACAAACAGAGAGTAAATTGAGAGCGAAATTTTCACAAAACTTTTTACAAAAATACACAAATCTTAAATTTAATTAAAATTATGGGCTGTTTTTTAACTAATTCATCTCTCGGAAGAAAATTGGTGATGAGCATCTCGGGTTGTTTTCTCGTGCTTTTCATCCTCTTCCACATGTCAATGAATGTTGTTGCAATCTTCTCGGCAGAGGCTTACAACATGATTTGCGGTTTCTTGGGTGCAAGTTGGTACGCTTTGGCAGGTACTGCTGTTTTGGCACTCGGAGTATTTGTTCACTTCGCTTACGCTTTCTGGCTCACTTGGCAGAATCGTAAGGCTCGTGGTAATGTGCGCTATGCCGTAACTGTTACCGAGAAGGGTGTTTCGTGGGCATCGAAGAATATGCTCCTCTTGGGCGTAATCGTATTGCTCGGTCTTTTGCTCCACCTCTCGCACTTCTGGGCGAAGATGCAGTTGAAGGAGTTGCTCGGCGTTCACGAGGTTGTACTCTGTGATGGTAGCGTAGTTTCGCCAACCGATGGTGCTGCTCTTATTAAGTACACCTTCTCGCAGTGGTACAATGTTGTTTTGTACCTCGTATGGTTTGCAGCTTTGTGGTTCCACCTCACTCACGGTGTATGGTCGATGTTGCAGACCGTAGGTTGGGCTAACGACAAGTGGTATCCACGCTTGAAGTGCCTTTCGGGTATCGTAGCAACCCTTATCTTCGGCGGTTTTGCTGTCGTAGTAGTGTGGTTCTATGTTCAACACCTCTTGGCTAATTGCCCTTGTTGTGGCTGCTAATCGGGATTAGCAATTTGAGTATTTAGAAAAATAACAAAATTTTATAAAAATATGGCTTTCAAATTAGATTCCAAAATTCCTGCTGGTGAGTTGGCTCAGAAGTGGAGCAACCACAAGGCGGCTATCAAGGTTGTTAGCCCTGCTAACAAGCGTAAGTTGGATATTATCATTGTAGGTACCGGTCTTGGTGGAGCGAGTGCTGCTGCTTCGCTCGGTGAGTTGGGCTACAATGTAAAGGTATTCTGCATTCAGGACTCGCCACGCCGTGCGCACTCTATCGCTGCACAGGGTGGTATCAACGCTGCAAAGAACTATCAGAACGATGACGACTCGGTATATCGCCTCTTCTACGATACTATCAAGGGTGGTGACTACCGCGCTCGTGAGGCTAATGTATATCGTTTGGCAGAGGTTTCTAACCTTATTATCGACCAGTGCGTTGCTCAGGGTGTTCCTTTCGCTCGTGAGTACGGCGGTTTGTTGGATAACCGTTCATTCGGTGGTGCGCAGGTATCGCGTACATTCTACGCTCGCGGTCAGACCGGTCAGCAGTTGTTGCTCGGTGCATACTCGGTGTTGAATAAGGAGATTAGCCGTGGTACTGTCAAGTCTTACACTCGCCACGAGATGCTCGACATCGTTATTGAGGACGGCGAGGCTAAGGGTATTATCGCTCGTAACCTCGTAACCGGTGAGATTGAGCGTCATGGTGCTCACGCAGTTGTTATCGCAACCGGTGGTTACGGAAATGTATTCTTCCTCTCGACCAATGCTATGGCATCGAATGGCTCGGCTGCATTCCAGTGCTATCGTAAGGGTGCAGGTTTTGCAAACCCTTGCTTCACTCAGATTCACCCAACTTGTATCCCTGTTCACGGCACACAGCAGTCGAAATTGACTCTGATGTCGGAGTCGTTGCGTAACGATGGTCGTATCTGGGTACCTAAGAAGTTGGAGGATGTTGAGGCGTTGCGTAAGGGCACTTTGAAGCCTTCGCAGATTGCAGAGGAGGATCGTGATTACTACTTGGAGCGCCGTTACCCTGCATTTGGTAACTTGGTACCTCGTGATGTTGCTTCGCGTGCTGCAAAGGAGCGTTGCGATGCAGGTTATGGTGTAAACGAGACAGGTTTGGCTGTATTCCTCGACTTTAAGACCGCAATAGAGCGTTTGGGTAAAGATGTTATCAAGCAGCGTTACGGTAACTTGTTCGATATGTACAAGGAGATTACCGATGTTAATCCATACGATGAGCCAATGCAGATTTTCCCTGCTGTTCACTACACAATGGGTGGTATCTGGGTTGATTACAACTTGATGACAACCGTTCCGGGCTTGTACGCTATCGGTGAGGCTAACTTCTCTGACCACGGTGCTAACCGCCTCGGTGCTTCGGCGTTGATGCAGGGCTTGGCTGATGGTTACTTCGTATTGCCTTACACTATTGGCGACTACCTTGCGAAGAAGATTCAGGCTCCGAAGGTTTCGACCGATACCCCTGCATTCGAGGAGGCAGAGAAGGCTGTTAAGGCTAAGATTGAGAAGTTGCTCTCGATTAACGGTAAGCAGTCGGTTGATGATATCCACAAGCGTCTTGGTTTGATTATGTGGGACAATGTGGGTATGGCTCGTACAAAGGAGTCTTTGGAGAAGGCTATCGTTGAGATTCAGGCTTTGCGCAAGGAGTTCTGGCAGGATGTTAAGGTTGTCGGCACAGCAAACTCGTTCAATGTTGAGCTGGAGAAGGCTTTGCGTTTGGTTGACTTCCTCGAACTCGGTGAGTTGATGGCTCGCGATGCTCTCAACCGTGAGGAGTCGTGCGGTGGTCACTTCCGTTCGGAGCACCAGACCGAGGAGGGAGAGGCTCTTCGTCACGATGACAAGTTCGCTTACGCTTCGGTTTGGGAGTACAAGGGCGAGAATGAGGTTCCAGAACTTACTAAGGAGCCACTCGACTACGAGTTTACTCACCGCGCACAGCGTAACTACAAAGACTAATTTTTTGGCGTTTAATATTTAGAGTTTAGAAATTATGAATTTCACATTGAAAATATGGCGTCAGAAAGACGCTCAATCGAAGGGTGCATTCAAGGAGTACAAGGTTGAGAATGTATCTTCGGATACTTCGTTCCTCGAAATGCTCGATATTTTGAACAATGACCTCGTACACAAAGGCGAGGAGCCGGTGGCATTCGACCACGACTGCCGTGAGGGTATTTGCGGTATGTGCTCGTTGCACATTGACGGACACGCACACGGTCCATCGCAGGCGGTTACCACTTGCCAAATCTATATGCGTCAGTTCAAAGATGGTGCTACCATCACCGTTGAGCCTTGGCGTTCGGCTGCATTCCCTGTAATCAAGGACCTTGTAGTAAATCGTGGTGCTTACGACCAGATTTTGCAGGCAGGAGGTTTTGTTTCGGTTCGTACCAACTCGGTACCTGACGGAAACGCTATTCCAATTCCGAAGGCAGATGCTGACGAGTCTATGGACGCAGCTGCTTGCGTAGGTTGTGGTGCTTGTGCTGCAACTTGTAAGAACGGCTCGGCGATGTTGTTCGTTGCTGCTCGTGTATCTTCGCTTGCGAAGTTGCCACAGGGTAGAGTTGAGGGCGCACGCCGTGCAAAGGCTATGGTTGCAAAGATGGACGAACTCGGCTTCGGTAACTGTACCAATACAGGTGCTTGCCAGGCAGAGTGTCCAAAGCAGATTAGCATTGCTCACATCGCTCGCTTGAATCGTGAGTTCTTGTGTGCAAAGCTCGAGGATTAAAATAAAAACCGTCTAACGAGGTAATTTTTGCGTTACGCTTCGGTCGTTGAGCTCCTCACATACGCCAAGTATGCTGCGGGCTCAACGCCTTGCAAGCCTTAAAATTCCTCTCGTTATACAATTTTTAGACCTTATATAAATGATGGGGGTGTTCCAATAAAAAGAATACCCCCTTCTTTCAAAGAAAAACTAATTCTGCATTTTGCACTTTGCATTTTGTTTATGCGCCGCCTATTAACCCTCTCTGTTGCACTTATCTCCTGTCTTGTGGCGTGGGGACAGAGTGTCGTGGTTAGTGGGCGATTTTTTGATGTCGAAACGAAAGAGGGAGTGGTCGGGGCTATTATAGAGATTACCTCGCCTCGCGACTCGCTCTTTCGCAGACACTATACCTCCGGTTACGGAGGATATTTCAAAACTCCGCCACTTCCGCGCGGAGAGTATAAACTGACCTCTACTTTTCTCGGCTATGCCGATTATGAGCGCACCTTTAAGGTTGATGCTCTGCCTGTTAGTCTCGGTGATATGGCAATGACACAAGCGGCTATCAATGTGGGAGTAGTTGTAAAGGAGGTTGTTGTTCCACGAGCGCAGATTATGGGCGACACTCTTCGCTATACGGCATCGCAGTTCAAAGTCACGGTCGATGCCGAACTCGAAACATTGTTGCGTAAGTTGCCGGGTATATCCATCAATAACGGCAAAATCGAGGCACAAGGCGAGGCCGTTACAGCAATATATGTCGATGGTGAGCAATTCTTTGGAGGTGGCGTACAGCAGGTATTACAGAGCATTCCGGCACAAGCGGTAGAGAGTATTGAGGTCTATAATCGTATGAGCGAAGCATCGCAGATTACGGGCGTAGATGATGGTCGTGGAGGAAAGGTTCTGAATATCGTGACCAAAAGTTCGCTTTCGCATAGTGAATTTGGTAAGATGCACGCTTCGGGAGGTTTAGGAGGCGATAAAAGACCTTCCGGCTCTGAAATGGGACAATATCTCGACAGATTGAAGGGACGATACTCGGCAGGTGGAGCACTGAATATATTCCGAGGTAATACACGTATTGCTATTATGGCATTGGCGAACAATCTCAATAAGCAGAACTTGTCTGATGAGGGTATTTCGATGTCGGGTTCAACAAATCGTACCAATGCCTCTTCGTCATTTTCGGTCAATCGCCAATCGGGCATTGCATCGACAGAGGTCTTTGCTATAAACTACTCGGATAGGTGGGGAAAGCGCAAGAGAGCGAGATTTGACGGAAGCGCATTCTTCAATCACAGCAACACTGCCAATCAATTCACGGTGGACCGTTGGTATAATCGCCCTGCAAAGCTCGATACCATACACTACGATCAATTTGCCAATCCGAACAAGATAGACTTGCGTCTTCGAGGTCGTTTGTCGTGGAAGGTGGCGAAGCGTCAGCGACTACTTCTTACTCCATCATACACCTATACCACAAACCTCTCGGTAAATCGTCAAGATACAACCTCGATGCGTACGGGTTGGTCGGAGTCGGTAAAGGAGGCTGACAGACCACTGCCGCGATACTATCCAAGTTACAATGAGGGGCGTAGCGAGATACATAATGTCGGCTTGGGTGCGCAATACAACTATAACTTCCTGAAACGAGGTCGCGTTTTATTGCTCTCGGCAAATGCGCGATACAATAGCAACGAGAGCTGGCGTAACTATAACTCCTATTCGGGAACACAACCTGTTGATGCACTGCGTCAATACTCATATTCACGCAACGAGAGCGACAACTCCATGGCTCAATGCCACTTCCAAACGACCTTCCGTGAGCGTATAGGTCGCTGGGTGGTCATAAATTTGTCATACGAGGGCGATTATCAAACTCGTACGCGCGATATATATAATTTTACGACAGATGCCTCCTATGAGCCACTTGCCGAGAAGATTAAACCGAAAAGCTCATCGATATATACGAGCGACTATTGGTATCACGAAGCGAGTGCCGGTATGCGATACGGAAAGGGCAGAAATTGGTTTTCGGTTAATTTGCGATTCAGAGATATTACCACCGATGTAACCTACTACGGAGTGCCGGGGCGAATGCTCGACACACCTACCACGAAACGCTCCCACTATCAGCGATTTCTTTACAATGCAACGCTGAATATTGCAGCGAATAATAAACACAGTATGCGAGCATCGTTCAATTCGAGGTTGCGTATGCCGGGTATTTGGGATTTGAACGATATGTACAATGTGAATAATAGTTCGTACTTGTCGGTCGGAAATCCCGAACTTAAACCATCGCAGGAACATAACTTCTTTGTGCGATATACGAATGTGTCATCTCGTTTCGGAACAACCTTTATGGTGATGGGTAAGGTGCAACATGTGCAGGACTATGTCGGTAATAAAGTTGCTTACGAGCCGGGAAAAATCAAGTTGCCTGACTATCTTGATAGTAAAGGCGAGTGGCACTATGCTACATATAATCCTATCCAACTTTCGCAGAAGGTTAATCTCGATGGCTATTGGTCGTACGAATTCCGTACTTCGTTGGGCTTGCCAATGAAATATCTGCGCTCGAATTTGAATATGGTGTTAGGCGGAACATACTCGGATATCCCTATGGAGGTGGTTTCATCGGATTTGACACCCGAGGAGATTGTAGATGCCAATCAGGACTACAAATTTATAGCCCGAGGCGAAACGGTGATGATGCACAATGCCAATGCGTACGCGCAGGTTACTTTGGGTAGTAATATCTCGGAAAATGTCGATTTTATGGTCACTTGGAGAGGAAACTACTCCTACAACGATAGCTCCATTTCGGGTTTCAATAATCAATACTTTATGCAGTATGTGCGAGGCAATATCAAGGCAGTGCTGCCGTTGGGCTTTACAATAACATCTTCGGTAAACTTCACCCATTTCAAGGTCTTCACCCACAACTTTGACGACCATTTTACACTGTGGAATATCTCGCTTGGTAAGAAGGTGCTGAATGGCCTTGGCGAGGTGGAGTTGTGTGTTGATGATGTGCTGAATCAGAACACCTCGTTTGGTCGTTATGTTATTGCCAGCTATTCACAACTGCGTTATAATGCAGTTCTTGGTCGTACCTATCTATTGCGTTTTACCTACAATTTGCGCAACCTTGGCAATGCAAAACGCCGAATGAAGACGCTGGAAGGACCGCAAGACCCACTCGGCGATATACAATCAAAACTTGACGGATTGAAGTTCTAATAGACGAAATAAGGAGGCTTGTTAGACAGGCTCTTTTTCCTTTTGTAATAAAATATCTTCCGTTATTTGAAGTGGCGATTGTAGTAGTCCTCGAAGCCTGAGAAGTAGTAGCGGTGACCTGCGTGACCTTCGAACAACTCGCAGTTATTCTCTACGCCGAAAGCCTTGTAAACGGCCTTTGCAGTTTTGAACTCCTCACGAGCACCCTCAATAGGGAAGATGTTGTCTTTTACCCCGTTGATAATAAGTAGCTTGCGAGGTGCTACCAAACCTGCGAGGTCGCC
Source organism: Alistipes sp. (assembly GCA_045540675.1). Classification (GTDB taxonomy): domain Bacteria; phylum Bacteroidota; class Bacteroidia; order Bacteroidales; family Rikenellaceae; genus Alistipes. Next base: position 9,107 of record JAZQHQ010000028.1, on the reverse strand, counting down.
CATATCGCAGAGTTTAAGTATGCCAGGAACATAGTTGCATGTGCAGTGGTGAATAGAGCCGATACTGCCGTAGTAAGAGCAGAATGCAGAACTTGGAGCGCAGAGCGAAATACGCTTGTCGATAGCACCTGCATATATTGACACTGTACCACCGCCCGAGTTACCGGTGACAACCACCTTATTAGGGTCGATAGGGAGATTTGCTAATGCCCAATCAATAATCTTCATTATATCCCATACACGGTCGCCAATCAGTACTCGACCCGAGAGCACATCGCGCATTGAGTAGTACTCGCACGATGAACGGCGAGGTTTTGGGCGATTTATATCATCGGGGTGCATTGTTTTACCGAAAGCACGAGTAGTCGGATTGATGGTGATAAATCCCATCTTGGCAGCACGATATGCGACATCGGTATCACGAGTCTGGAACTCCATTGCCTCTTTCTCGTTTGCTGCGATACCCGAATATACCTCAGGGTTACGATTGTGGCCCTGCGGTGTAATACATAGGGTGAGGTCCTTGATATCACCCTTCGGGCGGATAATTACCATCGGGATAATCATTGTAGGCTCCGTCCAAATCTGCCATCTCTCGCGAGTGGCAAAGCCCAAATCCTCGCTATCAATCTGCTCCGCCTTTGGAACGAAATCTTTGTAACGCTCCTGTAAGTCGGTTATGCCCAAGAGGTCCGAGAGCTCCTTGTGAAAGTTCTTCTGCCACTTCTTGTGGTTACCTTTGTAGCTCTCATAAGCATATTTCGCCTCTACATGACTATATTGGGTGTCGAACTGCTTTTGAGCCGAGAACTCCTTTACATACTCCTGTGCCTCGGTTGGGATAGCAAAAAGGAGTGCCAATGTAAGTAATAAAATCTTCATAATGTTTGTATGTTTTAAGTTGTGTCTATTTAGCGTCTGGTGACTTGTAATGCTCGCTCCTCTTCAGCATCTTTTTCGAGGATATCATCGCCCTCCCAATCGAACATCGGAAACTCTTTGCGTTCGCCCAATTGGAAACGGGTATATGTTATCGGCAAACCTCGTTCGAGATACATCTGCTCGTAGGCTGTCTTTACCGACAATACTTCATCGGCGTACCCCGAGCCGTAGATATCGTTATTCGCCACCTCGCACTTCAAGCCAAACTTCTCAATCACTGCCGAGGTATAGGCGAAGAGGTGCTGCGAATCGGTTTTGAGGTTTATCCAGCCATCTTTGCGGAGCAACTTGGCGTAGTACTCCAAAAATATAGGTGCAGTCAAACGCTTCTTCGCACGCTTGGTGCGGAGTTGCGGGTCTGGAAATGTAATCCAAATCTCATCGACCTCACCCTCGGCAAACAGCGATGTTATAAACTCGATGCGGGCACGCAAGAAACCCACATTACCCATCTTTCGCTCCGTTGCAGTCTTTGCTCCACGCCAAATACGAGCACCTTTGATATCCACGCCTATAAAGTTCTTGTCGGGGTTGCGCTCTGCGAGAGCAACGGTATATTCGCCCTTACCGCAACCGAGTTCGAGAACTATCGGGTTATTGTTGTGGAAGAAATCCCTGCGCCAATTACCTTTCAACGGGTGGTCGGTGCGGAACATCTCCTCGAATGCCGGCTGCACGAAACACTCGAATGTTAAATTTTCTGCAAATTTACGAAGCTTATCTTTTCCCATCTCTATTTTAATTCTATTCCTATCGCCTCTACACCTCGTACTGCCGATTGTGGCTCAAAGGAGAATGTATATAGCCCTTTTTGATTTAATAAAACACCTGTTCTGTATGGCAGACACTCCGTGGTAGCGACTGCAAGAGCCGTATGCGGATGTTGCAGTCGCAACTCCACAACCTCCTCGAAATGACGCGTATCGGGTGTTGTAACAGCGATTTTAAGAGGTAGGGTAGGCTGCTTAAAATTACTGTTGTAACGAATAGCAACATTGAGATTGCGTAGCGAGAGAGTGTCGCTATTGTCGTATGTAATGCACTCTGCGCTATCCCACGACCGTACATCTACGCCTACCATCTGCGTATTTTGTGGAGCGAGGCAACCATACATTGCCATCGCCAAAACAGCTACCATTATACGCGCACAACTTCTCATTACCTTACTCTTGCTTCGGTTTGTTGTGATTGTTGTGACGATGCTTGTGAGGTCTGTTGTGATGATTATTGCTCTGCTGACCACTCTGCTGACTACCTTGATTGTCCTGTTGAGTAGTTTGAGCGTTTTGACCACTATCTTGCGCAGTTCTACTCTCGCCAGAGTTATGGCGATTCTTCTTCTTTTTGCGCTTCTTAGCCTTGTCGAAACGGGTGATGCTATCCTCCTCGGTGCGATATGTCGGTTCCTCAACTTGTGGCTCGAAATCCTCACCAAGAATAGACTCTACCTTTCCGCCATTGCGATTTACCGAGAGAATCTCACGCACACGCGATACCGGAATAGTTACCAAATTCGACATCGAGTCCTTGCTTGTCGAGAAGGTCATCGTGTGAGCGAGGATATCGCTCTTTACGAGGAAGTATTCGCCATCGATAGCCTGCAACGGCTCACGCAAACGAGGCATCGAACGGCGAGCATCGGCATAAACATCATACTCGTAGGTCAGGCAACACTTCAATTTCGAGCATTGTCCTGCCAACTTCAATGGGTTAAGCGAGAGGTCTTGTACGCGTGCTACACCCGTTGTGACGCTCGAAAAACTCGATACCCACGATGCACAACACAACTCACGACCACACGCTCCGATACCTCCGATGCGACCTGCCTCCTGACGAGCACCAATCTGCTTCATCTCGATACGGATATGGAACTGCTCGGCAAATACCTTGATGAGCTCACGGAAATCGACACGACCATCGGCGATGTAATAGAATATAGCCTTAATCTTATCGCCCTGATACTCCACATCTCCAATCTTCATATCCAAGCCCATATCGGCCGCAATTTGGCGAGAGCGAATCATTGTTTCGTGTTCGAGGGCGATAGCCTCTTGCCACTTCTCGATATCGTATGGGCGAGCCTTGCGGTAAATCTTCTTAAATTCGCCATTCTGCGGGTTGAAACCGAGTCGTTTCATCTGTCGTGCCACCATATCGCCCGTGAGCGAAATGATGCCGATATCGTGACCGGGCGAAGCCTCCACCGCTACGATATCGCCAACCTGTAACTGCAAGTTATTTACATTCTGATAGAACGAACGGCGCGTATTTTTGAAACGCACCTCGAAAATATCGGTCGGGAAGTTGTCGGGGTATTCGCCGAGCCAAGGCTCTTCGTGCAGACGGAAGCAACCTCTCGCCTCCTTTGCATAGGGTTCTCCTGCCTCATTTACGCCGAATGCAACGCCACGACCAACTTCGGGTTTATCATATTTTGTGTAATCCATAATTAGCAAAAGTCAATATTTTGCGTAAAGATAGAGAAAAAAATTAAGAATTAAGAATTAAAAATTAAGAATTTTTACTACGACAAAAGAGGGGCAAGAATTTCTTGCCCCTCTTTTGTCTATTTTTCAAAACAGACTACTTCTTTGTCAGATTTGTCAAAGCTCCGAGTGCGCTCATCAGGTTGCTCGACTCGTATGGCAGATAAACCAACTTCGAATCGCCACCTGCTGCCATCTCCTTCAATGTTTCGATATAACGACTTACCAACATATAAGTTGCAGGGTCTGTCTTTGTTGCGGCGATAGCCTCTGCCACCTTACGAATTGCCTCTGCCTCGGCTGTTGCCTGTAAAATTCGTGCATCGGCATCTCCCTGAGCCTTCAAAATCTGCGTCTGACGCTCCGCCTCTGCCTGATTGATTTGTGACTCCTTCTCTCCCTCGGATTGGAGAATCATCGCCTCCTTCTGACCGCGTGCCTCCAATACCTTGGCACGGCGCTCACGCTCCGCCTGCATCTGCTGCTCCATCGAACGGCGTACCGACTCCGGCGGTGTAATATCCTGTAACTCAACACGATTTACCTTTACTCCCCACTTGTTTGTAGCATCGTCAAGCACTGCTCGCAACTTCGAGTTGATGGTATCGCGTGAGGTTAAGGTTTCGTCCAACTCCAACTCGCCAATAACATTTCGGAGAGTTGTTTGCGTAAGTTTTTCAATCGCATTAGGTAGATTGTCAATCTCGTAAACTGCCTTTACAGGCTCCACGATTTGGAAGTAGAGTAGAGCGTTAATTGTAGTCGTTACATTATCCTTTGTGATAACGCTCTGCTTCGGAAAATCGTAAACCTGCTCACGAAGGTCAATCTTGTCCGAGAGTTTTGTAACCACAACCGTACCGTCTAATCCATTGCGCTCGTAGCGCGAATAGACAGGTCGTGCGCGGTCGATAATCGGGAGGATAAAGTTAATTCCCGACTGCAAGGTGCGGTGATACTTTCCAAGTCGCTCCACCACGCGAGTTTCGGATTGTTGCACAATGGTAAATCCTACCAACACATAGAGTATCGCAATCAGTGCGATAATTCCGAAGATAATCAATGCTCCCATAGCTATTCCTAAATTAAAAATTTACAATTTCTTGACGGTTAAAATAACGCTGTTTATGGCGGTTACCTCAACTGTTGCACCCGCTTCAATAGGCTCTGTGTCAAGCGATACCGCTTTCCAATCATCGCCATCAACCTTTACTCTGCCGGCGTGTAGTTCGCCTTCGATGCGCTCGGTAACGATAGCACGGCGACCAATCAAGGCATCGACATTAGTCTTTACCTCTTGTCCCTTTTTGTAGAAGAACTTATAGACCAATGGTCGTACAGTCAGAAATGCCAAAGCCGTACCAACGGCAAATGCAAGCAGTTGCCACTTCAACTCCCAATCCAGTGCCGAAGCCGCTGCTCCAAACAGACAACCAAACGAGATGCACATCACAGCAAAACCTGTCGTAAACATCTCCACAATCACAAATACGAGGGCTATGATAACCCAATAGTGCCAAACCTCCATAAAAAATTATTCTAATTTGTAAATTTCACACTGCTCTGCGGACTCCAAACTCCTCACATAGGTCTACTATGCTGCGGGTTTGTCGCCTTGTTTAGTGCAAAATTTCCTAAATTACCTCTAATTTTTTCTCTTTTGTAGGACTCTAATTTGTAAATTTTGCACCACCCTGCGGTAGATATATCGTTAAATTCCCTAACGCCTCTACAAATTTAAGAAAACTTTTCGATAAATATGTAAGATATGACAGAAAAAAGTAGATTTCTACGATATTTTCCGTAGATAACGCAGATAGCGAGCAACTTGAACGCCATAGAGGATGGCTGCGGTTGAGAGTCCGACTATATAGCCGACAATCAATCCCGTAGCGCCCATACCGAGTTGGAACGCCACAAAGTAGCCAACCGGTATATTCAGCACTATGTAGGCGATAAACGATATTATAGCGATACTTCGCACCTGTTGTAATCCTCGCAGAACTCCCACTAATATGCACTGCAAAGCATCGGAGAGCTGATATGTTGCATATATGACAAGCATCTGCGAAGCGAGGGCAATGACCTCTGCATTCTTAGTAAAGAGCAGTGGCATCACATGGCGTAGCGACACAAAGGCGATAATAACGCCGATACCCCATACCACCGCCATCGAGAGCGAAGAGCGCACCACATCGCATATCTCGTTGATATCTCTGCGACCGAAGGCGTGCGATACGCAAATCGTAGTAGCCGAGCCGAGCGACAAGACCATCAGGAAAGTGCAGTTGCCGTAGGTATTGCCAATCTGGTTTGCCGATATTGCCTCGGTGCCAAACCAACCCATCATAATTCCCGTAACGATAAAAGCCAACGCCTCCAACACCATCTGTCCCGATATCGGAAGTCCCATTTTCAGCAGATGCAGCGAATTTTTCCAATGCTTCGCTTTTCGAGAGAATAGCGATAGATACTCTCTGTAACGCTTTGCATAGATAAAATATCCACCGAGCAGTATCGGGTTGAGAATACGGGAGATAAGAGTTGCCAAACCTGCTCCATACGCCCCCATCGGCTCGAAGCCGCACTTACCAAAGATAAAGACATAGTTAAGCGCAATGTTTATTATATTGGTAATGATGGCGACAATCATTGCCGACTTGGTGTTACCTACGCCCTCCAAGAATTGTTTGAACGAGCCGTATATCATCGCAAACGGCAGACAATACGCCATCAGTCGGTAGTATGGTAGTGCCATATCTACAACCTCGGTAGGTTGCCCTAAGTGGTAGAGCAGGGGCTCGGTGACAATTTGCAATGCCATACACGCCAGACCGAAAATCGGATAGAAGAGAAGTGTCGTTTCGAGGTAGTGAGCCATCTCGTGCTTGCGTTTCTGAACAAAGAGTTCTCCGATTATAGGCGTAAGACCAATCGAAAGTCCCATGCACAGAAAAGTGAATACCCACGCAATAGTAGAGCCGAATGCTACGGCAGCCAGTGGTACGGCATCTTCTCCGCCATACATTCCCACCATGGCACTATCCGCCACCTGCACCGCAATATAGCCCAATTGTGCCAATACTACGGGCAGTGCAAGGCGCAAAATCTCGCCCACCTTGGATAGATATTTTGCTCTAAATGCCATAATCGGTCGCAAAGATACCAATAAATTGAGAATTGAGAGTTGAGAATTAAGAATTATTTTTCACTCTCAACTCTCAACTCGAAAAGTTTTCCGTTTTCCGTTTTCCGTTCTCTGTTCTCAACTCTATCCTGCCATTGCACGGCTCTGCCGAATTGAAATCTTTCCTTTTGTTGCCCCGACCACAATATCGGCATTTGGCGCAATCTCGCCTGCAACAATCATCGCTGCAATCGGCTCTTCGACCTCGCTGACAACCGTACGGCGAATGGCTCTTGCTCCGTAGCGCGATGAAAAACCGAGCCGAGCCAACTCGCGCAGTGCCGTAGGGGTTACACGCAGACGATAACCGAGTTTTTCGAGCCTTTGGCGCAGCGTAGTAACCTCCAACCGTACAATCTGCTCGGCATCGCACTCGGAGAGCGAAGCGAAGAGTATCACCTCGTCAATACGATTGAGAAACTCGGGCGAGAATGTACGCTCGGCAGCACGGCGATACTCCACCTCGGCTGTGGTGAGGAGTTGGCGCGAAGGTGTGCCAAAACCTATTCCGTTGCCACGCTCCGCCACCTCGCGCGAGCCGATGTTCGAGGTCATTATAACAATGGTATTGCGGAAATCGACCGTGCGTCCTGTGCCATCTGTCAGTCGCCCCTCATCAAAGAGTTGCAACAGGGTGTTAAAGACGGACGAGTGCGCCTTCTCAATCTCATCGAGCAGTACCACCGAGTAGGGCTTACGGCGTACCGCCTCGGTGAGTTGTCCGCCCTCGCCATAACCCACATATCCCGGAGGCGAGCCGATAAGGCGTGCGACATTGTGAGCCTCGCCAAACTCCGACATGTCGAGTCGCACGAGTGCATCGCGCGAGCCGAAGAGGTGGCGCGCCAGCTCCTTTGCCATAAGTGTTTTGCCCACGCCCGTAGGTCCTGCTACGAGAAATACACCGAGAGGTCTGCGCTCATCGTGCAATCCCGAATGGGCGCGACAGATGTGGCGCGATATGCGGCGCAATGCCTCCTCCTGCCCGATAATGTGAGAGGTCAGGTGCTGCTCCAAACCTTGCAGATGGAGTGCCGTTGAGGTTGACAGGTGCTCGGCAGGTATGCCCGTTGCAACTGTCAGACACTTCGCCACCTCCGCCTTGCCAATCTCGACAAATGCCCCTTCGTGGTTGAGGTGTGCCGTAGCACCTACCTCGTCTAAAAGGTCTATCGCCTTGTCGGGAAAGTGGCGGTCGTTGATATATCGCCCCGACAACTCCACACACGCACGCAGAGCCTCTTCGGTATAGCGTACGGTGTGGTGTTGCTCGTAAAGTGGAGCGATATTGCGCAGAATATCAAGCGTTTCACCTTCGGTTGTCGGCTCAACTATCACGCGCTGGAAGCGGCGTTCGAGGGCGGAATCGCGCTCGATATTTTCGCGATACTCATCGGGCGTAGTTGCTCCTATGGTCTGAATTTCGCCACGCGCAAGGGCTGGTTTCAAGATATTTGCCGTGTCGAGCGAGCCCTGTGTTGCTCCTGCACCTACTATGGTGTGAATTTCGTCAATAAAGAGTATCGTATCGCCACGACTTCGCAGTTCGTCAAGCACCTGTTCGAGTCGCTCCTCGAACTCTCCGCGATATTTTGTACCTGCAACGAGCGATGCGACATCGAGCGCAAAGATGCGTTTGCCGGCTATGGTGTGCGGAACATCGCCTGCGACAATGCGCAGAGCCAACCCCTCGACAATGGCACTCTTGCCCACACCCGCCTCACCAACGAGTACGGGATTATTCTTTTTGCGGCGAGCAAGAATCTGCACTACACGCTCCGTTTCGCGCTTGCGACCTACCACCGAGTCTATTTTTCCTTGCCGAGCCTGCTCGGTAAGGTCAGTACCAAATCGTTCCAAAACAGAGTTTTCCGCCCTCTCGGTTATTGCCAAATTAGCCTCTGTCGTATTGTCGTTGCTACTCTCGTTTTCCGTTCTCCGATCTCCGTTTTCCGCTTGCAGAGCGAAGACTTTTGCCGTAATGTTGTAGAGGGCAAAAATTCGCGATGATAGGGTAGTCGGGTCCTCCAAAATATCAATTACGGCGTGCGTGGTCGCAACCCTCTCTGCATCGGGGAAGCGCTCGGCAAGATGCTCCGAGTACCCCTTGTAGAACTCATCTGGCGGTGTGGTATCACGCCCCATACGGTATGCCACGCGCTCCAACCGTAACCGCAACTGAAAAAGTTGCCAATCCTCTAATAACGAGGCGAGTACGCGATATGCCATTGCCCCTTCCGAGGAGAGTATCTGCAACATTAAACAATCTTTGAGAGAGCATCGTGTATCGACCTGTGCTGCGTTGAATACCGCTTGTGCCATCGCGCTCTCCAAACTCTTCGAAATATTAGTTTTCATCTCCATTATACAAATTTTCGGCACTATAACGAAGATAAAAATAAAATTATTATGTTAAAAAGCAACAGCGCACCCCAGTAAGCGAACGAAGTGAGTGCCCCCAGTAAGGGCGGAACGCCCGCCCCCCAGTAACC
>JAZQHQ010000027.1:0-14518 GCA_045540675.1 Alistipes sp. | reverse complement strand
TAGCACCTCACCTCCACGCCCGAAACAGGCGAAATGGTCTTGCCGACACGCGCATACAAGAGTTTGAGGTAGTCGTAAATCTCGGTTACCGTACCCACCGTAGAGCGTGGGTTACGCGAAGAGACCTTCTGTTCGATGGCGATAGCGGGGGCGATACCCGTAATCAGATCTACATCGGGTTTGGAGATACGCCCCAAGAACTGACGAGCGTATGCCGAAAGGCTCTCTACATAGCGGCGTTGCCCCTCGGCAAAGATGGTGTCGAATGCCAAAGTCGATTTACCCGAGCCCGACAACCCCGTTACGACAATCAACTTCTCGTGCGGAATTTCGAGTTCGATGTTCTGCAAGTTGTGAACTCGCGCTCCTTTTATGTAGATTTTGTTCTCCAAATTTTTCTTTGTTTTTCTGAACTCCTAACCTTGTCACGGCGCAAACGAGAATAGGGGCAATAGGGGTTATAGGGGTAATAGGGGTAATAGGGTGCGCTTTAACTTTTTATTCTCAATTCTCAATTCTCAATTCTCAATTAAAGAGACTCCCTCCACTTTCAGGAGTTTCGCTATAAGTTGCTCTGCTTCGCTCTCGCGGATTCTCAGGCGCATCGTGCAGAGGTTGTCGAATACCTGCTCATCAATGCGTGGCGACATCTCCTTGATGATGCGCATCACACCATTCATCGAGATATACGAAAAGGCGATATCAACTACCCTATCAACCGTCTTTTCTATTATCTTGCTCACAGCTATAACCTCGGCAGTGGACTCCTTGTAGGCCTGTATAAGCCCCGAAACTCCCAATTTCGTGCCACCGAAGTAGCGCACGACAACCACCAAGCAGTTGGTCAATTCTGCCGAGAGCAACTGCCCCAAAATGGGTTTTCCTGCCGTTCCCGAAGGCTCTCCGTCATCGTTTGCACGGAATATCTCGCCATGCGCACCAAGGCGGTAGGCGTAGCAGTGATGCGTGGCATCGTAGTACTCCTTGCGCAGTGCATCGAGCAACTCCTTCACCTCCTCCTCGCTCTCTACGGGGTAGGCGTAGGTGAGGAACTTGCTGCTGCGCTCCTTGTAGATTGCCTCCGCAGGCTCTGCAATGGTCAAATATGAGTCTTTCTGCTCCGACACGGCTACTCTGCGTTTGCTTTTGTGGCTACTTTACCTTATTAAATAGTCTGTTCCAACGGATACCGTTCTCACCCTTCGAGAAGGCGATAAACAACGCCTTGCCTACGATATGGTCCTCAGGCACAAAGCCCCAATAGCGCGAGTCTGCCGAGTTGTGGCGGTTGTCGCCCATCATAAAGTAGTAGTCCATCGCAAAGGTGTAGGTCGAAGCCTCCTCGCCATCAATAAATATCTTGTCGCCCTCTACTCGCAGGTCGTGCCCCTCGTATTGGTCGATAATACGCTCGTAGAGAGGGAGATTTTTGGTCGAAAGTTCGATGGTTGCCCCCTTCTGCGGTACCCACAATGGTCCGAAGTTGTCTTGTGTCCAGGCGTAGTCGGCATGGTGAGGGAAGGCATCGAGCGAAGGCTCGGTGTTGTTGTAACGCTCCACACTCTCCACGCTCTTGTACCTGCGTAACTGCTCTGCACCCTTTTCGGTCGTTGCCACATAGTAGTATGGCGCAGAGCCGTTATACTCGGTGATGTCGAGGTTTGCAAAGGCGTAGTCCGACAATGGAGCAGTCGTCTTTACGAAGTAGATATGCTGTCGCTCCTCGCAGGCAGGTTGAGCCTCGCCATTGACGAAGAGTTCGGTATTTACTATCTGCAAGGTGTCGCCAGGTACGCCCACGCAACGCTTGATGTAGTTCTCGCGCTTATCGACAGGGCGTGCAATGACGGTGTAGTCCTGATAGAGTCGCTTTCTGCCCTCCTCCTTGCCGAGAGCCTCCTGATACTCGCGCAAGATGTCGTAGTAGGTTACTGCTTGATTTTCGAGCAGCACGGTATCGCCTGCTGGGAAGTTGAAAACCACCACATCCTCGCGCTCCACCTTGCCACGACCACGCAAGCGGTGATAATCCCACTTCACGCATTCGGAGTAGGACTTTTTCGTGGTTGAGAACGGCATGGTGTTATAGACAAACGGCATCGCCACAGGCGTATTCGGCACCTGCGGACCATACGAGAGCTTGCTCACATAGAGGTAGTCGCCGATAAGGATAGTCTTCTCCATCGAGGAGGTCGGTACGACATATAACTGAAAGATAAAGAGATGCACGAGGTGTGCCACTACGGTAGCCCACACGATAGCGTCAATCCAGCCGTATATGGAGTTGTAGAGCGGATATTTCGCACGCAGTGCATCGTTCTTTGTGCCGATGTAGCGATACGCAAGGCGAGAAATGTAGTAGTCGTAGATAAACGGCAAGCCGAGCAACAGCCACAGATTACCTGTCCACACCACGAACAGAAGGATATATACGATGCTGGCAAGTACAAACTTTGTCCAGCGATTAGTCAAAAAGTTCTTCATAGTTTTCCGTTACTCAAAGAGGTCGTCAATGGTGAATACACCCTTCTTCGTTGCTACAAACTCCGCTGCAACTACTGCACCGAGAGCCAACGCACGGCGTGAAAAGAGTGTGTGCTTAATCTCGATTTTGTCATCTGCCGACTCGTATGTTACGGTGTGCGTACCCGGTACTGTGCCCTCGCGCAACGAGGTTATGGCGATAGCATCTGCCTCCTCGGTCGGCTCGTTCAGCCACCTCTGCTTGCGCTCTATACGCTCCAAGATGTCGTTTGCCAACGATATGGCCGTGCCACTCGGAGCATCTTTCTTCTGCGTGTGGTGAATCTCCTCGATAGCGACATTGTAGCCCTCGAAACGATTCATCAACTCCGCCAAGTAGCGATTGAGGCGGAAGGTGATATTCACGCCCAACGAGTAGTTCGATGACCAAATCATCGATGAGCCCTTCTCGCGACACAACGCCTGCAACTCCTCCAACTTGTCGTGCCAACCCGTAGTGCCACTCACAACGGGAGTACTGCACTCAATACAGGTGCGAACATTTGAGTATGCCGTTGTGGGGGTGGTAAATTCGATTGCCACATCAACCCCTGCCAACTTCTCGGCACAGAGGTCGTGGGCGTTCTCTTGGTCTATAATAAGTGCTACGGAGTGACCTCGGCTGAGCAACACCTGCTCAATCTCGTGCCCCATCTTGCCGTAGCCGATAATTGCAACCTTCATCTTTCGTTCGTTTTAATGTTATTAAAACGCAAAGATAAGAAAAAAACTTTGTTTTTAATTGAGAATTGAGAATTAAAAATTGAGAATTATTTACATATTTACACTTTTTACACCCCTGTAAATGTGTAAATGGATAACGGCGAGTAACGGCTAGTAAAGGCAAGTAAGGGCGCGCGCTCCCTAGAACCCTTAGAATCGCTGCGCCTTGACAAGGGTGGGAGTTCCCACAACCAAAAACAAACTAATGGCCGATGGCTAATAGCTGATGTTCGAGAGGAACAAGCCTTGCGGTTGGGCACCGCTGCTGGCGCGTGAGAGGTCGCGCGAGGCTACGATATCGGCAAACTCCGCAACCGAGTATCTGCCTCTGCCTACATCTACAAGTGTGCCTACAATCGAGCGCACCATGTTACGCAGAAAACGGTCTGCGCGTATGGTAAAACGCAGTGTGCCATCGCCCTCTACCACCCATTCTGCATGCGTAACTCTACATATATTAGTCTTATTATTAGAGTTTAACTTTGCGAATGTGGTGAAGTCGCTTGTCGTGAGCAACACCTTCGCAGCCTCGTTCATACGCTCGACATCTAACGGGATATGGTATATCCACGCAGAGTGACGGCGGAACGGAGCCTTCACGGGCGAAAGCAGGTAGGTATATTCACGCTCTACGGCATCGAAGCGTGCGTGAAGGCTATCTGCCACCCTATATATACGCTTGATAGCGATATCTTGCGGCAGCATAGCGTTGAGTTTATAGGCTATGTGGTCGCAATCAATCTCTTCGGTAGTGTCGAGATGCGCAACATAGAACGAGGCATTTACGCCCGTATCTGTGCGCCCTGCTCCCACTATCTCGGTGGGCTTACGCAGCAACTTCGATAGAGCCTCCTCTATCGTACCCTGCACAGTGGGCTGGTCGGGTTGCCGTTGCCAACCGCAGTAGGCACCGCCATCGTATTGTAACTCAATAAAATAACGCATACGCTTTAAGTTTAGGCTATTAGCCTTCTGTTATTTTCACCATTTTCACTTTTTCACATTTTCAGGGGTGTAAAAAGTGAAAAAGTGAAAATTATTGTAACGACTTTGCCGCTTCGTAGATGCCCTCGTAGAGCGAAGGGTGTGCGTGGATTGTACGCGCCAAATCCTCTGCCGTAGCACCCAACGCCATCGCCACCGAAGGCTCGCCCAACATCTCAACGACATTTGCTCCGATAATATGAGCACCGCGCAACTTGTTCTCTGCATCGAAAATCAACTTGATAAAGCCATCGCGGTCGCCTGCCGCTGCCGCCTTACCCGATGATGCAAAGTTGTAGCGCGCAACTTTGTACTCGATGCCCTGCTTCTGCGCCTGCTCCTCGGTCAAACCTACCGATGCAATCTCCGGCGTGGTGAAGATGCAGGCAGGAGTCAAAGCGTAGTCAAGAGCCTTTGGCGAGAGTCCGAAGATGCGCTCCACGCAGTTCACCGCCTCGGCAGATGCGATGTGCGCCAAAGCTGGCGAAGAGATGATGTCGCCCACAGCAAAGATAGACGAAACCGATGTTCGGAAATCACTATCAACCACTATCTTATCGCGTTCTACCTGAACTCCTACTTTATCAAGTCCAAGCCCCTCGATATTCGACTTGATACCGACAGCCGAAAGTACCTTGTCGGCAACGATTTGCTTTGCTTCGCCCCTCTGCTCCACCTCGACCACGCACTTGTCATCGACAACCGCAACACCCTTTACTGCGGTGTCGGTCATAATGGTGATGCGCTGACGGCGAAAGGCTCTTTCAGCGGCAGCCGACACTTCGGCATCGAGCAAAGGCATAAATTGTGGCAGATACTCCACCACGGTAACCTTCACGCCCAACGATGCGTAGAGGAAGGCAAATTCGCTACCGATAGCACCCGAGCCTACGACAACCATCGTTTCGGGCAACTCCTCTAACACAAGCGCATCGCGCGAGGAGAGGACAAAGTTGTGGTCAATCGGAATCGAAGGCACCTCACGCGGAGAAGCACCCGTAGCGAGGAGTATATTTTTAGCCTCGTAGGTCGCTTCGCCCACCTTTATCGTGTGGTCGGAGAGCAACTCTGCCGAGCCCGTAATAACCTCTACACCTGCCTTTTTGAGTAACATCTCGACACCTCGACCTGTGGTTGCAGCCACCTGTCGCGAGCGAGCCACCATAGCCTTCAAATCGGCTTTAACCTCGCCCTCAATCGCTACACCGAACACCTTTGCGCTCTTGCAGTAGTGATAGACTTGCGCACTTTTGAGCAGAGCCTTCGTAGGGATACAGCCCCAATTAAGGCATGTTCCGCCCAACTCTGCACGCTCCACGAGGGCGACCTTTGCGCCCAACTCTGCTGCGCGAATGGCACCCACATATCCCGCAGGACCACCGCCGATAACTATTAAATCGAACATAATGCTAAAATTCAAAATGCAAAATGCAGAATTAGTTTTCCGTTTTCCGTTTTCCGATTACTTCAAAATGTATTCCACGATTTGAGTCTTACCACGCTTATCCTTGTAGGTGATGCGGTACTTGCCCTTGAAGCCACGGAACTGCACCTTGCCCTGCTCGTCAGCCTTAACGGTGGTATTGGTCTTCCACTCGTGGTTAATGAGCTGGTCCATAGCCCAATATACAGGCTTCTCCTTCATATCGCGTGTGAAGATACCCGACACGGTAGGCTCGCCCTTTACGCCGCAGTTATCCAGCACATTCCACCAAGTTATACCCATCATCTTCTCCTGTGAGAACCACAAACGATAGAGATTTTGAGTGAGGATTGCCTGAATCATAAAGCCACGCTCGTCCTGCGATGGAGATGTAATTGTAACCTCGCTCAAATGGAGTGGAATATCCGCCTCCGAAGCCCAACCAATATACTCGCGCACCTGCGAAGGAGTTTGAATCTTTGTGCCATTCGCCATATCCTGACAGTGCTGCACATTGAAAAGGTGCATCTGAATACCCATAATATCAATCTTGCAACCACGCTCCAACAGACGCTTCACCTGCGTAGTATAACCCGGCTTGCGGTGGTAGTCGTTGATATTCAACTTAACCTCCGCAGGAAAATACTTCTCGGCTGTCTTCAATGCGTGGTATGGGTAGTCGCCATACGCCAAACCGTAACGGCTCTTCGAAATCGGATAGTTTTCGGGGAGAAGGTCTCGGTCGTGGTCGAGCGCACTCTCATTTACTACATCCCAACTCTGCAAACGACCTTTGTATCGCTCGGCAATGGTGCGAATACGCTCCTCCATAACCTTCGGCATAGTCTTGGCATACTCAGGGAATGTCTGTGCCACCTCCTCGAACGACATCGCTTGCCATTCGGCACTCTGCGCATCTGCGCTCTTATAGCGATTTGGCTCGTTAGGGAACAATCGCTTATGCTCGGCACGCTCCTTCTCGGTGAAGAGGTTGAAATACCAACTTGGACGCTGGAATTTGCGGTTGCCCCACACCAATACATGACCGTGCGCACGAATACCCTTCTGCTCGCAAAACTCTACGAGTTGGTCGGTCGAAGGACGGCGCCAATGTGGCTGGTCGTATGGCTCCTTGCAGTTGTTCCAGAACTCCTCCGTATCGCGATATTCGGTCACGAAACGAGGCTTGCCCTGCTCCAATTCAAGTTCTTTCCAATAGAAAGGAACGGTTGCGGAGTTGAATAACTCTCCATAGATGCGCTTGTAGCGGTCGTTCCACTCGGTTTTGCCGAGCTGGTTGAAGTTGAAGATATGCGCACCAAAGATAAACTCGTGCGACACCTGCTCAATCTTCACATCGCGCTTGCGACCGATATTTTCGAGTACAATCTCGCCATCAGCCTTGCGATACTTCTCGATATCGGCATCGATGCGAGCCTGCTCCTCGGCGTTCCATATCTTCCAATACGCCTCACTCATGTATCCCTTGGTATCCTCGGCGTGTGAGCGTGGAAATGTCATCTGTGCTTGCGCACACACTGCTGCAACGGTTAAAACTACCGCTAAAATAGACCTCTTCATATTAGTTAGTATTAGTAGTTGATGACTTTTAAGACCTCGCCATTATCCGCAGCAACGGCTCTCTTCCACTTCTCCGAATAGCCCGACTGCTCAATCTTGTCAGGGATATTCTTGCCATTGCCGTTATCGATAAAGCCCTTCTCGTTCTCCGCCTTGGTGTTGCCGTCAATGAATTTCACAAGCAGATACTTGTCGAGAGAATCCCACTTCTCGAAGAGAGCCTGTGCCGTAACTGTCGAGTAGTCAGTAAGCAATTTTTGAGCCTTTTTAGGCGAGAGGGTTGCGACCTTTGCATCAACCTTTGCGACCTCTGCCAACTTGTCGTTCTCCCACTTATCAACCTCCTCGCGCACACGCTTTCCAATAACATTGTAGCGCAAGTAAGCGAAGTTTGCGATGCGGTTTGTAACCCAGAACATCGAGGTTGGCGAGTAGTGCAACATCGAGCCATTCTCCTCCGAGAGGCACCAAGGCACCTCGGTAGTGTTACAATATATAGGTGTCAAAGGCGATGTCGCAGCATCGTCAGTACCAAACCAGAGAATACCTGTCTTGCCTTCACGAGCCTGACCGCAGAGCCAAAAACCTGTCTGCTGTGTTGCTGTCGCACGCTCGTTGCAGTACTCCACGCCATCAACCTTGAAGTACATTGGTCGCCAACGATATGGGAAAGCGTTTCCACCTGCACCGATATCGGTGGTCATATCCATCGGAGTACCCTCGTAGTGGTCGCGCATGGCATCGAAAACCTGCTTTGGCGAGACCTTCTGTGTAGGCTTAACCCACAACGGCATACGGTTCTTTGGATTATGCCCCATAGCGTAGTCGGTGTACTTATCCATACCCTCCGCCACAGTGCGGAAGAACGCCCACACACGCGCCTCGCAGCCACGCAACGCACCAAAGTCGGCAGGAGCATAGGCATCGCAGAACGAGAACTCCTCGTCTTTGCCGTTGAAGTAGCCCATCTCGCGAGCAAACGAAATCACATCGGGAGCATAGAGGCAGTTCTCCTTGTCGTTGAGAGGGAAGGTCGAAATGCGGGCTTGGTTGGCGTGTCCCGAAACATATCCGTCAGGAATACGACGAGCAACCCAAACGATACCCTTGCGGAGGTTGTTGCCCTTCGCATCGAGTTTTGAGCCCTTGCCAATCAACTCCATAATCCACGCCTCATCAGCGTCAGCAATCGAGAACGACTCACCCGAAGAGGCGTAGCCGTACTTGTTTGCCAACTCCACAATCACGGCGATAGCCTCACGCGCCGTCTTTGCTCGCTGCAAGGCGATATAAATCAACGAGCCGTAGTCCATAATGCCGTTTTTATCCTCCAACTCGTGACGACCACCGTAGGTTGTCTCGGTAATGATGAGCGAGTGCTCGTTCATATTTCCTACGGTTGCGTAGGTTACGGGCAACTGCTCGATAAGACCGAGGTAACGACCTGTATCCCACTCGTTTATTGCAAGCATCTTAGCCTTTTGTTTGCCTCCGTTGTGCTTGTACAAAGCACCGTAGAGTTGGTGCGAGTCGGCAGCGTAGGTAACCATCACCGAGCCATCGGTCGAAGCCCCCTTCGTAACGATAAAGTTTGTACAGGCGAGAGCCGTAGCAGTACCTGCCAAAAGTGCAAATGTCAAAAGAAATCTCTTCATATCAAATAGTGTTTAATAAATTCTCTCTCCAAATATTGACGAGCCGATGCGTACCATCGTAGAGCCGCACTCAATAGCCAACTCGTAGTCATCGGACATACCCATCGAAAGGGTGTCAAACGCCTCATCAAAGAGGGGTTTTAACTCGTTGTAATACTTTACAAGTTGCTCGAAGTCAGCACGAATAACCGCCTCATCATCGGTGTTGGTCGCCATACCCATAACACCTCGAACTCTAATGTTTTTCAGGCTTTTGAAACCCTCGCTCTGCAAAAATGTTAGGAGTTCGGGGTATTTCCAACCCGTCTTGCTCTCCTCCTGCGCAACATGTATTTCGAGCAGGATATCCACCACCCTGCCGATGCGCTCCGCCTCGCGGTTGATGCACTCGGCAAGTCGCACACTATCCACCGACTGAATAAGCGACACGAATGGCACAATCTGTCGCACCTTGTTGGTCTGCAAGTGTCCAATCATCTGCCACTCAATATCTTTCGGCAGAGCTTCGTGCTTCACAACCAACTCCTGCACACGGCTCTCGCCAAAGATGCGCTGCCCCGCCTCGTAAGCCTCTTTTAGGGCTTCTACGGGGTGGAACTTCGATACAGCCACAAGTGTAACTCCCTGCGGTAGCGATGCGTGTAACGCCTTTATTCTTGCGGAAATAGCCATCGTTAATTAAACTTCTACTTTACCCTCAATACCTTGCCAATCGGGAGTATTGCATTGGCTTTAATGCCATTCAAACGGCAAATCGCTGCAACGGAGGTATGGTTGCGAGCCGCAATCTTACCCAAGTAGTCGCCACTGCGCACCTTGTAGTAACGGCGTTCCGCCGATAGTGCTGCCTCCTTCTTGTCGGCATCGGCGAGCAATTTCTCGCCATTCCAATCCTGCTCGTAGTTCGAGTAGATGCTGAAATAGGAGCGTTTCAAGAGTAGCTCCTCACGGCGTAAATCGCCCGTCTTGAAGTCGATAAGACGCTCAGGGTCAAACGACTGCCCCATATAGCGACACTCGAAGTGGAGGTGTGGTCCCGTACTGTGACCGGAGTTGCCACCCAGCGCAATAGGCTGACCTGCCACTACCCTCTCGCCAGCCTCGACCAAACGAGCCGAAAGGTGTCCGTGGTAGGTTTCGATACCGTTGTCGTGACGGATAATAACGAGCGTTCCATAGCCCGTATCTGTTGCCTTCGAGAAGCGCACACGACCGTCAAATGCCGAGCAGATGGTGTCGCCCACTTTCAATGCTATATCTATGCCGTTGTGATTTACCCTGCGGCGCAAGCCGTAGCGCGATGTTATGCGCCCCTTAATCGGATAGCGATACGAGCGCAACGAATCGACCAATCGAATCGGCACTGCGTTCGGAATCTGCGATAATGCCACCGAATCACGATAGGGCGAAATCTTCTCGGTACTCCAACAGCGAGTAAAAGCCGTAGAGTCGGGTTGAATCTCCGCTGTACGGATATAACGCCACGAATTGTCGTTGAAAAGCACGATAGAGAGGTGTTTGTCGGCAGTTGGCAGCGTATCGACCACAATCGCCGACTGCAACTTCTCGATTGGCTTAATCGTCAGCGAATCAAGCGGATTGGCAACTGCGGTTGCAACACCACACAACGCTAATATAAGTAATTGTATCTTCTTCATTAGTAATTTTGCATTTTGCATTCTGAATTTTGCATTTTAAGCAGTTCTTCTGCCGCTTCAAGTGCCTTGTAAAACTCCTCGCCCCACTTGCGGACGATAGGCTCGCGTAACCCCTTATAGACAGGTATGCCGAGTTTGCAACCATTCTCGCAAGCCGACTTGCAGATATACCAGCGGTGGTAGTTCAGCCCCTCTCCTCCGTTTTTGAATTTCAGTACACGAATTGGGTAGAGGTGGCACGATATGGGTTTTTGGAAGGAGCATTTACCCTCACGAAAAGCCTTGTCGATAGCACACAACGCCACCCCATTCTCATCGTAGCAGGTAAAGGCGCACTCGCCACCGTTGATAAGCGGTGTGGTGTAGTCGCCCTCCACATCAACGACCATAAAGCCCTGACGCTCAACGGCTGCAATGCCTTCGGGAGTCATATAGGGCTTGTAATTTTCGTACTCCTCTTCGAGAATATCGACCTCTTCGATTTCGAGTGGAGCCCCCGCATCGCCCTCGATGCAGCACGCCCCCTTGCATTGCGACAGGTCGCACGCAAACTTCTCGGTCAAAAGGTCGGTAGTAACTATTTTGCCTTCAATTTCAATCATAAGTTCGTATCACTGATTACCAAATCATACAGCTCTCCGAGCGATATTCCTGCTGTACGAGCCTGCTTCGGCACGATGCTGCCACTCGACATTCCGGGGATAGAGTTCACCTCGATAAGGTACGCCTTGCCCTCCTCGGTAACGATAAAGTCGATGCGGACAATGCCACGACAACGACACGCCTTGTACGCCTCGACCGCCGCATCGGCTATCATCTCGCTCCACTCCTCCGAGATTGGTGCAGGGGTAATCTCATCGCTCATACCCTCGGTGTATTTCGCCTCGTAGTCGAAAAATGCCCTCTTCGACACAATCTCCGTAATAGGCAATACAAGCGTCTTATTCTTCGTGATAAGCACGCCACAGCCGAACTCGCGACCTGTGATGCACTCCTCAATCAAGACCTCCTCACTCTCGGTAAATGCCAGAGCCACAGCCTCATCAATCTGCGCAACTTCGGTAACTCGCGTAACGCCAAAGCTCGAACCGCTGGCGTTAGGCTTTACGAACAACGGCAACCCCAACTCCTCGGCAATAGCCTCTGCCGAGTACGGCTCGCCACGATGCAGAAAGACCTCGCGTGCGACATTTATTCCTCGTTCGGCAACAGCACGCTTGGTCGAAACCTTGTCGAAAGTGATGGTTGAGCTGACCTGCGAACACGATGAATACGGAATACCCATCATATCCAAGTAGCCCTGCAACTTGCCGTCTTCGCCCGGTGTGCCGTGGATAATAATCAGCGCATACTCAAACTCGGTGCGCTCCCCCTCTACGGTCAGCGAAAAGTCGTTCTTATCAACCTCGTATCTCTTGCCATTTGGCGCGGTATAAGCCCAGCTGCGGTGGTGCAGGTCGATGACCTTAACATCGTATTTCTCCGCATCGAGAGCCTCGCTAATCTGATGTGCGCTATTGAGTGCAATCTCGCGCTCCGATGAGTCGCCACCCGCCAAAAGTGCTACTTTTAATCTCTCCATATTATCTGTATAACTTGTTCTGTATTATGTAGTGAGCGACCTCTGCGCTCAACTTATCTCTGAAATCCACGCCCTCGGCTATCATCGTGCGGATATCGGTAGCCGCATAATCAAATAACGGTGCGTTCTCCAAGAATGTTATCTTGTCGGCAAACCTCTCCACCGAATATCCCTCACGCGGATAGACCAACAGCGGATAGTTGCGCAAAATCTCCTCATACTCGCGCCACTTGTCGAAATTTTCGATATTGTCCGCACCCATCAATATTGAAAATTGCATCTCCGAGCCGAAATTCTCACGCAGATAGCGCAGCGTATTTATCGTGTACGAAGGCTTCTCCAACACAAACTCCACCGCCGAGACCTTTATCTGCTCGGGGTAGCGTGAAGCCTTGCAAGCCAACTCGCACATCTCGTAGCGAGAGAACTCGGGAGCAAGCCCCTCCTGCTCTTTGAATGGGTTTTGGGGCGATACGATAAATATCAGCTCATCGCACAAGCCCTGCTCCACCACCCACTCTGCGAGGGCGATATGCCCCTTGTGGATGGGGTTGAACGAGCCGAAATATAACGCTACACGCTTCATAAATGCAAAATTCAAAATGCAGAATGCAAAATTACTTCGCGAGGAATGCGTCAATAATTGCACGAGTTTCGGCTACGGCGGTTGCGAGGTCGTCATTTATGACCTTGTAGTCGAACTCGGGAGCCTTTGAAATCTCGAACTCCGCCTTTGCTACTCGCTTGGCGATAACCTCTGTCGAGTCAGTGCCACGACCTTCCAATCGCTTCTGCAACTCCTCCACCGATGGCGGCATAATAAAAATTGAACAAGCCGCCTCGCCAAAAATCTTTTTGAGGTTGATGCCACCCATCACATCAACATCGAAAATGATAACATTACCCTTTGACCAGATGCGCTCCATCTCGCTTTTAAGAGTTCCGTAGCAAGTACCTGCATAGACCTCCTCCCACTCGACAAAACTGTCCGATGCGACTTTGGCTGCGAACTCCTCCTGCGTGAGGAAGTAGTAGTCCACCCCATTCTGCTCCACACCTCGTGGCGCACGCGATGTTGCCGAAATCGAGAACTCAAACTGCGGATAGTGCTTCAACAGCTCTCGCACGATTGTCGTCTTACCCGAACCACTCGGCGCTGAAAATATAATTAGTTTACCTGTCATAGCCTTACAAGATGTTGAGTACCTGTTCCTTGATTTTCTCTAACTCGTCTTTCATCTTGACCACCAACTTCTGAATATCGTGCTGGTTGGCCTTTGAGCCGGTGGTATTGATTTCACGCCCCATCTCCTGCGCAATAAAGCCGAGCTTGCGACCTGCCTGCTCCTCGTTGTTTGCCACCTCGCGGAAGTACTTGCAGTGGTTTTCAAGGCGCACCTTCTCCTCGGTGATATCGAGTTTCTCGATATAGAAAATCATCTCCTGCTCCAAGCGGTTGTTATCCACCTCTACGCCCAACTTCTCGATGCCCTCACGGATACGCTGACGCACCGACTCGGTACGAGCCGCCTCGAACGGAATAATCTCGTTGCGCATCTGCTCGATCAAATCGACTCGGCGCAATAGGTCGGCAATCAAAATCGCACCCTCCTGCTTGCGGAACGCTTCGAGTTTGTCGATGGCGCCCTCTACGGCAGCCATAACAGCCTTTTTCTCCTCCTCGGAGGCATCGGCAGTGTCTGCCTGAATAACATTCGGCATCTTCATTACAACGGGGATAATCGCCTCGTAATCAACCTCTACGCCTGCGTATGCCAACGCTTCATTCATCTGCTTGATGTAGGCAGCAAAGAGGGGTTTGTCGATGCGTGAAGCGGTTGCCACTTCGGTCGAAACCACCGAAACGAGCAAATCAACCTTACCACGCACTACGCGCTTCGATACGAGCGAACGAATGTCATTTTCGAGTTCTCTGTATGCGGCAGGGGTTTTCAGGCCCAAGTCGAGTTGTTTGGAGTTGAGCGAACGAATCTCCGCCGTAATTGTCTTGCCATTTATCACAACTTCGGCCTTACCGAAGCCGGTCATAGATTTCTGCATATACCTATTTTTATATTTTTGGCAAAAATACAAAAATAAACGGAAAACGGAAAGCGGAAAACGGAAAACTTCACAAAAATAGATGAGAGACGAGGGACGAGAGAATTTCGATTTTTTATAAAATAGTCAAGAAGTAGAAAGTAATTGTCAATTGTCAATTAGTCAATTGTCAATTTATCTTCGAGAGTGAGTTTAATCCCACGAGAACCTCTATTGCAGCTGTCTCATCCTCGACGACTATCGTGCGGTAGAAGTTGTTCTCTGCGTCCGACGACGTAACCCTAAGTCGGAGGCCAAGCGGTCTTAGGAAGACAACATGTTTCCCCAA
>JAZQHQ010000026.1:0-22590 GCA_045540675.1 Alistipes sp. | reverse complement strand
CTCCTCGGAGGGGATTTAGGGGTGGGTAGATTTGTAAATGCGGTGGCACACCGCAAGAAAAACAAGCCACCCAAAAGTTTTAACTTACCCAATCAAGCAATTACTTATTTTCCCCAGCATTTATCGCCTTTGGCAACCAAGTCCCCTCCTCGGAGGGGATTTAGGGGTGGGTAGATTTGTAAATGCGGTGGCACACCGCAAGAAAAATAAGCCACCCAAAAGTTTTAACCTACCCAATCAAGCAATTACTTGTTTTTGAAGGTATATGCAAGACCTACGCCAAGGACAGTTTGCGTCTGAACGCTCTTGTTCTGTGCCTTGTTGTAGTAGAGTTGGAAGTAGAACTGTGTCGAGAAGTACTTTGTGGCTTTGATGTCGATAGTATTCTCCCAACGAACCGTAGGTGCGATGCTCTCATATTGGAGAGGATTGCCGGCATTTGCAGGGTCTGCATTCCACTTCTTGCTATCGCTCTGTTGTGCTATCTGATTAATCCAACCATAGAAGGAGTAGAGTGTAGTACGGTAGCGGAATATGCCCTTCTTGCCAAATGTCTTGTCGAAGTCAATCTGGATAGACGAACCACCCTCGTAACGCTGATTTTTGTTCCTCAAAGTCAAACCATAAACATAAGGGGTGTTGAGCTGGTCGAGTGTGAGGGTGCTTGGGTCGGTGTCTGCTCCAAATTTGTCAGCATAGTAGAAATCTCGAACGACACTATTGGTTACATAGGTTGCATTCATAGAGAGTGGAGCGATGTTAATCTTGATAGGGAACTTCGCATTAGGACAAACATAGGTTACACCAATCGAAGCGATAAGATATGCAGGAGCGAAGCCTGTGCTGGTGAGTTTGCGTGCAGCCTTGTCGGTGCTATTCCAACCATTTGCAAACTGCGAACGCAAGGAGAGTGTTCCTCCAACATTCCAACTCTTCGAGATAACATAAGCAGGTGAGGTCTGGACAAACCACTCGTCCTGACTCTTCGATACGGTGCTGCTTGCCTCGCTGCTTGTGAAGTTATATGCATAGCCCAACTTGCCCGTAACCTTTGTGCCGATGGTGAACTTGCCCTTTGTGTAGGTATGAGTAAAGAGGATATTGCCAATTCCGGTGAGTGAGTTGGTGTTTCCGTTTACCGATAGCCATTTGTCGTTGAAGTGAGCGAGCGAACCATTGAGCGTTGCATTGAACTCGATGGTGTTGCGCTCCTTGCGAGCAGCGGCCTTCTCGGCTTTGATTTGAGCCTCGCTCTTGAATGCAGGGGCATCTTTTTCACTCTTCTTTACCTCGTTGGCAAATGTTATCTGCTCCTGTGGAGTTGCCGAAACAACGGTTGCTTGTGCATTTGCTACGCCTGCACAAGCGATAAGTGCTGCAAAAAGTGTAAAAATTCTCTTCATATTGCTATTTTTTATTGTTTGTTATCGATTTGAGCATACAAATATAGAATAAATTTGATTAATATATCACAGCCAAGCAATAAATTCGCATACTACGATATAATAATATTACAAAGTTAAATAATTTAACCGAATTCTCAAAGAGTTTTTATTTTGTGCGAATAATTCTTATTGAATTTTGATAAAACCTCGTTTTTTGCTATTTTTGCAATAGAATAATAATCGATAACACAAACATTATGAAGAAGATCTTGTTGTTAATTGCACTTGTGTTGGTTGTGGGCGGTGTTATTTTGAAGAATAACACTTCTACAATTAAACCTTTTGAGAACGCAGCAATAGAAAAGATTGCTCCGCTGAATGATTGTGATATAAAAGTAGAGAAGGGTACAGTGGTGGTTAAATCGGAAGTCGCAAAGAGATATTCGGGTTTTGAACTATCTGAAAAATATGACCTCACAGAGTATAAAGCTGCACGATTTGTGGTAGAAAATAGAAGTGATGCACTTATAAATCTATATGTTACACTATCGCATGAGCCTACAAAGTATTATCGCTTCTACTCTGCACGCATGATGTCGGTCGGTCAACTCTACTATTTGCAACCAAATGAGCGCCGCGAAATAGAGATTTCGTTCCCTCGCCCATTTGACAATCCCGATGTAGTAGCTGCATTACATGCCTACGATGATTCTACAAATATGTTCAATACACCATATTCGCACGCTTTTGACCTTACTTCATACGCCGGAGACCTTGCGCATGTGGAGCAAATTATGTTTCAGGCAAGACATCGTGCCGCATCCTCTGATGCTCTGATAGAGTGGCAGGTGTCGGACTTTCAACTCGTTTCGGGATGTCGTGCTAAAAATCCGAAAGTGACACAAATGTCTTACGATGAATTTTTCCCGTTCATTGACCAGTATGGTCAATATAAGCATCACGAATGGGAAAACAAGGTGCATTCGGACGAAGATTTGCAACAATTACTTGCAAAGGAGGAGGCAGACCTTACCGAACATACTGCACCAGTATCATTTAACAAATATGGCGGTTGGGCAGATGGTCCTCATTACGAGGCAACAGGTCGTTTCTACTTCAAGAAAGTTGATGGCAAATGGTGGTTTGTGGACCCGGAGGGCTGCCTATGGTGGTCGCACGGAGTAGTGAGAGTAACTCCATCTTCGGCTGTTACACCGCTTGATAATCGTAGATTCTATTTCGAAAATCTTCCTTCCGCAGGAGATAAATTCGAGCAGTTTTACTACACCAATGATGCTCTGCTAAAACCATACTATGTGCAGCGTGGGCATAAAGAGACTTATGACTTCTCTTCGGCGAATATATATCGCAAATATGGCGAAAATTACAGAGCAAAATATGGCGAAATGGCTCATCGCCGTTTGCGTAGTTGGGGTTTGAATACCATTGCGAACTCCTCAGATAAGGATATTTGCTTAATGTCGCAGACTCCCTATATCGAGCGTTTGGAGGTCCACTCTGCACCAATCTATGGTACGGGCGGTTTATGGTGGCAGTTGTCGGACCCATTCGATAAATCGTTCAAAGAGGAGCTTATCGCACAACTTAAAGAGCGAGAGAAAGAGTTGAAAGACCCATATTTGGTAGGTCTATTTGTTGACAATGAGTTAAAGTGGGGCAACGAAAGCTTCCTTGCCGAAAAAACTGCACAGAACCCTGCTACGGTTACAGCAAAGCGAGAGTTGGTAAAACATTACCGAGCAAAGTATGGTAAAATATCCAAGTTAAACTCGGTGTGGGGTACATCGTTTGCATCATGGAATGCTCTCCTCGCCAATGATAAAGCGTTGCCAAAGCAGGCAAGTATAGACCTTGTGGAGTTCAACGATCTTATCATACACAAATATTTTCGCAATATACGCGAGGTCTTTAACGAATATGCTCCGGGAGTATTGTACCTTGGTTGTCGTTTCTCCTATTCGAATGATAGGGTATTGGCTATTGGCGCACAATATTGTGATGCTATCAGCCATAATTTCTATATGCGGACAGTTGCAGATTACAAACAACCGGAGGGGGTTGATATACCAATGATAATAGGTGAATTCCACTTTGGTACAATGGAACAAGGAGTGCTTCACCACTCATTGATAAGGGTTGCTAATCAGAAGGAACGCGGAGATGCATATATACAATATGTGCACTCGGCACTTGAACATCCTCAAATTGTTGGTACCCATTGGCACCAATTTTCAGACCAAGCAACCACAGGTCGTTTTGATGGAGAGAATTTCCAAGTTGGTTTCACAGATGTATGTGATACACCATATTACGAAACTATAAGAGGTGTTCGTGAAGTCGGATACAATATGTATTCTATTCGATATGGTAAAAAATAGCAAATATATTGAATATAAATTTGTATATTTGTAGAGTGTTATTCACAGAACGAGTAAAATAGATTAAAAAATATATAAATAGTATGAAGTCAGATATTGAAATTGCACGAGCAACAAAGTTGAAGGATATTCGCGAAGTTGCTGCCGAAGTAGGCTTTCCTGCCGAGGAGGTATTTAATTATGGTAAGCACATTGCAAAGATACCATACAAACTTATTGATAGTAAGAAGGTTAAAAAGAGTCATCTTATTCTTGTAACGGCAATTACTGCGACCAAAGCGGGTGTAGGAAAGACTACCGTTAGCATCGGTCTGGGTATGGGACTTAACAGAATAGGTAAGCGTGCTATTATTGCACTGCGTGAGCCTTCGTTAGGACCTTGTTTCGGCATGAAAGGTGGTGCTACGGGAGGAGGTTATACGCAGGTGTTGCCTTCGGAGGATATAAATCTCCACTTTACGGGCGACTTCCACGCGGTAACTTCGGCAAACAACCTTATTGCTGCTCTGCTCGACAACTATCTCTACCACAATCGCTCAAAGCAGGTTGGTTTGAAGAAGGTTATGTGGCGACGAGTTCTCGATATGAACGACCGTTCCTTGCGCCATATTGTTTCGGGACTTGGAGGCTCAACAAACGGAATACCTACCGAAACCGGATTCGACATTACTCCGGCATCGGAGATTATGGCAATCTTGTGTTTGGCTCGCAACATTGACGACTTGTATGCCCGTATTGGTCGTATTGTGCTTGGTGTGCGCTACGATGATACTCCGTTTACGGTGAATGATTTGGGTGTTACGGGTGCGGTTGTGGCTCTCTTGAAAGATGCCATAAATCCAAATCTTGTACAGACAACCGAACATCACCCTGTGATTATTCACGGAGGACCTTTTGCTAATATCGCTCATGGTTGCAACTCGGTTATTGCAACCCGTATGGCAATGTCGTGGTCGAATTATACCGTTACCGAGGCAGGCTTCGGTGCTGACCTTGGAGCAGAGAAGTTTTTTGATATAAAGTGCCGTCAAGCAGGCTTGAAACCCGATTTGACCGTTTTGGTTGCTTCTACTCTTGCTCTTAAAATGCATGGTGGTGTGGCTGAAACGGAGATTAAACTGCCAAATGCCGAGGGTTTGAAACGAGGTTTTGCAAACCTTGACCGCCATATTGCCAATTTGCAGAAATTTGGTCA
Source organism: Alistipes sp. (assembly GCA_045540675.1). GTDB lineage: Bacteria > Bacteroidota > Bacteroidia > Bacteroidales > Rikenellaceae > Alistipes. The sequence goes on along the minus strand of JAZQHQ010000026.1, from coordinate 17,611 downwards.
GACTGTGTTGGTATGCTTCAATCGCTTCGCCAGCGATACCGATGAGGAGATAGCAATGGTTATGGAGCATTGTGCCGAGCAGGGTGTTCGTTGTGTAATCAATAACGCCTATATGGAGGGTAGTGCAGGTGCTGCCGAGTTGGCAGAGGCTGCTGTGGAACTTATCGAGAATCAGCCATCGGCTCCTCTTAACTATGCATACGACCTCGAAGATAGCATCAAAGAGAAAATCGAGAAAGTTGCAAAGAAAATATATGGCGCAGCATCTGTGGAGTTTAGTTTGAAGGCGCAGAAGGAGATTGCTCTAATTGAGAAGTGGGGTATGGGAAATCTTCCTGTCTGCATAGCAAAAACCCAATACTCATTCAGTGGAGATGCAAAACTATATGGAAGTGTAGAGGGCTTTACCCTTAAAATCAAGGATATAGAACTCAATGCCGGTAGTGGTTTTGTGGTAGTTTTGGCGGGCGATATTATGCGTATGCCTGGATTGAGCAAGACACCACAAGCGGTGAATATCCGCCTTGCGGAAGACGGAAATGTCGAAGGACTTGTATAAAATCGTTCTGATTGGCTCTTTTTGCACGATTGTGTCGGACTCCAAAATGCTCACATAGGCATACTATGCTGCGCTTTTGTCGCCTAACATCGCACAAAAATAGCTCAATCATTGACGATTTTTAGGAGCGTTGATAATGAAATAGTTTGTTGGAATTATAATAATTCTTCATTCTTAATTTTTAATTCTTAATTTATGAAATATTTTGGCGCACATGTAAGCGCATCGGGAGGAGTGGAGAATGCTCCGCATAATGCCAAGGCAATAGGTGCTACCGCCTTTGCCCTGTTTACCAAAAATCAACGCCAATGGCTTGCTCCGGCTCTGACGGAGGAGCAGTGCGAGCGATTTAAGGCGGCATGCGCAGAGTGTGGATATACGGCAAAGCAGATTTTACCACACGACAGTTACCTTATCAACCTCGGACACCCTGAGCGCGAAGGTTTGGAGAAGTCGCGCGAATCCTTCTTTGAGGAGATGGCGCGATGTGAAAGACTCGGTCTGGATAGGCTGAACTTTCACCCGGGCAGCCACCTCGGAAAAATCACCTCGTTGATGTCGCTCGACCGCATTGCCGAGTCGATAAATATGGCTCTTGACCGCACGCAGGGCGTTACGGCGGTTATTGAGAATACCGCAGGTCAAGGCTCGAATCTTGGCTTTGCGTGGGAGCATATTGCACATATTATAGACAAAGTGGAGGATAAGTCGCGTGTTGGTTTTTGCATCGACACTTGCCATACATTTGCCGCAGGCTATGACCTTTCGAGTGTGGAGGCTTGTGAAAAGACCTTCCAAATGGTTGATGAGATTGTTGGTATGAAATATTTGCGTGGTATGCACCTGAACGATGCCTTGAAACCTCTCGGCTCGCATGTCGATAGACACGCCTCGTTGGGTGAGGGTTTTATCGGTTGGGATTGTTTCCGCTTTATTGCGCAGTCGCCACTCTTCGAGGAGATACCGCTTACGCTCGAAACCCCGAACGAGGAGATTTGGCCGCAAGAAATCGCACAACTCAAAGCATTTGCAAACGAATAGACCTAAAACTAAATAATTCTTAATTTTTAACTCTTAATTCTTAATTTAAGTATGGAACTTCCTTTTGCAGAATCTTGGCGAATCAAGATGGTTGAGCCAATCAAGAAGAGTACTCGCGAGGAGCGCGAGCAGTGGATGAAAGAGGCGGACTACAACCTCTTCCAGTTGCGTTCGGAGCAGGTTTACATCGACTGCTTGACCGACTCGGGAACGGGTGCGATGAGCGACCGTCAGTGGGCAGCGGTAATGATGGGCGATGAGAGCTACGCAGGCTCATCTTCATTCTTCCACCTCAAAGAGACTATCAACAAAATCACAGGCTTCGAGTATGTTATCCCTACACACCAAGGTCGTGCTGCCGAGAATGTGCTGTTCTCGCACCTTGTAAAGGCCGGTTCGGTTGTTCCGGGTAACTCGCACTTCGATACAACGAAGGGACATATCGAGAGCCGTAAGGCTACTGCCCTCGACTGCACTATTGATGAGGCGAAAGATACCCAACTCGAAATCCCATTTAAGGGAAATGTAGATCCAAAGAAGTTGGAGAAGGCGTTGGCAGAGCATCACGAGAATGTGCCGTTCATTATCGTTACCATCACCAACAACACCGCAGGTGGTCAGCCTGTTTCGATGCAGAACTTGCGCGAGGTGCGTGCTATTGCCGACAAGTATGGCAAGCGCGTAGTTCTTGATTCGGCTCGTTTTGCCGAGAATGCATACTTTATCAAGACTCGTGAGGAGGGTTACGCCGACAAGACTATCAAGGAGATTGCCTTGGAGATGTTCTCGTTGGCAGATGGTATGACAATGTCGGCAAAGAAAGACGGTATCGTAAATATGGGTGGCTTTATCGCTACTCGCCACGAAGATTGGTACGAGGGTGCAAAGCGTTTCTGTATCCCATTCGAGGGTTATCTCACTTATGGTGGTATGAATGGTCGCGATATGGAGGCGTTGGCGGTAGGTCTTGACGAGAATACCGAGTTCGACAATCTCGAAACGCGCATACATCAAGTTGAGTTCCTCGCAGGTTTGCTCGATGAGTACGGAATCCCGTATCAGCGTCCTGTGGGTGGTCATGCTATCTTCGTAGATGCCGACAAGGTGCTTACCAAAGTTCCGAAGGAGGAGTTCCCTGCACAGACTCTCGCTATCGAGTTGTATTTAGAGGCGGGTGTTCGTGGTTGTGAGATTGGCTATATCCTTGCCGACCGCGACCCTGTAACACGCGAAAATCGTTTTGGTGGGCTCGATTTACTTCGTCTTTGCGTTGCTCGCCGTGTCTATACCGACAATCACATGCGAGTTATCGCTGCTGCATTGAAGAATGTATTTGACCGCCGCAACGAGATTACTCGTGGTGTGGAGATTGTTTGGGAGGCAGAGTTGATGCGTCACTTTACAGTAAAGTTGCGTAAATTGTAAAAAAAAAATCATTCTGAGCGGTGAATTTTGCACTGCTCTTCGGTAAGCGAGTTCCTCACATACGCTCTAGTATGCTGCGGACTCGCTTCCTTGTTTAGCCCAAAATTCCCTCGCTCACCTCTGATTTATATGCTTTTTGGAATGGCGAATTAGGTGTGTAACCACAAAAATAGCCTAACCATTTACGATTTTGAATAAATTTAAGGGTGGTATTTGCCGCCCGTTTTCACTATAAAAGCCCATTTTTAGTGTTTTAGAGGCTCTATTGAACGATTTGGAGCATAAAAACGAATAAAAAAACGATATATGTTTTTGTTTTGTCAAAAAATATATATCTTTGTAGCTGAATAGGTATATACCTATTAGGAAGATGATAGAGTTACAATTTTTTAACATTTAATAATTCACAAACACTATGAAAAATCTTTTTAAGATGACATTGGTTCTTGTGGCTGCCGCTTTGACAATGACAAGCTGCGACTGCTTCAAGAAGATGGCGAAGAAATCAAACGCTGTCACTATCACTTGTACTCCTGATGTTCTCGTGCTTAACAACGGTAAGGTTGTTGCCGACATCGTTGCAGAGATTCCTGCAAAGTACTTCAACAAGAAGGCTTCGTTGAAGGTTACTCCTGCTCTCGTTTATGAGGGAGGCGTTGCTTTGGGTAACACACTCCTCCTCCAAGGTGAGAAGGTTGCTAGCAACGGTATGCTCGTTAAGAATGGCGAGGCTCTTACCATCAAGCGTCATGTAGAGTTCGCTTACAAGCCAGAGATGCAGGTTTGTAACCTCGTTCTCTTGCTCGAAGTTAAGTGTACCAAAGCAGAGTGCACAAGCTCTGTTGGCTCGGTTGTAAATGCTGCTATGGAGGCTAACAACAAGTGCAAGGGTTTTGTTCTCGTAAATGCTAACACCGGCAAGTATCACCCAATGAACCTCACTCTCGCTGCTGCAGAGGCTCTCAATAGCTGGAATGCAACCGCTGCTGAGTATGGTTTGGTTATCGCAAAGGGCATCAATACTTTGCAGAGCGACCTCGATTTCTCGGAGGCTATGTTGGCTGCTGCTAACAACTACAAGCGCGTAACTACTGTTGTAACAAAGGCTGATATCGTTTACAAAATTAACTCTTCGCGTGTAGCAAAGAAGGCTGTTGAGACCGAGGAGTTGAAGGAGTTGAAGGCCGGTGTTGAGGCTTACAAGGCTAACGACCGTGTAGCACAGTCGCTCTATGTAAATGGTTATGCTTCGCCAGATGGTCCTGAGAAGTTCAACGACAAGTTGTCGCAGAAGCGTAGCGAGACCGGTTTGAAGGCTGTTGAGAAGTTGCTTGCTGATGCAGGTTTGAACATCGATGCTGCTGCATACGGTGAGGACTGGGAGGGCTTCCAGGCTGCCGTTGCTGCATCGAACATCGCTGACAAGGACCTCATTCTCCAAGTTTTGAAGATGTACTCTTCGAGCGCAGAGCGTGAGAAGGAGATTAAGAATATGTCGACTGTATTCAAGTCGCTCAAAACCGATGTATTGCCACAACTTCGCCGTGCGCAAGTTGTTAATAGCGCAGATATCACCGGTTGGAGCGATGAGGAGATGGTAGCATTCGTTAAGGGTGGCAAGGCTTCGACTTTGAAGTTGGAGGAGTTGCTCCACATTGCATCGGTTTGCGATGAGGTTGCAGAGGCTGCTTTGGTTGAGGCTACTAAGTCGGGTGATGCTCGTGCTTGGAACAACCTCGCAGTAGTTTATGCAAAGGCTGGTAACTACGAGAAGGCTGCTGCTTGCTTGAACAAGGCTGACAACAGCGTTGCTGCCGAGTTGAATAACAACTACGCTTTGGCTTATGCTGCTGAGGGTGATGTAGCAAAGGCAGAGGGCTATGCTGCAAATGCTTCTGCCGAGGCAAAGGCTTTGATTGCTGCTGCTAAGGGTGACTACGCTGCTGCTGCACAGACTTTGAAGTCGGGTTACAATGCTGCTATCGTAAATGTCCTCAATGGCAACCTCTCTGTTGCAAAGCAGTGCATTGCAAGCGACAACTCTGCAAAGGCTGACTACTTGCGTGCCGTTATCGCATGCAAAGAGGGCGATGTTAAGGGTGCACAGGCACAGTTGAACAGCGCAGTATCGAAGGACGCATCGTTGAAGGCAAAGGCTGCAAAGGATGTAAACCTCGCTGCTTTGAAATAATCCGAAACGATTATAAATGATATAGGCTCCCGAATTTCGGGAGCCTATATCATTTATATCTGCACTGTTGTTGGTTGCGACTACTTGATTATGGCGTGGAGAATACCTTCCGTATCGTATCCGCACAAGTGTCGCAACTCTGCTACTGTGCCATGCTCGACAAACTTATCGTCAATGCCGAGCGTAACGACAGGAGTTGCAATATTATTGTCGTTAAGTAATTTGGTAACTGCCTCGCCTGCACCACCACGAAGAATACCATCTTCAACGGTTACTATACGCTTAAATCGGGTTGCAACCTCCAAAATCAGGGCTTTATCAAGAGGCTTTGCAAAACGCATATCATAGACTGCTGTGCTTACGCCAATTATATTTGCTTGTTGTGCTGCATGCTCGGCATCGGCACAGAGAGTTCCAAAGGCAAATACTGCCACATCATCACCTTCGCATACTTGGCGAGCCTTACCCACCTCGATAGCCTCGAAAGGCATATCGCGCCACGCAGTGCCTCGCCCTGTTCCTCGTGGATAGCGAATTGCAAACGGAGAATCGCTCTGTAATGCGGTGAACATCATATTGCGTAACTCCCACTCATCAGACGGAGTTGCAATAATCATATTAGGGATACAACCGAGATAGGCAATATCGAAGGCTCCGTGATGTGTTGCACCATCTTCACCTACCAATCCACCTCTATCAAGGCAGAATGTTACGGGGAGGCTTTGCAGTGCCACATCGTGGATGATATTGTCGTATGCTCGTTGCATAAAGGTCGAATAGATGTTACAGAATGGTCGCTCACCAGCAGCAGCCAAACCTGCCGAGAATGTTACGGCATGACCTTCGGCAATACCGACATCGAAACAACGGTCGGGCATAGCCTCCATCATAATCGTCATCGAGCAGCCCGAAGGCATAGCGGGAGTGATGCCTACTACGCGCTTATCCATCTTCGCAAGGTCGAGCAGTGTCTGTCCGAATACATCCTGCATACGCGAAGCCTTCGACTCCTTCTTGATGCGTTCTCCCGTGTCGGGATTGAAACAACCCGGAGCGTGCCAAACCGAGAGGTCGCTCTGTGTCGGGGCGTAGCCGTGTCCCTTTTCGGTTATGATGTGGAGTAGCTTCGGGGAACGGATACTCTTCAAAGCCATCAAAGTACGAACAAGTCGCTTTATGTTGTGACCATCAACACGACCAAAATAGCGGAAACCAAGACTCTCGAATAGGTTACTATTTTGCAATAATCCGTGCTTAACGGCATTGCCGACCTTACGGCAAAGGTTTAGTGTGCGCGGAGTGTGCGATAGGGCAGACCAAAGTCCTTGCTTGAAGCGGTTGTATTTAGACGAGGTCGATAGGCGCAACAGATAGTGATTGAGCGCACCTTGCGACTTATCGATAGACATATTGTTATCGTTCAAGATAACCAAAATATCGGTAGTCTTGTCCGAACCTGCATTGTTCAACCCCTCAAACGCCAATCCTCCGGCAATCGAGCCATCGCCAATTACAGCAACCGTCTTTTGCGCTTTGCCCTGCAATTTTGCAGCCTGCGCCATACCGAGTGCTGCCGATACCGACACCGAAGAGTGTCCTGCGCCAAAAGCGTCATACTCGCTCTCCTCCATACGAGGGAAACCGCTAATACCTCCTAAACGGCGATTTGTAGCGAAAGCATCGCGGCGTCCCGTGATAATTTTGTGGGCGTACGCCTGATGTCCTACATCCCAAATGAGTTTGTCGTTTGGTGTATCATAAACATAGTGTATCGCCACGGCAATCTCCACCGCACCAAGCGAAGAGGCGAGGTGTCCGGGATTTATGGCGCACTGCTCAATAATGTATTGGCGTACCTCTGCGCAGTAGCGAGGAAGTTCGCTAATCGACAATTTGCGCAAATCCGCAGGCGAGTTTATGTTGTACAGGTATTTGTATTCGAGTTTTGTCATACTCTTCTCTGTTTGTCGTATTAGAATGGGTAACCTACACCGAAGTTAAGCGATGTGTTGCGCCACTTGAAGTTGTGAATCCATCGTTGTCCCTCGGGATTGTTCGGGTTGTGTAACTGAATACCCCAATCGAGTCGCAGAATGGCAAATTTGATATCGAGTCGTAGTCCGATACCCGTATTGAACGCCAACTGCTTGTAGAAACTATTGAAGTGGAATACCGACTCCTCGGGATAACTGATATCCTTGCGCCCGATATACCATATATTTCCCAAGTCGAGGAAGGTTGCACCATGGAACATACCCCAAATCGGAAATCTAAATTCGAGATTAGCCTCCAACTTCATATCGCCCAACTGCGTAGGATAGACCACATTCGTAGGTGCAGGCGATGAGCCCGGACCGAGTGTTCGCGGAGCCCAACCTCGCATGCTATTGCTGCCTCCTGCATAGAACAGACGATCGAAAGGCACAGCATCGGAGTTGCCGTAAGCGTATGCCACACCTGCATATAGTCGCGCTGCGAGAGCTGTGACCTTGCCAAACATAACTTTATGGCTGGCATTGACATCGGCGCGCACATATTGCGAGTAACGGATACCGAGAAATTCGTAGTAGTCTTTACCTTTGGCAGGCGATGACAGCAGATGTTCGAGTCCGTTGAGGAGGTTACCCGCCAGCTCGCAGTTGGCGCGTACGGTGGTGTAGTTGTTTGGTGCCGATTTATACTGCTTGTTCAATACATAAGAGCCCGAAATAGCCACTATCAACTGCGACTCGAAACTATGTTTGAGGTATTGATTTTGTAGCGAGTTAAAGTAGTTCTGGTTTATGTATGACACATCCACCAAGTTGATACCTATCGGGCGTACCACAAACGAGGAGTTTGTCTTGTTGCGCCACGAATATATCCACGAGGCACTCGATAGTCCGCGCTGATAGTATGGACGGTCCTGATAGTTGTACGATAACTCAAATTTGGTTTTTGGCGCAACAACATTGTTCTTTAATGCGTAGTTTGCCAGCAGAAATCGTGGGAATGAAAGGCTTGCAGCCACACCGAACTCCATGGCGTGTCGCTTCTTCGAATTCGGAGCCTTCATATACTCGTATCCCGCCGTACCCGTAATTTCGAGCATCTCGGCACCATGGAAAATATTTCTGTTCTGATATCCCAATACGGCCTTCAAGCCGTAGAAACTCGAAGTTGTCGAAGCCTCTACCTCCGCTTTTATGCCTTGTTGTAGAGCCGGCGTACAGTAGATGTTGCAATCGAGATACTTCTCCTGCGTGTAATTTATCGGCGCAGAGGCAGATGTTGAGAGGTTGTTACCTACCAATGTGATAGGATTACTCTTCAATGTGTCGGGCGACTCGGTAAAGTTGATGCGGGCACTCTTGAAGTAACCCATCGCCATCAGATTGGAGTAGGTGCGATTTACCTGCGAGTAGTTGTAGAGATAGTTAGGGTAGAGTGGTATCGCTACGCGCAGAACTCTTGCACGAACTTTTGGTTTTTTACCGCTGAAAAAGACCTTTAATCCGTTGTATTCGGTCGAGTCAAATCGCGCGAAGTAACTGCTATCACTCTTGGCAAGTGCCGCATTGTAGCGAGGTATGATGTTAATGTTGCGCAGACGATATACATCGTTGTTGGTGTACATTGCCTCACCGCGAGCATTGTAACCCGCCAGATTTTGCTTTATGATAACCTTAACTCCCACCTTGTGGTCGCCACCGAGCGTGTCGGCAATATACTCCACATTGTTGACCGAGAAGTTGTAGTAACCTCTATCTTTGAGATATATGGCAATGCGCTCACGCTCGGCATTTAGTACCGATATGTCGAATATATCGCCTTTGTGAAGTAGTGTATTCACAGTATCGGGCAATAAAATAGGTTCGAGGAAACGGTCGCGGAAGTCGTACGATATGGAGTCGATAAGGTAGGGCTTCTCCTGCTTCAATGAGTACGACACCTTGGCGCGTTTGCGGCGATAGGTTGTATCAACCTTGAAATCGACCTTCGAGGAGTAGTATCCTCGTGAGTTGAGATAGAGTTTAAGATTGGTGGCAGATCGCTCCGTATCGCGCATATTGAACAATACAGGCTCTTCGCCCATTTTGCGTTTGAGATTATTCCACCAATTATCCTTCTCGGGGTTTGCCATAAGGTATATCCAAGCATAGAAATCTGTACCGAGGAAGTGTTTATTCGGCTTTTGACGCAGATATTTGGTGACCTCATCGCTCTTGACTCGCTCATCACGCGGTGCGCTCTTATCCTCCTCAATTTTTACTCGTTGCAGCAGATATGAGTCAGACGGAATAAAGCGTGTGACATTGCAGGCGGAGAGCAACACTCCCACCAACAAGCAACACACAATATAGAGCACTCTTCTCATAATCTCAACTCTTTATACGCTTATTGATTTTAAGAAGTCGTTGTAGAGGGTGATTTCATTATCAAATTTGCCCAACTCCACACATATAAAACCTCCATCTTCCGCCACGACTCTGCCGTAGGAGATGTACGAGGCGTTGCCGATAAGCTGGGTATGCAGACCTCCCTCTTTGTGGCAGATACACCGCACCGCACCACCGCGATTTCCCACCTCGATAGTTGCTTCATAATCGCAACGACCATTCAGTGTCATTGCCGTAGCACTCGAAGTCATCGCCGTACCGCACGAAGCTGTAATACCTGCTCCACGCTCGTAGGTGGCAACAAAGATACGATTTTTACCAAGCACCTTTACGAGCGATACATTTATCCCCTTTGGAAACTCTGCGTGCAGCTCCAACACTCGCTCTCCAAGGTGTGTCAAATGGTCGTAATCTATATCTGATACCTCCGCTACTATATGCGGATTACCAACATTTATCGCTGTCCACAACAACCCATTATCCAATCGCTCAATCGGTTGCGACACGAACTGTGTAGTATCTTTGGCAAAGCCGAAATCATCGCTCGCAAGTCGCACCTGCAAATCTACTCCATAGGTGGGTATGGCAGGGTAGATATCCTCCTCACGCGTAATGCCGTAGATATTTCCACCCGAGAACATATCGAATTTGCGCGCACCGACATACTCCTCTGCCAAGCGTGCAACACAGCGAATACCATTGCCGCACATCTCCGCCTCCGAGCCATCAGGGTTAAACATCCGCATACCGAACATATCCCCCTGCTTGACTAAAAGCAACACTCCGTCAGCACCCACAGAGTTCTCTCTGTCGCATATAAAACGCGCGAACTCTGCAAGGTCTATGCCGTCAAGATTGTACTTTACAGCATCAACCATTACAAATTCGTTGCCTGAGCCGTGACACTTTATATAGTCAAATTTCATTCTATTCAGTGTATAATCGTTCAAAAATAGTAAAATTTGAAGAATTTTCCATATTTTTGAGGAGTAAAATAGTAAAAAGAGCAAAAATGGTCGAAAAGTTTATCATGGCAGGCAACTCCGCATTGCATATCTGCGACTCGGAGGTGGGCGAAAAAGTTGTTGTGTTGTTGCACGGATATCTCGAAAATATGCTTGTGTGGGATGAGTTTGTATCTCTGATTTACAAGGAGGTACGCGTTATTACACTCGACATTCCGGGACATGGCATTTCGGAGGTGAAGGGCGAGATTCACACGATGGATTACCTTGCCGACACTATCGCCGCCGCACTCGATAAACTTGATATTAAGAGCGCAACCATCGTTGGACACTCGATGGGTGGATATGTGGCTCTTGCCTTTGCCGAGCGACATGCCGATCGCACCGAAGGTCTTGTTTTGCTCCACTCCACCCCATACGCCGATAGCGAGGAGAAGAAGAAAAATCGCCAACGAGAGATATCGCTTATCCGCTCCGGAAAGAAGGAGTTGTTAGCGCACACAGCACCCGAGGCGGGATTTGCGGTTGAAAATCGTAACCATTTCCGCACCGAAATCGAAGATTTGCAGCAGACTGTATATCTGACCGAGGACGCGGGAATTATCGCTCTTTTGAACGGTATGATAGAGCGCAAGGCGCAGAGCGAAATGCTCCACGCCTTGAATAGACCTATTCTCTTTGTTCTTGGCAAAAAAGATGGCTATATCGTACCCGAAATTGCTGAAAAGATGGTTGCCGAACACCCCGAAGCCGAAGTTGTGTGGCTCGAAAATTCGGGACACATGGGCTTTATCGAGGAGGCTCAAAAGTGTGCCTCGGCACTGCTCGACTTTGTTGGTCGTATTTAGTTAGTTCGATAACTCTCCACGCAGAGTGTGGCACATTGCATCGGCAAGTGCTACGCCCGAAAGCCCCTTGCCAAGCAGCCACATAAGTTTTGTTACGGCCGCCTCGGTAGTCATATCGTAACCCGATATAACACCTATATTCTGCATTTGTCTGCCTGTCTCGTAGAGGTTCATAGCCACAGCTCCACCCTGACATTGGGTGATATTTACAATGGCTATTCCGCGCGATATTGCATCGTGTAAGACATCTATAAACCACTCCGAGGTAGGGGCGTTTCCTGTGCCGTAGGTTTCGAGTACAACACCCTTAATACCCTCTATTGCCAACATCGCTTTGAAAGATTCGCGCGATAATCCGGGGAATAGTTTTACAACAATTACCTTGTCGTCCAATTTGTCCGATATGTGCAGTGGCTCGTAGTAGGGAGCCGACTTGTAGATGACCGAATTGTTATACTTGATATTTACACCCACCTCGGCAAGAGGTGCAAGGTTGCGCGACTCGAATGCACTCAACGCCTCGGCAGAGTGTTTCGAGGTGCGATTTGCACGGAAAAGACGATTCTGGAAGTAGAGCGCAACCTCCGGAATAATGGCTCTGCCCTTATCGTCAGTTGCAGCCGCAATCTCTATCGCCGTAATAAGATTTTCACGACCATCGGTGCGAAGAATACCCATCGGAATCTGACTACCCGTAAAGATTACGGGTTTTGACAAATTTTCGAGCATAAAACTCAATGCCGAAGCGGTATAGGACATTGTATCCGTGCCGTGTAGCACCACAAAACCATTGTATTTGTCGTAGTTATCGGCGATAATATGAGCCAACTCGCTCCATCTTGCAGGGGTAACATTCGAGGAGTCTATCGCCTCCATTTTATGCACCGAAATATCGACATTCAGATTTCGCACCGCAGGAAATTCCTGTTCTATGGTGTTGAAATCGAATGGTACGAGAGTACCATTCTCGTTACGGCGCATACCGATTGTACCGCCCGTGTAGATGATTAAAATCGAAGACTTATTCATATAGTGTTATAGTCTGAAAATTCGTTTTGCATTTGTTGTTGTCTGCTCGGCGACTAATTTGTAATCGGTGTTTTGCAGTTCGGCAATCTTCTCTGCAACGAAGCGTACATACGATGATTCATTGCGTGTACCTCGATGTGGCGCGGGGGTGAGATAAGGTGCATCGGTCTCGACCACCAAATCCTCCAATCTCATCTCTTTGACCACCTCTGCCAGTGCGCTTTTTTTGAAGGTTACAACTCCTCCGATACCGAAGACAAACTCTCCGCACCTGCGCAGTCGCTCATACATCGCTACATCTGCCGAGAAGGCGTGGAAAACACCTCTCAAACCTCTGTCCCGATACTCCTCAATGGTATCAGCCATCTCCTCCCATGCATCGCGCGTATGGACTACGATTGGCAAATCGTGCTTCAAAGCCAACTCCACCTGCGCCCTAAAAGCCTCGGTCTGCTCCGCTTGCCAATCACGACTCCAATAGAGATCCAAGCCGATCTCGCCAACTCCATAAAATCTCTCGATGCCCTGCGGAGGATTTTCGAGCAGTCGCTCCACCTCTGTCAGCTCCTCGCGCCAACGAGGATTATCGTTTACCGATGTCGGGTGTAATCCCATAAGAGGTACTACATAGTCGCCATACTCCCTGCACATATCGAAGAGTCGCTCGTTGCTCTCGCCATCTATCGCAGGTAAAATAACTCTTTCAATGCCCTCGGCACGAGCGCGGGCAACAACCTCCTTGCGGTCGCTGTCGAATGCTTCATCGTAGATATGTGAGTGGGTATCTATCAACATAGTATATAGCGTCTGCCAGGGATTTGTCGAACTATGCCCGACAACTCCATGTTTAACAAAATGGCACTTACCTCCGCCACCGACATTGCTGTTTTGTCGGCGATATTGTCGATTGTAAGACCATCGGAATTATCGATGAGGGCGTTGTAAACCATCTGTTCCTTCGGGTTTATCTTGTGAGGAGAGAAGGTCATCTTCTCGGGAATCAATCCGTCAATCTCCCATCCAAGTGCCGAAGCGATATCCGATGCCGAGGTTACGAGTTGTGCAAGATTAGTCTTGATAAGATGATTTGTACCCTCCGAACACGAATCAGTGATGCGCCCAGGTACTGCCATAATAGTACGCGAGTAGGCATCTGCCGCCTTTACCGTGGATAGCGAACCTCCGTTTGCGGGCGACTCAACGACCAATAAACCATCTGCAACCCCCGCAATAATACGATTGCGCGGAATGTAGAATGCTCCATTCTGCTTTGTTTGTGAGTTGAGTTCCGTGATTATAGCTCCTCCGCTATCAAGAATTGATTTTGAGAGAAGTCGGTGTTGTGAAGGTGTTACATCGGGCAGGCTATTTGCCACAACGGCAACTGTTTTAACTCCCGCATCGAGTGCTGCGCGGTGCGCTGCGGCATCAATGCCGAAAGCCAATCCGCTCACCACTACCAAATCGGGAAACATCTCCGCCAATGCAGAGATAAAGCGGGTGCAGATGGTCTGCCCATACGAACTCATTCGGCGAGTACCGACCACAGAGAGAATATGCTTCGATTGCAAAGCCTCAATATCGCCTATGGAGTAGATGATGTGCGGTCTATCAGCCGCCTCGCGCAGAAGTCGGGGATAACTCTTATCCTGAAAAGAGGTTATGGTTATGCCGTTATCGTGGCAATAACGCACCTCTCGCTCCGCCTCGGCATAACCCATCTTCTGTGCTATTCGACTTGCGATACTTGGTCGCAGTTCGGCATAGCAGACAAGTTGCTGTTCGGTAGAGCCGTATATCTCGGTAGAGTTGTCGTACATCTCCATAAGGTGTACCACGCCTCTTGTTCCGAGTTCGGGGATAAATGTTAAAGCGAGTTCGTCCAATATCATACTACAAAGATAATAATCTTAATTAAAAATTAAGAACTATTTTCTCTACCTTTTTTGATAAAAAATAGAGAGGGCGGAATCTCACGACTCTGCCCTCTCCCTGAAAAATGCTTATGAAAAATGGTTGGTTAGGGTTTTAGTCCTCATCAGTATCTGTATAAGCCTTCAACAACTTATCCTGAACATCGCTCGGTACTTGCTCGTACGAGTCGAACTTCATGGTGTAGGTTGCTGCACCCGAAGTCAAGGAAGACAAAGTTGTCGAGTAGCGATAGAGCTCTGCAAGAGGCACGCGTGCGTTGAGTTTATCGAAGCCCTTATCCGACTCCATACCCATAATCATCGCGCGGCGATTTTGCAAGTCGCTCATCACCGAACCCATATACTCGGTTGGAGTCAAGACCTCAACATTGTAGATAGGCTCCATAATCTTCGGACCTGCATTGCGGAACGCCTCCTTAAATGCGTTACGAGCAGCCAACTTGAACGAAATTTCGTTCGAATCTACCGGGTGCATCTTACCATCGTAGATAACTACGCGAATATCGCGAGCATACGAGCCTGTCAACGGACCCTCGTCCATCTTCTCCATTACACCCTTCAAAATTGCAGGCATAAAGCGTGCATCGATAGCACCACCGACAATCGAATTGTAATATTGGAGTTTGCCGCCCCATTCGAGGTCATACTCCTCCTTACCCTTGATATTCACGGTGATATCCTTGCCGTTTACCTTATACTTTGTAGGCTCCTCGATGCCCTCGTAGTAAGGCTCGATAACCATATGTACTTCACCGAACTGACCTGCACCGCCCGACTGCTTCTTGTGGCGGTAATCTGCCTGTGCAACCTTGGTAATAGTCTCACGGTAAGGGATTTTCGGTGCGAAGAACTCCATATCGACCTTATTGTCTGCCAAGATGCGGTTACGCAAGATATTGAGGTGATGCTCACCCTGACCTTGTATAATGGTCTGCTTCAACTCCTTCGAGTACTCAACCAAGATTGTAGGGTCCTCGAAGCGTGCATCGAGCAACAACTTGCTCAACTTCTCCTCGTCAGCCTGTACCTTTGCCTTAACAGCAGCGCGGTAGCGTGGCTCCGGGAAGACGATAGGCTCCAAAGTTACAGGAGCAGAAGGTGCCGACAAAGTATCGTTTGTGCGCGTTCCCTTCAACTTCACGGTGCAACCGATATCGCCTGCCGACAACTCCGTAACCTTGATACGATTCTTACCCGCTACGGCAAACAACTGCGACAACTTCTCCTTGTTGCCCGTACGCGAGTTTACCAACTCCATACCCTCGGTCAGCTTACCACGAACTACGCGGAAGTAGTTGATTTCGCCAATATGTCCCTCCATCTGCGACTTGAATACGAACAAAGCCACAGGAGCGTTCTCGTCAGCCATAACCTCCGAACCATCGGTTGCAGGGAATGCAGGTGCTACGGTTGGACCCGGTGCAACATTGATGATAAACTCCATCAAACGCTTTGTACCGATATCCTTCTTACCACTTGCGCAGAATACAGGCATAGCCTTACGCTTCGCAACGCCAATCTTCAAGCCCGAACGGATATCGTCTTGTGTCAAAGTGCCCTTCTCGAAGTACAACTCCATCAAAGCGTCATCGTGCTCGGCTGCGGTCTCGATAAGTTCGAGGTTCAACGCCTTTGCCTTCTCCATCTCGCTTTCAGGAATATCCAACTCCTCGCGAGTACCGTTTTCATCGGTGAAACGATACATCTTCATCATCAAAACATCGATGAACGAGTCGAAACCAACACCCTGATTTACCGGATACTGAACGATAACAGGCTTAACCGAAGCCTTATCCTTGATAGTCTCAAATGTGCTCTCGAACGAAGCCTTCTCTGCATCGAGCTGATTTACTACGGCGATAAGAGGCTTGTTCAAGATACGAGCGTAGCGACCTTGAATAACATTACCAACCTCCCAGCCGGTCTGCGCATTTACGAGCATCACACCCACATCACCAACCTTAAATGCCGAGAAGAGGTTTCCGCAGAAATCGTCAGATCCCGGACAGTCGATAATGTTGAGTTTGCGACCCATAAACTCTGTGAAGAGGGTAGTCGCATAGATAGAGCGCTTGTATTCGTGCTCGATGTCGGTATTGTCCGACAAAGTATTGTTGTTTTCGACACTACCTCGGCGGTCGATAACCTTACCTTCGTAAGCCATAGCCTCTGCCAAGGTAGTTTTACCCGAGCCTGGGGCTCCAATCAGAACGATGTTCTTAATCTCTTTTGGTGAGTAATTTTTCATAGCAATTATAGTTTTAAGTGTTCTTTGTTATTATCGTTTGTTGCCAAATCGTTTTATAAAGTTACAAAGTTTTTTCGTAACTGCAAACGATTTGAAGAAAAAAGTGGATTTTTTTCATTTTCATTGCGGGGGTTTACGGGGGATGCTGCGCTTTAGGAGGGAATACCCCCAGTAAGCGGTGGCACACCGCGCCCCCAGTAATCCCCAGTAACCCCCATCACCCCAAAAAACACTCAAAATAGTTGCAAAAGAGCACTATTTGTACTACATTTGTTACGATGGAGACGCTAAAATCAAATAGTGGTAAATATTGCACATTGTTAGCTTATCGCAAGACGGAAGTTATTTACGATATGACTTTCTACTTTTGCAACAAGTATCTTCAACGAAACGACCGCACAATTGACCAAATGGTGCAGGCTGCTCGTTCGGGCAAGCAAAATATAGTCGAAGGTGTTGAGTTTTCTACCACCTCTTATGAAGTATTCCTGAAACTACTGAACACCGCAGGGTCGAGTTTACAAGAACTACTCGAAGATTACAAGGATTACTTGCGTGTGCGCAATCTTAAATTGTGGGAAAGCGACTCGGTCGAGGTGAAAGCTATGAGCAACCTAGGTCGCAAATATCAGAAAAGTGATTATTTCCTATCATTGGCAGAGAGCCGTAGCGATGAAGTTGTGGCGAATATGGTTATTGTGCTTATACACCAAGCCGATATATTGATAACTGGCTATATCAATCAACAGTATCAAAAATTTCTCGAAGAGGGCGGCTTTCGCGAAAAACTCACAAGGGAACGCCTATCTAATCGTAAGAAATAATTTTTTTAGTGTGTGGGCATAGCCCTTTACGGGGGATGCTTGCGCTTTACTGGGGATGCTCGCGGTGCTCGCGCTACGGGGGACATTCGCTGCGCTCATTTTACGGGGGATGCTCGCAAAGCTCGCTTTACGGGGGGCATTTCTTCTTCTTCTTCTTCTTCTTCTTCT
>JAZQHQ010000025.1:0-21622 GCA_045540675.1 Alistipes sp. | reverse complement strand
GGTTACTGGGGGGCGGGCGTTCCGCCCTTACTGGGGGCACTCACTTCGTTCGCTTACTGGGGTGCGCTGTTGCTTTTTAGTTTTCCGTTTTCCGCTTTCCGTTTTCCGCTTTCAAAGTGATATTGTCGCCCGACCACTGATTTATCTCAAATACCTCATTCAACAACTCTCCTTCATCTCGTTCCACCTTTATCGTTAGCGGAAACGGCTTTGTCATTGATATATCGTCTGTTGTAGGAAGTGTATGAGGAATAACATATACCAATATATTAAGGTGATCGCCATCGCCGCACTCCACCTTTAACTCTCTGTTGGTCGGATAGTCAGCCGGAGGCGCGATGAGGTTGCTACCCACAGGGGCAATAGTACTCTCTGCCGACTTATACTCTATGCGCTCTCCCTCGGCAGAACATAACTCACAAACGACAACTATATTGTATCGCCACAACTCCTCAAATCGGCTCGAAACTGATACCTTAAACATACTCAATATATAATAATTTTTGCCCTACACACGCCATTTAAGGGCTTATTTTCTGCAAATATAACAACTTTCGCGAGAAAACTTTGCAGAATTTGCAATTTTGTCGTACATTTGCACGCTAATTACGCCATTATAGGGACAATTATGGGAGCAAACAACAAGTTTTCTATTGACTATATGTCGCTGTCGAGTGGTCTGCACACCTTCGATTTTGAGGTTGATGACACACTATTCAGCGAGATGGAGTCGAACGAAATCAAAGGCGGAAATTGCAAAGTTCACGCCTGCTTGAATTGCTCCGACACCAAGCTCGATGTAAATGTCGTGATTTCGGGTAGCGTAGTTGTCGAGTGCGACCGTTGCTTGGAGGATTGCTCTGTTCCGGTGGAGTTTTCGGGTTTGCTGACAGTGCGTTTCTCTGACTTGCAACACGACTACGATGGCGATGTAATGTGGATTGCAAAGGGCGATCAACTCTCGTTGAAGCAGTACATATACGAGAGTATCGTGGTATCGCTACCCTACCGCCGAGTGCATGAGGAGGGTGGTTGTAATCCCGAGATGATGGCACGCTTTACGGTTGCAGAAGATGACACAGCCGAAGCGGAGGAGTAGAACTCAATTATAAACGAGGATATAAAATAAGTAAAACTTAAAAAATAGATTACAGTTATGGCACATCCAAAACACAAAGTCTCGTCAACTCGCCGAGACAAGCGTAGAACTCACTACAAGGCTGTTGTTCCAACAGTTGTAACTTGCTCGAACTGCGGTTCGGCTGTCCTCTATCACCGTGTATGCCCAGAGTGCGGTTTCTACCGTGGCAAGTTGGCTATCGAGAAGAAGGTAGAGGCATAGTTCGGTCTATGCATTGACACAACGAAGCCTGCTTGCCATATAGGTTTGCAGGCTTTTTTGGTTATTCGATAAACTTTTTTGACTATGATTAGAATCGGATTGGACGCAATGGGTGGCGATTTTGCTCCCGAAGCTGCCGTAAAGGGAGCGATAATGGCACTCGAAGAGATTGGTGAGGGCTGCCGTATTGTCCTCTATGGAGATGAGCAACGCATCCGCAAACTCCTTGACAGCGCAAGTTGCGATGCCGAGCGATTTGACATTGTGGCTACATCCGAGGTTATAGAGATGGGCGACCACCCTGTTCGCGCATTTCAGCAGAAGTCGGATTCGAGCATCGTTGTAGGCTTCCGACACCTTGCCGAGGGTAGAATTGACGGCTTCGCAAGTGCCGGCTCGACAGGTGCGATGATGGTCGGTTCGACACAAGTCATAAAGGTTATCGAGGGAGTTCTTCGCCCGACAATATCTACTGCCGTTCCAACCATCATGGGTAAGCCCGTAATGTTGCTCGATGTCGGACTTAATGTTGATTGCAAAGCCGATGTTTTGGAGCAGTACGCTCTTATAGGCTCGGTCTATGCAAAATATGTTCTCGGTATCGAGAATCCTCGTGTTGCTCTGCTCAACATCGGAGTCGAAGCAAGCAAAGGCAACTTGCAGGCAAAGGCCGCATACGAACTTATGCAGGTCGGCAACGACACCAAGCGTTACAACTTTGTCGGCAATATCGAGGCTTCACACATCTTCACCTCAAAGGAGGCAGATGTGGTTGTGTGCGATGGTTTTATCGGCAACTCCATCATCAAACTTGCCGAAGGGCTCTACTCCTTAATGCCTGAGAATGGTACAACCTCGCCATTCTGGGAGGGGTTAAATTACGAGAATACCGGCGGAACGCCTGTACTCGGCATCAATGCTCCGGTAGTTATCGGTCATGGTAAATCTACCCCTCTGGCAATAAAGAATATGCTTCTATCGACCAAACACTCCATATACAATGGGTTGGTCGAGCATCTGAAAGAGGCATTCAAATAGATTTCAATAATAAAACTCTATCCTACAAATAGGTGCAGCACAAAGATTAACAGCAGCACCCAATAGGCTATTGTCGAGTGGTTGGTAGGCAGAATAGACAATACAAAACTCAACAATATCGTTGTCGGAACAGCGAGCAGGGCGAGTATCGAGAGATTTGCTGACGGCAAAAAGAACATTGAGAGCGAGAGGAAAAATACTCCCACAAAAAATCCCAATGCTCGCTTCACTCGCGCGAGCTGGAACATCTTATCGGAACGCACTACCGCATAGACCACGCCCCAAATCAGCAGTGCAACAACATAAATCGCCATCATCACCGCCACATAAGGAGTCTGCTCCACACTCAACATTTGCGTTCTTGCGAGCGACTCAACCATATTTCTTCCGAAATCCAATAACTCTCCACCGCTATACCACATCGCATACGAAGCAGCCGCAAATGGCAATGCATAACCCACCACCATCAGAAGTGTTTGTCGCAACGAGAGTGCAAGTATAAATATTGAGAGAGGTATTACTCCTACCAACACTATGCACAAGGGATTGAGAAGCACCATCGTGCCAAGAAGAATAGAGGCAAAAAAGACCGAGTCCTTCTCTCCTGCACTATGCAGTGAGCGCAACAACAAAAACAGTGCAAGAACCAAGCATACCGACATAGAGGAGGTTGCAAGTGCATCGGGTGCGAAAAATATACCGCAAGACAATACTCCGTAGATTGGCATAGGGAGGGTGCAATAGCCCTTATTCAATCCCGAACGAGGGAACATTCTGCCTTCAAGAACACCACCTATCAACATAAGTAGCATAGCCATCAGCAACGAAACTGCCCTCTCCCGATAGGGGTTATCCGCCAACTCAATCTCGAACGGTGAGAGGGTATAGCGCAAAGTGGCAGAGATAAGTATCACCGCCAAAAGCAGAAGTGCCATTGTGGCCGATTTTCGGGTTATCGGATAGAGTTGCATAGCACAAAGATACCTTTTTTCGCGGATATTTTCACAAAAAAATGTAACTTTGTAAAAATTATATCGAAAATTATGTTGGAGAACTCATTTCAACACGAACTTTTAGAGGCTGGTTGTGATGAAGCGGGGCGCGGATGTCTTGCCGGCTCGGTATTTGCCGCAGCGGTAATTCTTCCACCCGACTTCTACCACCCTCTGCTGAATGACTCGAAGCAAATGAGCGAGAAAAATCGCTACGCTCTACGAGAAGTCATCTGCAAGGAGGCGATGGCATGGGCCGTACAGGAGATATCCGCCGAGCGCATTGACGAGATAAATATCCTCAACGCCTCATTCGAAGGTATGTCGTTAGCGGTCGAGCAGTTAAATCCTCAACCCGCGTTCCTTGCCATAGATGGTAACCGTTTCTACACGAAGTTGCAACTCCCTTTTCAATGTATCGTAAAGGGCGATGGTAAATATGCCAATATAGCCGCCGCTTCGGTATTGGCAAAGACCTTCCGCGATGACTACATGTTGCGACTTGCCGAGGAGTACCCTATGTATGGCTGGGCAAAAAACAAAGGTTACCCTACTCGCGAACATCGCTTAGCGGTACGCGAATTCGGACTCTCGCCCTACCATCGCAAAAGTTTCAATCACGAGATAGACCAACTCGAACTATTTTAGCACCTTTTTTAATACTTAATAACCAACACTACACCATGAAAAAACTATCTCTTTTGGCGGTAGCACTCCTACTCGCCTTTGCAGCAGATGCAAAACCAAAACAGACAGATGAACTTGACCTTCGAATTGGATCGTACAATGTATGGTCGCATAGCGCACGCCGTTGGCAAATTGGCAAGGGAGCCGCAACCGAGTCGCGCAACTGGGACAACTCGAAGAAGGCAGTTGCAGAGCTTATCGTAAAACTCGACTGCGACCTTATCGGTATGCAAGAGGTTACAAGCGTATGCCGTGACGACTTGGCAAAGCTTGTTAAGAAGGCTGGTGGCAAGAAGTATAAACTCTGGTGGGTAAACACCTATCCAGAAGGTCACAAGAACGTTGTGGGCAATGCCGTTTTCTATGACAAGAAGAAGTTTAAGTTGTCAAAGCAGAATATCTACTACTTCTCGCCAACTCCTGAGGAGATGTCGAAGGGTTGGGATTGCAAGCGTCACTACCGCGCAGCTCTCGTAACCGAGGTGACTCACAAGAAGAGTGGCAAGAAGTTCTACTTTATTGCTACACACGGCCCTCTCAAGAAGGTTGCTAACGGACACGCAGGTCGTCTGCTCGTTGAGTTCGACAAGAACTACAACACCGAGAACTTGCCAACAATCGTTGTTGGCGATATGAACGCACGCCCTGGTCAGACCTTCCACAACTATATGTGCTCCTACTTTGAGGATGCGTACCTTGTAGCAGAGAATAAGTGTGGCACAATCGGCACATTCAACGGCTCTGGCGAGAGAGAGGCGAACTTTACTCTTCCAAATCGCCGTATCGACCACATCTATGTTCGTTCGACCGACAAGGGTAAGATTACCGTTAAGGAGTACAAGGTTAATCGCGACAAGGCGACTATCGCGGGTGAGCAACACTACCCATCAGACCACAACCCTGTATATATTGATATAATTCTCAAATAGTCTAATACCGATATGAGAAAACTGCTACTAATTGTCGCTATCGTTGTCATAGCATTGACAGCCGATGCCAAACCTCGTCAAGAGGATAAGCATTCGATGGAGTTGAATGTTGCCACCTACAATGTATGGGGCAACCGTCAGCGCAATAGTTTGGTAAACAAAGAGAAGAAAGCCCCTCAGGAGCGTTTGTGGGAGAACTCTCGTGATGCAGTAGCGCAGATGATTGTAGATGCCGACTGGGATATATTCGGTGTTCAGGAGGGAGGAAATCTCGTTCGTAAGGAGTTGCCGAAACTCGTCAAACAGAAGGGTGGCAAGTACAAGTGGTGGTTCCAACGCCCCGACCCTTCAATCTCGGATAAGAAAGACACAAAAAACCTCGCAAATGGCATGGTTTGGCGCAGTGACCGCTTCAAGGTGAGCAACAAAAAGGTCTATTGGCTCTCGCCAACTCCCGACACCCCGAGCAAGGCTTGGGAGGAGAAGATTCGCCATTGGCGTTTTGTGATGAGCGCAACCGTTAAGGACAAAAAGACAGGTTTGGAGTTTATCTTTATGGTTACACACTGCCCGCTGATGAAGTCGGTCAACGAGAAGTGTGCAAAGTTGATTGTCGAGCGAGAGAAGGAGATGAATCCGGACAACAAAGTCGTAATTTTCGTTGGTGATATGAACTCGCGATTAGATAGCCCTTATACGCAGATTATTCGCACCCACTTCACCGATACTCGCAACATAGCAAAGGTTAAGTCGGAGATTTCGGGTACGATGAATGGTGCCGAGGTACGCAATACACCAAAAAACTATACTATCGACTATGTGTATATTCGTGGTAAGGAGTTGAAATACGAAGTGCTGTCGCACAAAGTATATACCGACAGATATATGGTCGGCGACAAGTTACTTTTCCCGTCTGACCACTGCCCCGTAGGTGCTATCATCAAATTAAGCAAATAGATTAACCATATAGAAAAAAAATGGGTGTGTCTAACAAATTTGTTAAACACACCCATTTTTAATAAGTTATATAACAAGAGGGTCTTTAATTCTTAAATCTGCTGCTATGAACTAAATCTCTACTATCCCAAGTAGGACTTCAAAATCGAGCTTCTATCAGATGTGCGCAGACGGCGAATAGCCTTCTCCTTAATCTGGCGAACACGCTCACGGGTAAGGTCAAACTTCTCGCCAATCTCCTCCAAAGTCATCTCCGTACAACCAATTCCAAAGAAGTAACGGATAATATCGCGCTCACGCTCAGTCAGATTGTCCAATGCTCTATCTACCTCGGTAGCCAACGACTCGTTAATAAGACCTCTATCGGCATTTGGAGAATCGGTATTTACCAATACATCGAGTAATGAGTTATCCTCTCCATCGGCAAATGGAGCATCTACCGAGATATGACGACCGGCAACGCGCAGAGTGTCGGTTACCTTCTCGCGTGGCAACTCCAACTCGGCAGCCAACTCCTCTGGTGACGGAGTGCGCTCATGCTCCTGCTCGAAGCGGGCAAAAGCCTTGTTAATCTTATTGAGCGAGCCCACTTGATTGAGTGGAAGGCGCACAATACGCGACTGCTCGGCAAGAGCCTGCAAAATCGACTGACGA
The DNA here is from genome assembly GCA_045540675.1 of Alistipes sp. Classification (GTDB taxonomy): domain Bacteria; phylum Bacteroidota; class Bacteroidia; order Bacteroidales; family Rikenellaceae; genus Alistipes. The sequence continues at coordinate 15,023 of JAZQHQ010000025.1, read as the reverse complement.
ATCCACCACACAGCGTAAGAGATAAACTTAAAACCACGGGTTTCATCAAACTTCTCCGCAGCCTTAATCAAACCGAGGTTACCCTCGTTGATAAGGTCGGGAAGGCTCAATCCCTGATTCTGATACTGCTTTGCCACCGACACCACGAAGCGAAGGTTTGCCTTGGTCAGTTTCTCCAACGCCTCTTGGTCACCTTTACGGATTCGCTGGGCGAGTTCTACCTCCTCCTCTACGGTAATAAGTTCCTCTTTACCAATCTCCTGCAAGTACTTGTCGAGAGATGCGCTCTCACGATTGGTAATGGATTTCGTAATCTTTAATTGACGCATAAATTTATATAAATTGTTTCTTCGTTTTTGTTACTCTACGATAACATAGCTTGCAGCGCGACCATCAGGATAGACTCCGTCAATCGACTGAATCTTGTCGGTCAAACGCCCCAAATCTGCCACCGAGCGCACCGCTTTGTCGTTGATGTGAGTAATCACAAAACCCTCACGCACACGGGCTTTTGCAAGCAAACCGCCACTCTTGACAGACTGCACCTGCACTCCACCCTTGATATCAAGTTTCTTGGCAGTTTTGCTGTCAATATCGGCAAAGCGACCACCCAAAACCTCCACGACATCAACATCATTTTTGGAGAGCAATTCAGCTTTACCTGCCTTATTACGAAGAACAACCTCAAAATGTTTCACTTTATCGCCTCTTTTTACAACCAACGACACTTTGTCGTTCGGACGATGCTTGCCAATCTGCTCGGTAAGAGTTGTTGGAGCAACGATTTTTACACCATCAATCTCGGTGATAACATCGCCCTTACGAAGTCCTGCCTCCGATGCCGAGCCACCCTCCGAAACGCCTGCAACATAGACACCGCCAACCTCTTTGATTCCTGTATCTTTACCGAGTTGGTCGATAAAGTCTTGGTCGATGTAGCGGTACGAAATACCAAGCAATGCACGCTGCACGATACCATACTCGCGCAAATCATTAACCACCTTACGCACAATACTTTCAGGCACCGCAAACGAGTAACCGATATAACTTCCTGTCGAAGACTTGATAACGGTATTGATACCCACCAACTCGCCACGAGCATTTACTAACGCTCCGCCCGAATTGCCCGGATTTACCGCTGCATCGGTCTGGATAAACGACTCGATGCGGAACTCGTTAGGGATAACATCTAACTGACGCGCCTTGGCACTTACGATACCTGCCGTAATGGTCGATTGCAAATCGAATGGGGAGCCGATTGCCAACACCCACTCGCCAAGTCGCAAATCATCAGAAGAGCCAAATTTCAAAATCGGTAACTCCTCTGCCTCAACCTTGATAAGTGCAACATCGGTAGTAGGGTCTTTACCGATGATTTTCGCATCGAAGACACGACCATCGTTGAGTTTTACGCGCAGTTTTGTAGCCCCGTCAACAACATGGTTGTTGGTTACGATATAACCATCAGTCGAGATAATCACACCCGAACCGCCCGACTTCTGCTCTCGCTTTTGGGGTTGTCCGTTACCCTGCTGTGGTTGAGGAAAACCGAAGAACTCGAAGAATGGGTTATACGGCATCATACTCTGCTGGCGCACCTCCACCTCGGTAATTGCCTCGATATTCACCACCGCCTTAACAGCATTTTCGGCTGCAAAGGTAAGGTCAGGGTAGGAGGTCGATTGCTCCAACTTTACAAATTGAGTCTTTGCAACGGGCATGGTGTCGCTACCATTATTTACATACTCTATGGTTGTTGCAACCTGTGTATTGCGAACAACCGCATACGATGCAACGCCCGCACCAAGGAGTGCCGAAGCGAAGCATACTGCTACCAATACAAAAGTGTTCTTTTTCATAATTTGTGTTTTAGTTTCGCCATTCAAAACGAATATCTTTACAAAATTATTGCAAATTGCCCGAAAAATCAAATAATTTCGACAATACTTCGCAATAAAGTATTACAGTTGCCTTTTGTATTACAAAAAAATGCCCTATCTTTGTACATATATATAAAGTATATCTATACAGATAGATTATGACGCCCGAACAGCAAGATAAGTTTAAGTATTGGCAGTGGCGAACCATTATCGGCACAATGGTAGGTTATATATTTTTCTACCTTATCCGCAAAAACTTCTCTTTTGCGATGCCGGGTTTGACAGCCGAATATGGCATCACAAAAGCGAGCCTCGGAGGTATTCTCTCGTTGGCAGGCTTCCTCTACGGATTATCGAAGTTATTGAACGGAATGTTGGCGGACCACATAAATGGTCGCTGGCACATGGTTACCGGTTTAACTGTCAGCACCATCACCGCATTTATCATCGGTTTTGGAGCAGAGATTATCACCTATTTTACGGGTGTCCCCGAGGGTTCTACACCTGAGTTTGTCGGCAAATTTACCATTCTTCTTTCGGTGCTTTGGATTATCAACAACATCTTTCAGGGTTGTGGTTTTCCTCCATGCAGTCGTTTGTTGCCGCGTTGGATTCCTGCAAACGAACTATCAACAAAGATGTCGCTTTGGAACACCTCTCACTCGATTGGCGCAGGTTTGGCTGGCGTACTCTGCGGTGTGCTGATTATGGGAATGATGGGAACCAATATGTCGGGTAATGCAGAGGTTGTTGCCACAATTGCCACCAACCTCGGCAAGGAGGTTACCGACTCCGCAGTAGTTTCGGCTGCAAAAAACTTCGGCGCTTGGAAGTGGGCATTCATTATCCCCGGCATCATCGCTGCCGTAGGTGTAGTAATTACAATTGTTATCCTTCGTGACACACCAAAGAGTGTTGGTCTGCCCGAACTCTCCGAAGATGGCGAAAACAACAAAATCGAGGAGAGAGAGGAGTCGCAGGCAGAGATATCGGCATTTATTCGCGAACATGTATGGAAAAATCCCGTTATTTGGGCATTAGCCGTTGCAGACTTCTTTGTATATGTAATCCGCTTTGCCGTGCTCGATTGGGGACCTACATTTTTGCGAGAGCATTGCGGTATGACTGCCGAATGGGCTGCAATGACGGTTATCATCTTCGAGGTATTCGGTGTTGCAGGTATGCTGATTGCCGGCTGGGTTAGCGACAAAGTCTTTGGAGGTCGTGCCGCTCGCACCTGCCTCTTCTGTATGATTGGAACACTAGTGTCAATTCTCGGCTTTATCTCTTTGCAGAAGGCGGGAGCAAGTCCTGTATTATTGCTCTTTGTATTGGCATTGGCAGGGGCATTTCTCTATGGTCCGCAAGCCCTTATCGGAGTTATCTCATCAAATCACGCTACACGCAAGGCATCGGCTACTGCGCTCGGCATTATCGGATTTGTAAGTTATGTCAGCGTACTTGTTTCGGGTTGGGGTTTTGGCGTTATAGCCGACTCGAAATATGGTTGGAATGGTGTATTTGTGATGATGGTCGCAATGGCAGTTATCGGAGCTGCTATCTTTGTTCCGATGTGGAAGATGAAACGAGATGCGTACTCCGAGTGAGTAGTGAATAGTTAAAAACTTTCCGCGCACCCCAGTAAGCACCGAAGGTGCGCCCCTAGTAAGGGCGGAACGCCCGCCCCTAATAACCCTCAGAAACTCGGCGCCTTGACAAGCGTGGGAGTTCTGAAAACAAAACGGAATTATACAATTCCGAAACAGAAAAGCTAATAGCTAAAAGCAATGAAGGTTGTAGTTGGTTTATCGGGAGGAGTTGATAGCTCGGTGGCAGCGTACTTGCTCAAAGAGCAGGGGCACGAGGTCATCGGCTTGTTTATGCGTAATTGGCACGACACAACAGGCAAGTTGAAGGGAGAGTGTTCGTGGCATGACGACCAAGTCTTTGCAGAGTTGGTCGCCAAACGCCTCGATATCGCCTTCCATTATGTCGATTTATCGGCAGAGTATAAAAAACGAGTGGTCGATTATATGTTCTCCGAATATGAAAAGGGGCGCACTCCAAACCCCGATGTATTGTGTAATCGCGAGATAAAGTTCGATGTCTTTTTGCAAGAGGCTCTCAAACTCGGAGCCGAGGCGGTTGCAACGGGACACTATTGTCGTAAGGAGGAGCGCATTGTCAATGGCGAAAAGGTCTACTCGTTGCTTGCAGGAAGCGACCCCAACAAGGACCAGAGTTACTTTCTCTGCCAACTCTCGCAGGAGCAGTTGAAGTATGCAATGTTCCCGATTGGACACCTTCTAAAACCCGAAGTGCGCCGCATTGCCGAGGAGCAGAAGTTGGCGACAGCCAAGCGTAAGGATTCGCAAGGAATATGTTTTGTCGGCAAGGTCGATTTGCCCATATTCTTACAACAGCAACTCGCAGCAAAAAAGGGAAACATTCACGAGATTTTACCTTCGTGGCGCAGATATGCCGAGCGTGCCGAACAGACCGCTTTGGAGCAACTCGCCGAGCCATATCGCTACACCGTGCGTGACGGCAAGAAGATTGGCGAACACAACGGCGCACACTTCTACACCATAGGGCAGCGCAAAGGTTTGGGCATAGGAGGAAGGAAAGAGTCGTTGTTTATAATAGGCACAGATGTTACGACCAACACCATCTATGTCGGAGAGGGTGACAGCCACCCCGGGCTCTATCGCAGAGCGTTACGCATTGATAACGAGGAGGTGCATTGGGTGGAGCCGTACGAAGCATTAAAGGTAGGCGAGGAGCGCAGATTGAAGGTGCGTATCCGCTACCGCCAGCCACTCGAAGATGCAACACTTATTCAGCGCGAAGATGCACTCTATATCCTCTTCGACCAACCGCAACGAGGTATTGCAGGAGGTCAGTTTGCAGCATGGTACGAGGGTGACAGACTTCTCGGATCAGGAGTAATAAAGTATTAAAAACAGATAATAACGACTATGAAAAAGATTGTTTTAATTCTCTTCGCCATTGCTGTAACATTTGCAGCTACGGCGGCAAATGGGCTAAAATGGGTTGATGCCACTTCACTCAACATCTGCGGACATACACTTCCTAATGCTGAGAACCCATATTCGCGCATTGATGCTAAGCCCTACGGATTTACGAATAAGTCTATTCTCCGCTACTCGCGCTACTCGTCAGGGCTATATGTGATGTTCAAGACCAACTCGACACGCATCTCTGTCGAATGGAGTATTGCGAAGTCGAGAATACGCGACCATATGACCCCTATCGTTCAGTTAGGCGTGGACCTCTACGCAAAAGAGAAGGGAGGTAAATGGCGTTTTTGTAGCGTAGGTCGAGTAAAGACCAACCCAACAATTACCACATACAACAAAAGACTTGTCAGCAATATGGAGCAGACGGAGAAGGAGTTTATGCTCTATTTGCCTTTATGGAGCGAGATTACCGAGTTGAAAATCGGTGTAGATGAAGGAGCGACAATTGAGGCTATCCCTTCGCCATACAAACATCGTGTTGTGACCTACGGCACAAGCACTCTCCATGCGGTATCACCTTCGCGTCCGGGAATGGCACCATTGGCACGATTGAGTCGTATGCTCGGAGTGGATTTCGTAAATTTCAGTTATAGCGGTCAGGGCAGGATGGAGTCCGAGAGTGCAGCAGTACTCGCCGACTGCAAGACCGATGCAATTATCTGCTACTGCTTTGGCAACACATCACCGCAACAGATTGAGGAGCGCGTAGATGGCTTTGTGGAGAGTGTAGTAAAGGCTCACCCCGACAAAGCGATAATCTTCCTGCCACCTCTGCTCAACGGAAAGAATCTGCTGGACCTGAAAAAGAGGGAGCGAGCTATCGCAAAGAGGGAGATTTTGAATCGAAAAATGCATATCCTGACCAAGAAATTTAAGAATGTCTACTACATAGATATCCCCGATGCCGATGGAGGTGATGCCGAAGCAAGTATCGACAACTCGCACCCGAACGATCTCGGCTTCGAACGCATCTTGCAGAGCTACGCTCCGAAGATTGCCAAAATACTCAAAAAGCACGGAATCAAAACTAATAAACTTTAATCGTATATCAGTATGAAAATTGTACTTCTCACCATCGCTTGCCTTATTTCGTTCTCGGTATCAGCACGCAATCTTAAATTCGTTGATGCCACAGAGTTGGGTATTCACGGTCACACCCAAAAAACCGATAAAAGCCCATACTATCGTTTCGACCACACCCCATACGAGGGTTTCAGTAAGAGTATTATCAACTACTCGAAAAGCCCATCGGGACTATACATTGTATTCAAGACCAACTCCTCGCAAATCTCTGCTTCGTGGGAGAATGTTCCGCACCGTATGGGCGACAACATGAGTGGTATCTTGCAACACGGACTCGACCTCTACATCAAAGACGATGGAAAATGGAAATTTGCATCGGTAGGTCGCGTATCAACTCTCCCGCAGAAGAACAAGCGTACAAAGTCGCTTATCAAAAATCTTGCAGATGGAGAAAAGGAGTGTCTGCTCTATCTTCCGGGTTGGTGCCAGCTGACAAAGTTGGAGATTGGAGTAGATGATTGGGCAACAATCGAGGGACTCCCTACCCCATTCCGTCACAAGGTTATCGTTCATGGTTCGAGTATCACTCACGGAGCTTCGGCATCACGCCCTGCAATGAACTACCCTGCTTTGATGAGCCGTAATCTCGGCATCGACTTCATAAACTTTGGTTTCAGCGGTCAGTGCAAAATGCAGCCTCAATTCCTCGAATTTTTGAAGACCTGCGAGGCTGATGCCTTCGTATTTGATGCATTCTCAAACCCTACGGAGCAACAAATCAAGGAGCGTCTGAATAATTTTGTTGCAGAGTTGGTAAAGGCTCACCCGGGCAAACCTCTTATCTTCATACAGACTCCAATTGGCCAAGACAGCCAATTCGACACCAAGAAGTATGCCCGCCGTATGAGTCTTACCAAGACCGCAGCACAGATGATGAAAGTATTGACAAAGCAGTACAAAGATGTCTATTTCCTCGCAGTACCTAATGTTTTGGGCACGGATGGTACCATCGACAATTCGCATCCTACCGACCTTGGCTTCGACCGCTTCGTAAAGGCTTATCAGCCAAAAATCGCAAAGATTTTGAAAAAGTATGGTATAAAAGGCAACTAATCGAACTTAATTTGTATCTTTGCACCGCCTTTGGAGATTCCTTCGAGGGCGGTGTTAGGTTTATAATGGAGAGATATGGATTGGTTTATTAATCTTTTTACAGGCAATAGCATCGCTACTGCGGTAATTATTCTTGCACTGACGATAGCCATCGGACTTCTGCTAAATCGCATAAAGTTCGGCTCGGTATCGTTGGGTGTAACTTGGGTATTGTTTGTCGGCATCGTATTGTCGCACTTCGGGCTTACGATAGACCCTCAAATTTGCCACTTCATCAAGGAGTTTGGTCTGATACTCTTTGTCTATTCGATTGGTATTCAGGTAGGACCAAGTTTTATCTCGTCACTGCGTGACGGAGGTATCAAACTCAATATGTTGGCGATGTTGATTATCGCACTCGGTTGCTTTATCTGCTACGGCATACACCTCGTTACGGGCGAAAGCCTTGCTACAATGGTCGGTGTATTGTCTGGTGCAGTAACAAACACGCCGGGCTTGGGTGCCGCACAGAGTGTTGTCGATAGCGCACAGGCTTCGACTATGGCAACAGCCTACGCTGTGGCATATCCTCTTGGAGTTGTCGGAATAATACTCTCGATGTTGATTATTCGTTGGGTTTTCCGCATCAAGATAGACCGTGAGGCATCGAAGGCAACTCGTTCAGATGCTCCGCGCACTGTCCGCGTAGATGTTCGCGTGACCAATCACGCAATCTTTGGCAAAACCATCGAGGAGATTAGCCGCATCACACGCAGTCACTTTGTTGTGGCGCGTATCTTCGACCACGAAAATCAGCAACGCATAGCCTCGGGACAGACCGAGTTGCAAGAGAACGATATTCTGCGTATTGTGGTCAGCAGTCAAGAGATGGAGTTGGTGCAGTCGCTTATCGGCGATGTCGTGAAGGTTAATGATACGGAGTGGGGAAGTGCCTCTTCGCACCTCGAAAAGCGCCGTATCGTAGTCACCAAACCCGAACTCAACGGAAAACACATCGGCGACTTGCATATCCGAGAGAACTACAATGTTACCATTACACGCGTAGTGCGTGCAGGTATCGAACTTGTTGCTACATACGAGTTGCGTTTGCAGATGGGCGATGTGGTAGTAGTTGTAGGTCGAGCCAACGACCTCGAACAGGTATCGACCATTCTCGGCAACTCCGTAAAGCGTCTCGACCGACCTAACCTATTCCCTATCTTTATGGGAATGTTCCTCGGCGTATTGCTCGGCTCAATTCCTATCTTTATTCCGGGCGTACCACAAGCTGTAAAGCTCGGTTTGGCAGGTGGTCCGCTTATTGTGGCTATCTTGCTGGCGAAGTATGGTCCTAAATATAAGGTTGTCACCTTTACGACCAACTCGGCAAATATGATGATTCGCGAGATTGGTATCTCGCTCTTCCTTGCAGCAGTCGGCTTGGGTGCAGGCGAGGGTTTTGTCGAGGCTATTGTAAATGGCGGTTATTGGTGGATATTGTTCGGCTTTGTCATCACAGTACTGCCACTGCTGATTGTGGGCATCATCGCTCGCAAGGGAATGAAGATGGACTACTTCTCACTTATGGGTTTGATGTCGGGAGCAATGACAGACCCTCCGGCACTCGCCTACGCCAACACGGTGGCAACAAACGACCGTGCCGCAGTAGCATACGCCACGGTCTATCCGCTTACGATGTTCCTGCGTATCTTTACAGCACAAATCTTGGCACTTATAGCTATGTCATAACGACAACGACAAACACTCTTAAAGGTTATCCGACAAAATTGTTGCGATAACCTTTTTTTATTCTACAAAAATCACTATCTTTGATTGGAGAAATGGAATACACCAAAAAACTACACAATATGTTCAGCGAAAAACAAATTCACGAAATTGAGGCTCATGGTCTGACCGTAGCACAAGTAGAGGCGCAAATCGAGGCTTTCAAACGAGGTTTTCCCTCTCTCGAAGTTGTGAAGGCAGCTTCGCCCGAAGATGGTATTACCATACTTTCGGAGGAGGAGTGCGACCGTGCCGTTAAGTACTACGATGCTATTGCAGATAAGCTCGAAGTGGTAAAATTTGTACCAGCCTCGGGTGCTGCAACGAGAATGTTCAAAGAGTTGTTCGAGTTTGTAAATGACGACAAGCGTGGCAAGGGCATCGATACGCTCCTGCAAAACATTGAGAAATTCGCCTTCTACGAGGAGTTGAAGGGTACGGGGGTAGATTTCAGCGATGACAAGGCTGTCGTTTCGGCAATTATCAAGGCGGGACTAAACTATGGTGCAAAACCAAAGGGTTTGGTAACCTTCCACAACTATCCTGATGGCGCACGCAAGGCGATTGAGGAGCACCTGATGGAGGGTGCGCAGTATGGCGCATCGAAGGGTGTTTCACGCCTCCACTTCACCGTATCACCGGAGCATAAGGCTGCTTTCAAAGCTCTGCTTGACGAGCGCGTAGCAAAGTATGAGGAGAAGTTCAGCATCAAATACGACATCTCCTTCTCGGAGCAGAAGCCTTCGACCGATACCATCGCTGTAAATCCCGACAACACCCCATTCCTTACCGATGAGGGTAAGTTGTTGTTCCGCCCTGCGGGACACGGAGCGTTGCTCTCGAACTTGAACGATATAGAGGCAGATGTAATCTTTGTGAAGAATATCGACAATGTAACGACCGATACCCTGCGTGGCGATACTATTCGCTACAAGAAGGCGTTAGCGGGTGTATTGGTAGCGACCCAATTGGTAACCTACTCTCATTTGAAGGCTCTGCGCGAAGGTACAGCCAATCTTGCCGAGGTTGCAGAGTTCGTTGAGAGAAAGCTTTGCACCAAACTCCCAGCCGAGTATGATGCTGCATTGTTAGAGTCGTTGCTTGACCGCCCTATCCGCGTCTGCGGTATGGTACGCAATGAGGGTGAGCCGGGCGGTGGTCCATTCTGGGTTAAGAACGATGACGGCACACAATCGTTGCAGATTGCCGAGTCGAGCCAGATCTCTGCCGAGGATATGCCACTGATGAAGGAGGCTACTCACTTCAACCCTGTGGATTTGGTCTGCGGAGTACGCAAAATAGATGGCTCGAAGTTCGACTTGATGGGTTATACCGACCCTAAGACGGGCTTTATCTCTTCGAAGTCGAGCGGAGGTCGCGAACTTCGTGCGCAGGAGTTGCCTGGTTTGTGGAATGGTGCAATGGCAAAGTGGAATACCATCTTCGTAGATGTTCCTATTTCGACCTTTTCGCCTGTTAAAGTTGTGCAGGATTTGCTCCGCCCACAACACCAATAGTAAAACTACAACCAAATAACAATTTAGAGATATGAAGAGTATTAAGTTTGCATTGTGCTGCCTCGTAATGGTGTGCAGCGCAGGTGTACTTGCCGCACAAGAGCTGATTCCCTCTCCGGTAGAGGTTTCGTACAAGGGCAAGAAAAAGGTTAAGATTGAGAATATAGATGCGCAAGTTGATGCATCGCTCAACCTCCCACAAGAGGGCTACACTCTCGAAATAAAGGGTACAACCGCCGTACTCCGCGCCAAGAGTGCACAAGGTTTGGTATGGGCAAAGGCGACTCTTGCACAACTCCACGACAGCGAGGGTTTGGTGCGCATCGCAAAGATTAAGGACTATCCTGCATTCCCTATTCGTGGCTTTATGCACGACACCGGTCGTAACTTCCGTTCGGTAGAGAATCTTAAAAAGGATATCGACCTCTTCTCTGCATACAAGCTCAATGTTTTCCATTGGCACCTTACCGACACCCCTGCTTGGCGTGTTGAGAGTCGTTGTTATCCACAGCTCAATGACCCTAAGTACTGCCCTGCGGCTCGCAACCCCGGTAAGTTCTACACCTACAACGACATTCGCGAGGTTATCAAGTATGCCAAGGAGCGTGGTGTTATGATTATCCCCGAACTTGACATTCCGGGACACAGCCAATACTTCTGGACTATTTTCGGTTGCCAAATGGAGAGCGAAAAGGGTATGAAGATTTTGGATAAACTCTTTGCCGAGTTCTTCGCAGAGATTCCTGCCGAGGATTGCCCATATATTCATATCGGCTCTGACGAGGTACGCCGCAAGATGAAGGATGCCGAAGGTTTTGTGCGTCACTACGAGCAAATATTGGCTAAACACAACCGCATTCCTATCGTTTGGGATCCGGGAATCAAGCCATCATCGACCACCGTTTGCCAAATTTGGAACGAGGCTATCAAGAATAGCATTGCTGAGAACAAGAGCTACAAAAACCCTTATCTCGACTCATATATGGGTTATCTCAACCACAGCAACCCTGTAAACAATATGCACCGCCACTTCCTCCACCAGATGTGTACAGCCGACAAGGGCAATGAGCGTGCTTTGGGAGGTATTCTCTGCTTATGGAACGATGTACGACTCGCTTCGGAGGAGCAGTTGTTCCCAATTAATGGTATGCCACTCGTAATGCTCCCATTCGCAGAGCGTGCTTGGGTAGGTAAAGCAGGATATGGACTTACCTACGACATGCTCGTTCCCGGTCCTGAAAATCAGGGATACCACGACCTCGTAGCCTTCGAGAAGAAGATGGTATATCATCGCGACCACCAATTCAAGGATGTAGATTGCCATTGGGTTGCGAATGCACATATTCCTTGGCAGGTGACTATTCCACAGGCACAGGGTGCGAAGATGGAAGATATGAAGTGGGAGAAGGCTTACGGAGGCTCGGTAAATCTCCACGCCTTTGCAAGGGCCCACGATGGCTACACCGGTGAGAAGCGTATAGCTTGGCTCAAAACCGAAATCTACTCGGAGGAGGATCGCGAGATCAGCGCTTGGGTTTCGCTCGAAACTCCATCGCGCTCAACCCGCCGCTCGGCAGGTATTGGCGAGCAGGGTGAGTGGGAAACAGGTGGTAAAGTAACCATCAATGGCAAGCCTGTTGTACCTCCAACACCTTGGAAGGAGCCGGGTATGTACTCGTACCATTTCAGCACCTACAAATATCCTGATATCCAGAATTTGGCTTGGACAAACGAGCAGTTGTTCTGGATGCGTGAGCCTGCAAAGATTAAGTTGAAGAAGGGCTGGAACACCCTCCTTATCGAGGCTCCATTGCACTATAAGACTCCATTCTGGTATGTATCGTTCTCACCTGTCGAGGTGGGCGCAGATGGTCGTTGGACCGAGGTTCAGGGCTTGCAGTACCGATAGGGTTATACCTTATGTTATATATATAGCATTGGCTATTCATACGAAAAAGATCTCTTCTCGGAGGTCTTTTTTCGTGAGCGGTAGACGGGACTCGAACCCGCGACCCTTGGCTTGGGAAGCCAATGCTCTACCAACTGAGCTACTACCGCAACCTATTGTATTATTACAGCAACTTCGAGAGTGACTCCAAGTTCTTCTCGTTAAGCAACTGCTTGCCCTCGGCAGTGTAGGCATAGTCGATGCGGTCGGCAAAATGGCTCTCAACCTTGTTGCGAACAACCTTCATCGTACTATTAACCAATCCGTTCTGCTCGGTAAACGCCTCATCGACAATCGCCAATGATGCAGGCAACCAACGGTCAGGGAACTCTTCGCCAAACTCGCCACCTGTGCGATACTTGCGAATTTCGGCATCAATCAACTCCGCAGCCTTTGCGGCATCTTTACCAACCTCTCTGCGCAATGCCTCTTTATTTGGCACTACGATAGCGATGGTATAAGGGTTTTGGTTGTTGTGAAGGATAATCTGGTCGATATATGGCGACTTATCCACCATAGCCTCCTCCATACCCTCCGGGCTATACTTCTCGCCATCGCTCGAAATCAAAAGGCTCTTGAAGCGACCGAGAACATAGAGGAAACCATCTTTACCCATATATCCCATATCGCCCGTATGCAACCAGCCATCAACAACCGTTTCAGCCGTTGCCGAAGGGTTCTTCCAATATCCCGCCATAACATTCTCGCCCTTGATAACGATTTCGCCCTTCTCACCCAATGGCATCTCATTGCCATCGTTGTCGAAAATACGCAATTCGAGTGGCTGAATAACCTTGCCCGAAGAGCCGAAGCGATGACGCCCCTTGCCGAGCGAGTTTGCCGAGATAATAGGTGTAGCCTCCGACAAGCCGTAGCCCTGCAACATCGGCATACCCACAGCGTAGAAGAATCGCTGCAACTCCGAGTCGAGCAACGCTCCACCGCCTACGAAGAATTTTATGTTGCCCCCAAATCCTTGGCGCACCTTCTCAAAGAGAATCTTATCGAACAGCGCCACAAGCGGTTTCAGCACAAAACGCCAGCCCTTGCCCTTGGTGTAGCCATCTTGGTTATACTCGTAGGCAACCTTCAAAGCAAACTTAAAGAGCTTTTCAACCTTTGGTCCCTGCTTGTGAATCGAAGCCTCGATATTCTTGCGGAAGTTCTTTGCCAACGCAGGAACGGACAACAATACATGCGGCTTAACCTCGCGGATATTTACAGGTACATTCTTCAATGTTTCGAGTGGGGTGCGACCAACCTGCGTTGTCGCCACCGAAGCACCACAAGCCACCATAATATAGAAGCCTGCAACATGGGCAAAGCAGTGGTCGAGTGGCAGAATGATAAACATCGTATAGTCCGAAGGGATAGAGATACGAGTCAATGCCTGCTCGACATTTGCGGTGTAGTTGCGGTGTGTCAAAATAACACCCTTAGGGTCTGCCGTAGTACCCGAAGTGTAGGTGATTGTGGCGTAGTCATCATTCTGAATTGCGCGACCAATAGCCAAAAACTCCTCACGATGCTCTGCAAGGTATTTTTCGCCCATTGCGTTCAACTCCGCAAGGCTCATCTCGCCCTCCTGCAACTCGATATCACCCCATACGATGATATGCTTCAAAAGTGGCAGTTGCTCACGGATATTACGAATCTTCGGGAGTTGATTGCGAGATACGAAAATTGCACAAACCTCTGCGTGGCGCAGACGGAACAAGAGGTCGTTTGCCTCCTCCAACTTTATCGACAACGGCACACTGACAGCACCTGCATACAAGAGTCCCAACTCCGAAGTAATCCACGCATTGCAACCCTCTGCCAAAATCGACACTGCCTGCTTCGGCTTAATGCCGAGCGCAGCAAGTCCCGCGCCCGTTGTCAAGGCTATCTCGCGAGTCTCGGAGTATGTAGTAGGCTCAAATTCGTTTGTCGTCTTTTCGAGCAAAAACGGCTTATTGCCAAATTTCTCAACCGATGACTCGAATAGGTCTATAATTGTTTTTTTCATATCTACGAGTTAATTTGTGTACACATTTTATTACAAACAATTTATATTGCCAATTAGTCGTATAACAAGTGCTAATTTTAGGCTTGCGCAGTGTACAAATCCGCAGCATACTTGGCGTATGTGAGGAGTTTGGACACAAGCGTAACGACAAAGTAGCCTTGTTAGACGGCTAATTTAGTCCATTTTGAGTACTGCAAGGAATGCAGTCTGCGGCACCTGCACCTGTCCAATCTGGCGCATACGCTTCTTTCCCGCCTTCTGCTTTTCGAGCAACTTACGCTTACGCGAAATATCGCCACCATAGCACTTTGCAGTAACATCTTTACGCACCGCCTTCACGGTTTCGCGAGCGATAATCTTCGCACCGATAGCCGCCTGAATGGCAATATCGAACTGCTGGCGTGGTATCAGCTCCTTCAACTTCTCGCACATCTTGCGACCAAAGTCGTAGGCGTGGTCGGCATATATCAACGATGACAACGCATCGACAGGGTCGCCATTTAGCAAAATATCCAACTTTGCCAACTTACTGACCTCGTAGCCCGTACGGTGGTAGTCGAACGAGGCATAGCCCTTCGAAATACTCTTCAACTTATCGTAGAAGTCGAAGACGATCTCCGACAACGGCATCTCAAAATTGACCTCAACACGGTCTTGTGTGATGTAGGTCTGATTTTTCAGCACTCCTCGCTTGTCGATGCAGAGTTTCATCACCGGACCAAGGAAATC
>JAZQHQ010000024.1:0-26354 GCA_045540675.1 Alistipes sp. | reverse complement strand
ACTCCTTGGCACACAGAACGACATGGCTACGATCCGACTTCCTTTTGTTGTGTTGAGCTGCCGGGACTCGAACCCAGAACGACAGAACCAAAATCTGCTGTGTTACCATTACACCACAGCTCAATCCGTTGCTCGTAAGCGGTGCAAAGGTACAAATAAAATTCAAAATGCAAAATTCAAAATGCAAAAATTTTGTAAAAAAGCAGAATAAATGGGTCTCCTATTAGCAAAATCGAATATGCTTGAACTATTTTTGTGCGAGACGAGGGAGCAAAAGCGGAGCATAGTAAGCCTATGTGAGCATTTTTGCTATCCGCTGACTCGTGCAAAAAGAGTCAAGCAGAACGATTTTACAGCCACCCCATTTCGTAGTAGGTCACAATCTGTTCGAGCAGTTTATCTCGCTTTTCGGGTTGGTAGTCGAGTTTGAGATTGTTGCCGAACATCTTGGCAAACATCTGCCAAAAGCCCGCTACAAAACCACCTCGAAAATCCTTAATTATCTGATATGCCGTTTGTTCTGTTTCGCGATCAATAAGTTTCAGCAATACCTTGCCCTCCGAAATTGTCATCTTCAAAATCACGGGCGTATATTGCTTGATAAGTTGTTTTTGTAACTCCTTTGCCAACTTCTCCTGCTCCTTTTTGTCTTTAACAGCAAGCAGTTGTCGCTCCATACGCTCCATCTCCAAACGAGCCTGCTTTGCCAACGGATAGCACTTCTTCACTTGGCGTATAAGTCGCTGATAACGGCGCATATCGGGTTTGCGAGCATATTTGCGAATTGGCAGGATATGCACCAACGGAATGGTATCACCCTTATCAACCGTCCACTCCTGATGCCAAAAGCCACGACTACGCCTTTGCGCCAAGACATTTGGCACAACAAGCAACAGCAACAATAGCAATATGACCACTCTGTTTTTCATAATTCTTTCCGCAAATATAACGATTTGGCGGAAAATTTCATTACTTTTGTGGCACAAAAAATCGAAGAAGTATGAAAGAGGGATTATCATTTACCGCAACAATGCGTGTAACGCCGGAGGTTACGGCAGAATATATCGGTTCGGGCGACTTGGCAGTTCTGGCTACGCCTGCAATGTGTGCCTTGATGGAGAATGCCGCAATGATGGCAGTAGCACCCCACTTGGAGGAGGGAAATACAACTGTCGGAACGGCTCTGAATATCGAACATTCCAAAGCTACAAAAGTAGGTGAGATAATCACCGCAACTGCCGTTCTTACAGAGATTAACGGGCGTGAATTAAAGTTTAATATTGCAGCCCGTGACGAGGTTAGCATCATCGGCGAAGGAACGCACACCCGCTTTATTGTAAATCGCGAAAAATTTATGGCAAAATTGGGATAACGGAGCGAGGTTTGCGTAAAATAGATATTTTTCGTACCTTCGCAACGCAATTATAGCAATTATAAAGAATAAACAAAATATATATGTTTGAAAAACTTACAGACCGCCTCGAACGGTCGTTCAAAATCCTGAAAGGTCAAGGTCGCATCACCGAGATAAATGTTGCCGAGTCGCTCAAAGAGATTCGCCGTGCGCTGATTGACGCCGATGTAAACTACAAAGTTGCAAAGCAGTTTACTGATGAGGTTAAGCAGAAGGCTCTCGGTCAGAATGTCCTCACAGCGGTATCGCCGGGACAGATGATGACCAAGATTGTGCGTGACGAGTTGGCTGCGCTGATGGGTGGCGAGGCTACCGATATCAAACTCGAAGGCACGCCTGCCGTTATCCTTATTGCAGGTTTGCAGGGCTCGGGTAAGACAACCTTTTCGGGAAAACTCGCATCGTTTATAAAGAGCAAAAAAGGTCGTCAGGTGTTGCTCGTTGCGGGCGATGTATATCGTCCTGCCGCTATTGACCAGCTGAAAATTTTGGGTGAGCAGATTGGCGTGCCGGTATATACCGAGGATGGCAACCAAAACCCTGTCGAGATTGCCGAGAATGCCATTAAATATGCTCGTCAGAACAGCTACAATGTAGTTATTGTCGATACCGCAGGTCGTTTGGCGGTCGATGAGGCGATGATGCAGGAGATTTCTCAAATCAAGGCGACTATCAATCCTTGTGAAACACTCTTTGTAGTCGATTCGATGACAGGTCAAGACGCAG
Source organism: Alistipes sp. (assembly GCA_045540675.1). Classification (GTDB taxonomy): domain Bacteria; phylum Bacteroidota; class Bacteroidia; order Bacteroidales; family Rikenellaceae; genus Alistipes. The sequence goes on along the minus strand of JAZQHQ010000024.1, from coordinate 24,214 downwards.
TAAATACGGCTCGTGAGTTCAACGACCGCCTCGATTTCGATGGCGTAGTTTTGACAAAGCTCGATGGTGATACCCGTGGTGGTGCTGCAATTTCGATTCGTTCGGTGGTAAATAAGCCGTTGAAGTTTATTTCGAGTGGCGAGAAGATGGACGCTTTGCAGGTCTTCCACCCCGAGCGTATGGCGGACCGTATCTTGGGTATGGGCGATGTTGTTTCGCTCGTGGAGCGTGCGCAGCAGCAGTACGATGAGGAGGCTGCTCGCCGTCTGACCAAGAAGGTGATGACCAACAAGTTCGACTTCAACGACTTCCTCTCGCAGATTGACCAGGTGAAGAAGATGGGCAACCTCAAAGATGTTGCCTCGATGATTCCGGGTATGGGTAAGATGTTGCGTGATGTGGAGATTGGCGATGATGTATTCAAGCATACCGAGGCGATTATCGGCTCGATGACACCGTTGGAGCGCGAGAAACCCGAAATTCTGAATGCTCGCCGCCGTGAGCGCATTGCGAAGGGCTCGGGAACTTCGATGGCGGAGGTCAATCGCTTGATTAAGCAGTTCGAGGATATGCGCAAGATGATGAAGATGGTAACGAGTGGCAAGATGAAGATGCCTCGCAACTTCGGAATGAGAAGATAAGAAAAAGCACCTCGAAGGGTGCTTTTTTCTTAGTGAGTAGTGAGTAGTTTTGATTACTATCGGCTGTTTTAGGAGTTTGTAGGAGTCGGGCTGCGCCCTCGATAGGAGGCGCAATTCGAGGAATTGCTTGATAGGAGTCGTAGTCTGCGACTACTTGATAGGATAGTTTTTCAGGCGCAGTTCCTATTAAGCCAACCTGTTGGCTTGTCCTATCATAGACAACGCCTATCTCCCATAAAGGAGCCTCGCTCCGCCTCCCATCAAGCACCGCAGGGGCGCCTCCTACAATAACAAACCCTCCGCAGAGTTTTTTTCTGCGGAGGGTGCTGTTAAAAGTTTTCCATTTTCCGTTTTAATCCCTCTACGAGGGCTTTTCCTCCTCGCGGCTCGGCAGGGGGCAAACGAGTTTGCCCTCTGCTCTCGCTCCGCAGCGTCGGTTCCGTTTGTTAGAAGTCGTAGCCCTCAATATAATCAGCGTAATCTTTCCAACCATCGGCAGACTTATACGCCTCTACGGATGCGGTCGGTACATAAATTTTACGCTCCGAAGCGTTGTTATCGAATGCATTCCAACGAGAATAATAACCTGCTGCTGTCGGCGGAGTTGTAGGCTTGCAATACACCTCCGTCAGCGAAGTGCAACCTTCGAATGCCCAATCTCCAATCGAAGTAACGCTATCTGGAATGGTAATACTTGTCAGCGAGGTGCAATTTTCGAATGCATAACCTCCAATCGAAGTAACGCTATCTGGAATTGTTACTCTGGTTAGCGAAGCACAATCGTAAAACGCTTGAATCCCAATCGAAATTATACCATCAGGAATAGTATATTCTTTTGCGCCACAACCTATCGCAAATGAGTTTAATACATTATCGATAATAAGACAACGATTATCTTCCGATGCGTATTTACCATAGAATGCTGTCAGTGATAAACAGAAGTAAAATGCCGCCTCTCCAATCTCAGTAACGCTATCAGGAATTGTTATGCTGGTAAGAGAGCAATAATAAAAGGCTCTATCTCCTATTGAAATAAGGCTATTAGGAAGTGTTACATGTTCTAGTGAAAGACAACTACCGAATGCACCATCTCCAATCTGAGTAACACTATTTGGAATGATTATATTGGTTATGCTACTTACATAAAATGCGTCTCTTCCAATTTCAGTAACACTACTAGGAATCGTCACATATTCCAAAGATGTATAGGCAAATGCTTTGTCTCCAATTTTTGTAACGCCATCAGGGATTGTGTATTCCGTTAATTCTGCCATCGCAAATGAATATAGCACTCCATCGACAATTAGACAACGATTGTCTTCCGATGCATATTTGCCATAAAACGCTGTTAATAAAGGACAACAAAAAAATGGATTTCCGTCAATTGATGTAACGCCGTTGCCGATTGTAACACTTGTCAGCGAGGTATAGGCGAAAACCCACTCTCCAATCTCAGTAACGCTATCAGGAATTGTCACACTTGTCAGCGAGGTACAACAAGAGAATGCAGACTCCCCAATCTCAGTAACGCTATCTGGAATTGTCACACTTGTCAGCGAGCTGCAAGCATAGAATGCCTCCTCTCCAATCGAAGTAATCGTATTATCAAATTTAATTACCCAACACGCTTTGTCGGTATCGTAGGTATTCGATACGATTTTTGCATCAAAAGCACTTGCTGCATTGGGCGTTGTCGGCTCGGTTGTACTACCGTTGGTGTACCAAATCTCATTATTTGCGGGGGCAGATGATGGGGTTGTACCTGTAAAATCTTCGGTTTCCGAAATTGAGTAAGCAATGGTCTTTATTTGGTTTTGTGCAAGAGTAAAGGCTGGCAATTGGAACTCTTTGGTGCCCTCTGCACAGACAAATGTAACGGTCAAATCTTTATCCGCAAACTCCATTGCCGGCATTGCCACATAAAAAGATTGCACATCGGTAGTAATCTCGGTGTTGATATTTGATAAAGTGATTGTATTTACTCCATTCTCCGTAACGACAGCCTTAGTGTCGTTTGCCAAGAGGTCGATTGCGACCTCACCTGCAATCTTATTTGAGGCGGAAGTTAATTTTATAGAGTTGAGAATATATAGGTCGGGAACAATCTTCGATATATTAAAACGAATAAGTGCACCTGCATTATCAAACGAAAGATTATTATCGCTCGACTTTGCTACCATCAAAGCATATTTGAGGCTGCTATTACTACTGTTGTAATCCTGTGTTGCGCTTAACGATGTTGTGATAACACCATTCGAGAGTGTTGCATCGCCATTGTAAGGATATACTGCATAATTTTCTGAGATAGCAGTATTGTCTGAGCCTGTAAAACTTACATAACCAAAAGTTGCCGTGCGACCATTATCGGCAAGGCTCTTAATCTTGTACTGACGATTGTGAGAAGTCTTGGTGAAGATTGTAAGCAGGTCGTCTTCATCCCAAACCACGGCAGTTCCATCAAGATGGGTACGAGAGTCGTTGATAGTAGCCCTGAAATTTTCGGAGCCGACCATGTGTGATTGTTCATTGACATCAGCCGTTACGCACGATGTAAGAAACGCTACGATAGTAGCAACCATTAAGAGTGAAATTCTTTTCATAATATTATATAATTTAGGATTTTAGCCAAGTATGATAATATCGCCATCTTCCTTATATTCGGGAAGTTGGGTAGTGCTTCCGCCGAAGCCATATTCAACAACAACGCAATACACCTCGACATCAGGTGCAAGATAACTTGATGAATTATTGAACTTCATATACTACTTTTGTTGCCCACCAACCCCGAATGTGCGGTTATTACAAAAAAGAAAGTGTGAGGTTGAATTTCGTTTATCTGCGTAGAGGTTCTGGAATACCTATGACCAAATAAACAATACCCCACACCCGTATTGGCAGGTATAGGGCAACGAAAGTGCCAATACACCAATACACGGTGACGAGTGTGTTGCTCTCCTTGGTCACGATGAAATTTTCCAGATTTCTACGCAAGGATAAAAGCTAATACACTTTCATCAATTATGTCTGCAATCCGAGGACTGCACCACAAAATTAGGTAATTTTTCAAGAAATACAAAAAAATACCACCAATTCTCAATCCTCAATTCTCAATTCTCAATTATAATTCGTATTTTTGCACGCAAAAATATGAACGAAGATGCATAAAAGCGGTTTTGTAAATATTATCGGTAATCCGAATGTCGGCAAATCGACACTGATGAATGCCCTTGTGGGCGAAAAGTTGTCTATCATTACATCGAAGGCGCAGACCACACGCCATCGCATTATGGGTATCGTAAATGGCGATGATTTCCAAATCGTCTACTCCGATACGCCCGGAATTTTGAAGCCTGCATACAAGTTGCAGGAGTCGATGATGAACTTCGTGCGTGGCGCAGTGAGCGATGCCGATGTGATTCTCTATGTTACCGATACGGTCGAGGAGCAGAGCGAGCGCAATGCCGATATTATCGAGAAGATTGCCGTAAGCGCAATACCGACAATCGTGGTTATCAACAAGATAGACCTCACAACACAGGAGAAGCTCGAAAAAATCGTTGCCGAGTGGCACGAGCGTCTGCCCGAGGCGATGATTATTCCTGCATCGGCAAAGGAGCAGTTTAATATCGAGGCTATTTTCGGCGCAATTTTGGAGCGACTGCCCGAGGGCGAGCCCTACTATCCGAAGGATACGCTGACCGACAAGACTCTGCGTTTCTTCGCTTCGGAGATTATCCGTGAGAAGATTTTAACAAACTACGACAAGGAGATACCCTACTGCTGCGAAATCGAGATTGATTCCTACAAGGAGGAACCGACCATCGACCGCATCTCGGCAACGATATATGTGGCACGCAACTCGCAGAAGGGCATTGTAATCGGTCATAAGGGCGAGCGACTCAAAAAAGTTGGTCAGCAGGCTCGTGCCGACATCGAGGCGTTCCTCGGCAAAAAGGTCTTTTTGCAGCTCTTTGTCAAGGTGAATGACGATTGGCGCAATAACGATCGCCAACTCACACGCTTCGGATACAACGATAACTAAACGCAGAGCGTTTTCAAATTGACAATTGACGAATTGACAATGGACAATTAAAGGTATTTTTGATTTTTATTAAAAAGCCAATGGCTAATGGCTAACAGCAGAGTTAAAATGCGTAAGGTAGTAATTGCGATATTGTTTGTGTTGCTCGCCACGACCTCGGTTGTGGCGCAGTACAATCGTGACTACTTCTTCTATATCGGTCGCCGTCAGATGATGGATAACGACTTCAAGGAGGCGATACGCACGCTGAATGTGCTTTTGCGCTTTGACGAAGATGCCTACGAGGGTTATTTCCTGCGAGGAATTGCCAAGTACAACCTTGACGATTTGCTCGGTGCCGAGGCGGATTTTACGGAGGCAATAGAGAAAAATCCCGTATTTACAACCGCCTTTACATACCGCGCCATAACTCGCTCTCGTTTAGGAAATTATGACGATGCACTTTCGGATTTCCGCGAGGCGATAGAGTTGCGCCCCGACCTGCCAAATCCCTACTATTCGAGAGGTGTTACCCGTCTGCTAAATCAGCAGTTCAAAGAGGCTATCGAGGATTTCGACAACTTTATCCGCTACGAAAAGAAGGTCGCCGATGCCTACATAAATCGTGGCGTTTGCCACCTTTACCTCAAAGATACCGTGCGAGCATACGCCGATTTTGACCTCGGTATTCGCACCAACCGAGAGAGTCCGTTGGGCTACAATCGACGAGGCGTGCTGTTAATGCAACAAAATCGCTTTGCCGAAGCGGAAAAAGATTTCGATATGGCGGTAAAGTGTGATTCGATGTTGGCGATGTCGTTCTTTAATCGTGCTTTGGTCTATAACGAAACCAATCGCCCGATGCAGTCGCTTGCGGACCTTGACCGAGTTATTCAGCTCGACTCGACAAGTTCGATAACCTACTTCAATCGTGCTATAATTCGCAGTCGTATAGGCGATTACAACCGCGCGCTCGAAGATTACAACAAGGTAGCGCAATATTCGCCCGACAATGTTTTGGTCTATTACAATCGCGCACTGCTCTATCAGCAACTTGGCGAGATTGAGCGAGCAAAGAGCGATTACACCAAGGCAATAGAGCTCTATCCCGACTTTGCAAATGCCTATCTTGGTCGTAGTTATCTGCGCCACCTACTGCGTGACTACAAAGGCTCTCGTAGCGACAAACAGATTGCCGAGCGCAAGATTGCAGAGTATAAATCGCGTCTGAACGACACGACATATTCGATTTATGCCGATACTACTCGCCGTTTCGATAAGTTGTTGTCATTCGAGAGTAAGTTAGCCGGCTCATCGTTCGAGCGCATCACTTCGCGCCGTACAAATGATGAGAAGATGGCACTGCTGCCACTCTTCAAGTTTACATTTACGCAGGATTCGACCGAGCAGACCGCCACTGCAAGCAAGTTCCACTCGCAACGAGCCGAAGACTTTATCAAGCAACTCGACAACCCTCTGCTTGCTATTTCGTGCCGAGAGAGCAATATTGCGCCCGACTCGCTTGTGGCTATAAATCGCCGATTGAAACATAGTGTAACAGCCGATGCCACAACATTCGGGCAGTTATTCCAACTCGCCATTTCGGAGGCGTTGGTTAAGCAATATACAAATGCTGTAAATACTTATACAGCAGCTATTCAGGCTTCGCCAACTAATCCGTTTGTTTACCTCAATCGTGCAGCCACACAGGCGGAGATGATAGACTTTATCTCCTCGATTGACAACGCCTACCAGCGAATTTCGATTGAGTCGGACCCTGCTCGTCAGTTGCACAATCGCCCTACGCGAACATACAGCTACGACGAGGCGATTGCCGACTTGACAAAGGCTATAAAACTCCATTCGGGATTTGCCTACGCCTACTACAATCGTGCAAATCTCTATGCTCTATCGGGCAAGTTGCCGGAGGCATTCGAGGATTATACGAAGGCTATCGAGTTAAACCCTCACTTCGCCGAGGCGTACTACAATCGCGGTCTGATACAGATATATATGAAAGATACCCGCAAGGGGTGTCTTGATATCTCGAAAGCGGGAGAACTCGGCATCGAGGAGGCGTATGAGGTGTTAAAAACCTATACAAAACAGTAAAAAACACATTAAACTTAAATAATTAAAGTATTATGACTCAAACAATTCAAAAGAAATTGAACGACTATGCGTGGGCGCGTTGGGGGGCAATGGTATTGATTGCGCTGATGATGCTCTTTGCGCACATGTTCGTTGATGTTATCTCCCCATTGCAGGAAATTATTCAGAAGACACACGGCTGGACTCCCGATGTATTCGGCTCGTTTATGGGCTCGGAGTACCTGCTAAATGTAGTTGGTTTCCTGATTGTTGCAGGTATTATCCTCGACAAGATGGGTATCCGCTTTACGGGCGAGTTGTCGGCAACGATGATGTTCCTAGGTGCTTGCATCAAGTTCTACGCCGTCAGCGACCTGTTCGCAGGCTCGGCATTCGAGGCGTGGCTAAACTCTTGGTGGGTGGCTATGCCGGGTAGCGCAAAACTTGCATCGCTCGGCTTTATGATTTTCGGCTGTGGCTGTGAAATGGCAGGTATCACCGCATCGAAGGCGTTGGCAAAGTGGTTCGAGGGTAAGGAGATGGCTCTGGCTATGGGCTTGGAGATGGCACTCGCGCGTGTGGGCGTATTCTTTATCTTTACAATTTCGCCACGCTTGGCTGGTGAGGGGGCAGATGCCTCTGTAATTAAGCCTGTGGCATTCTGTACGGCACTTCTGCTGATTGGTCTGCTCTGCTTCACCATCTTCTGCGTTATGGACAAGAAGTTTGACAAGCAACTCGGTGCAGATGCCGTACAAGGTGAGAGCGAGGAGGAGTTCAAGTTGGCTGATGTGGTAAATATCTTCAAAAGTAAGCTGTTCTGGATTGTTGCGATGTTGTGCGTGTTGTACTACTCGGCAATCTTCCCATTCCAGAAGTTTGCGGCGAATATGTTGCAGAGCAACCTCGGAGTGTCGGCAACTACTGCGGCAGATATCTTCCGTTGGTTCCCTATCGGTGCAGCCTGCATCACCCCACTCCTCGGTTGGTTCCTCGACAAGAAGGGTAAGGGCGCAACGATGCTTATTCTTGGCTCGTTGCTGATGATTATTTGCCACCTCACATTTGCTCTCGTATTGCCGGTATATCCGAGTGAGGCGGTAGCATTTGCAGCGATTATTCTCTTGGGTATCTCGTTTTCGTTGGTACCGGCTTCGCTCTGGCCATCAATTCCGAAGATTATGGACAAACGCTTCTTGGGTAGTGCCTATTCATTGATTTTCTGGGTGCAGAACTTTGGTTTGAGTGGCACTCCAATACTTATCGGCTGGGCGTTGGAGAAGAGCAACCCGGGCGTTGCCGAGCAGATTGCAGCAGGCGTAGAGGGTGTTGCCTACAACTACACACTGCCGATGTTGATTTTTGCATCGTTGGGAGGCTTAGCACTCTTGTTCAGTCTTTGGTTAAAGGCTATGGACAAGCGCAACGGCTACGGCTTGGAGTTGCCGAATATCCGTAAATAGAGAGAAATATAACTATTTTGGAGCGTTACGACCTTTGCGTTGTAACGCTCTTTTATTTTGCATTTTAGCAAATAGTTATTAAATTTGCGCTACATATAACACGGAAAGTGTAAGCATATTCTCGTAAGTGAAATGTAGGAAGTTTCCAGAGAGGGAGTAAGCGAACATTCTCTTTCGTCATACCATCAGGTATGGCGTGGAGTTGTAACTTATTTTTTCTCGAAGGTATCCTACAACCTCACTTACAAAGATAAGTTTTCAACCCCACGCTTTCTTTATTGTATGCATATTAACAAATAACTAAATACAAAAATTATGAAAAAAATTTTACTTGTGTTAACAACAACGGCAATGCTATTGTCGGGTTGTGGAAAGATTGAGGACTCTATTGAAGACCTAAACAATCGTCTTAACGAGATTGAAAGCACTCAAATTGCAACCCTTCAAGAGCAGGTTGTTGCAATCACCGCTACTATTCCTGAATTAGAAAAGACGGATAAGGAATTAAAAGACTACATTGAAAGTTTGCAAACAACGGCAAGCAATCTCCAAAAATCTATTGAACAAACCAATAAAGAGATTGAGGGCATAGAAAAGGAGTTGAAAAACAGCATATCGACAGCCAAATCAGATGTGTTAGCACAGCTTGCATCTGTTAAAGCAGAGTTGGAGGGCGAATTGGCTGAGATTAACGCAGCCATTACTAATCTGCAAAAGAAAGACGAGATTTTGGAAGATGAAATAGACGAGTTGAAGTCTTTTGTTGATGAGCAGATTCAGGACTCCAAAGATTGGGCATCGCAGACCTTTGCGACCTTAAATCAATACCACACTCTTGCTTCTGAAGTTGCAAGTATAAAAATACAAATTGAGACTATAAATAAGAGTATTGCAGATATAGAACTTCGTTTGGCTACCACTATCAACGAGGAAGTTTCGGCTGCAATACAGACTTTGAGCGCAGATTTACAGCAACAAATTCAAAATATCACAGAGAACTACACCGTTGCTATTAAAAGTGCCAAGGAGGAAATTACCGCTGCATACACAGATGCTATTAAAACTGCGATTGCTACTTCGGAGAAACAGATGCAAAAATGGGTAAATGAGCAACTCTCCGGATATTATACAATCGTACAAACTAATGCCCTGCTTGAAGCGTTGGAATTGGAGTTTGACAATAAACTCAAAGCACAGAAGGTTTATTTAGAGGGTATTATCAGTGAACTATCGGAACAGCTCACCAAAAATATTGCAGACAACAAAGATCTGATAGATGCGTTGCGTGAGGATTTGTCATCAGCGCAAGACGAGATAGCAACCAATAAACTTGCAATAGCCAATAACTCGGAGCAGATTTCAAAAAATGCTGCGAAGATAACAGTAAATGCACAGGCTATTGCTGAAAATAGTGCCGATATAGAGGGTAATAGCCAAAAGATAGATGAAAATAAATCACTTATCAAGGCTAACGAAACACTTATTAACAAGAATAAGAGTGCGATCACCTCTTTGCAATCAAATATTGACACTGCAACAAAGGCAATCGCTAAAAATGCGGAAGACATTGCCAAAAATGCTGCTCTTATCTCGGCTAATGCCACCGCCATTGGCAACAACGCGCAGGCAATTTCCGAGAACGCTGCCTCTATTGCACAATTGAGAAGCGACCTTAATAAGACGGCATCGGATATTACTGCGGCATATAAAAAGGCTATTGCAGACGCAATTAGCAGCCTTGATGGTAAAATTGCCAACACCATAGCAACAGAGGTAAGCAATATAAACACCCGTATCAACAATGATATAAGCACGATAAATGCCACTATTACAACTCTCGCTAATCGTATTATAGCTCTTGAAAATGAGGTAAAGAATATCAAGGCTGCAATCTATGCACTACAAAGCGATATTGCTGAGATACAGGAGCAAATCGCAAAAATAATGTCGCGCATACAATCAGTATCGTATGTTCCACAATATGCAGATGGAAATGCGACAATGCTGTACAATTGCGAGTCCGGCGTAATTAAGGCAGGTATTGCAACTCTTGATTACGAGATACGCCCGGCATCTGTTGCAACAGAACTTGCTGCTGTTTGGCAGGATGCGTTAAGCGTGAAGGCCGTATATACACAAACTCGTGCTGCCGAGTTTGTTTCGCTGGCAATAAACGAAGTATCTGCCGCAGATGGTATCTTGACAATCGTAGTTTCGGGCTCTGCGTTAAAAACAGCATACTTCCGTAGCGAAGTATCAGCTAATGTTCGCCTTGAAATATCTGATGGTAACAACTGCCTAACATCAGAATATGTTAATATGGTGCCTTGGTCAACAGATAAATTATTTATTCCTGATGAGAATTTCAAGAATTATCTTGTAACTAACTTTGATACAGACTCTGATGGACATATATCTATGGACGAGGCTGCTGCTGTAACGGCTATAAATGTTTCCTCTTCATCTCCAAAGATATCTTCACTTTCAGGAATAGAGTATTTCGCTAATCTTGAAAGATTGGAGTGCGCGAACAACTCTATAACAAGTGTCAGCCTGACAAAATTAACAAAATTGACCTATTTGGATGTTAGCAACAATAAATTATCATACTTGTCATTATCCAAGAATGTGAATTTGGAGTACTTGGATTGTTCAAATAACAGAATATCTTCTTTATCTTCCATTTCATCTCTATTAAATCTAAAACAGTTATATTGCCATAGTAATAGAATAACCTCTTTGACGCTATCCGACAACAAGGCTCTTACGATTTTAGATTGCCATTCCAACCAACTTACAAAGTTGAGTTTGTCGAACAATACTTATCTTATCAGCGTTGATTGTAGCAAAAACTCTATAACATCTTTAACTGTTAAAAGTTCAAAATTGACTACTCTCAATTGCAGTAATAATTCGCTTAATGTATTGTCACTGTCAAACCTCTCGTTGCTGTCGGTGCTTGACTGCTCACACAATACAATCTCGCAATTAGATGTTAGCAATAGGAGCAGGCTTACATCGCTAAATTGCTCGTATAATAATCTGAAAACTTTGAATGTAAGCAATAACTCCAAGTTGCAAACTCTCGACTGCTCGAACAACCCAGATTTGACAGAGTTGTGGCTCAAAGATGAGGTTCAGCAAGCAGCAATGAGTATTACCAAGGATAGCGGCGCTACCATTTGTTTCCATAATGGTGGCTTGTATATTCCTGATGTAAATCTACGAAACTATCTACTCACCAATTATGACGATGATGGCGACGGTGTAATTAGTACCATTGAGGCAGAGAATATCACGCTTGTAAACTGCGCCAACAAGGGTATCAGTAATCTTACCGGCTTGGAGTCTTGTCCTAATTTGCAAACTCTCGATTGTTCGGGTAACTCCATTTCGAGAGTATCGTTGCCATCTTTGGCAAAGTTGCAAACACTGCGCATCTACGACAACCCCGTAAATTATATTGATATTAGCAATTGCACAGCATTGGAGTATTTCTATGTTATGGACGCATCAACTAATGCGCTTGTGACATCTACATACATAATACTAGATGGTTACAACCTCTCTTCATCACTAACTATATGCGCAAACGGTATAGTTCGCCCTCATTTGAGCATACAAAAGAGCCCTATAACATCATTAGATATCACTAACTTTAATAATCAGTATTGCATAAAGTTGATAACAGCAAATTGTGCAAATCTTACAACTATTGAGTACCCATGTCATGTACAGTATCTTGATGTCAATTACTGCCGTTCTCTTCAACTTGATGTTACAGAACTCTCTCATTTGAAGTATTTATATGCAGCATATTGCAACTTAACTGCCATAGATGTGTCGCAAAATACAGAACTTACTAATCTAGATTTAAGGTATAATAGTCTAACTAAAATTGATGTTTCTAAAAATATCAGTTTAACAACCTTGGAACTTAGGTACAATAACTTATCAGCTATTAATGTGCGTAATAATACAAAGTTAATTAATTTGTCAATATCATCTAACTCTAACATTACACTGCTCAACATAAGTCAGAATAAAGAATTGCATAAACTGTATATTCAGAATTTACCACAACTAACTACCATTCAGGTGTGCGAAGGTTTCTCGGTTGATGTATGTTCTGTACTGACAAGCGGTACTAATAGTGGTAAACTCTCGCTATTCGATAGTGCAGGCAATATCTACTACTTTGTCGGACAATACACATTGGCATTTGGTCAAGATGGAGGAGTTGTGTACGAAGTGTCAGATGGTGGCATTCACGGAATGGTTGTTTCGGCACAAGAAACAAGATCAAATTGGAATGATGCAGTTACTTGGTGCGCAAATTATGGCACAGGATGGCATTTGCCTACACAAACAGAGTTAGAGACTTTACTTGCTAAATATAGCACTATCAATACAACATTATCAGCACAAGGCTGCACCACGATTGGTGTTGGTAGTTCTAGTGATAGTTATTGGTCTTCCAGAACCTATTCTTCTAGTAGCGCTTACTATGTTTTCTATTACATACCATCCTCCTCTTCTTCGTCTTCCCCAGGAATTCGTTTTGATTATCAAAGTAAAACCTCCTATAGTGAATATGTGCGTGCTGTCTTCGCTTTTTAGTTGGCTATTTATTTGATAAAACCCTCCGCAGGAACAAAATCTGCGGAGGTTTTTTATTGAGTATACGAATATCTGGCGTTGGGCTACTCCCAACTATTTTTCCATACCTCCACCAACCTATCGCACATCGTTGCCCACGAAAATCGTTTGCGCTCGGTAGGGAAGTTCTCGGCAAAGCGAGCAAGTGCATCGCCCGAATAGAGCCGTTCTATCGTCTCACGAATACTCTCTGCCGTTGGCTCGCAGACAAAGCCGACCTTACCATCGGGTACAATCTCAGGCAGACCACCCACACGCGTTACAACCATCGGAACGGAGAAGTTGTATGCTATCTGCGTCACGCCACTCTGCGTAGCGGTGCGATATGGCAAAATGAGCGCATCAGCCGCCGAAAAGTAGTAGCGCACATCATCATCTTTTACAAATCCCTCGTGCAGCACTACCCTATCGCCAAGGCGGTCGAGCAGAGGGCGATATTGTTCTTTATCGTTGTAGAACTCGCCTGCAACAAGCAGTCGCAAATCGCTATTATCAACGCCCTCAAATGCCTCCAAAAGCAAATCCAAACCCTTGTAGTCGCGAATAAGACCGAAGAATAGCAAATATCTCTTTTCGGCATCGAGCCCAAGTCGCTCGCACGCCTCGGTGCGCTCAACCCTCTCTCCAAAGTTCTCGAACATCGGGTGAGGCGAGAATATCGCAGGTGCGGAGGTGTAGGCTCGCAGTTCGCCACCCACCTGCTCCGACATATAGACAAAGCCATCTACCGCACCGAGATAGTAGCGGTTGAGTGGCTTATCAATCAGATGGTGTTCGTGTGGCTCGACATTGTCGATTTGGCAGATGACCTTCGTCTTGCCGTTTCGGCGGGCAATACGGGCGATAGTGCCGAAGCAGGGCGCCATAAAGGGAGTCCAATACTTCATCAAAATCATATCGGGAGCCTCCTTGCGCAGACGCTCGCCCACCGCCACCCAATTCAGAGGGTTGCAGGTATTGACGATGCGCTCGATATGCAAATCGTGCGGTGCGGGGCTATCGACTAATTGACTCTTGCCAGGGAACAACAGCGAAGGGTATTGCAGCGAGAAGGTGTAAACCTTAACCTCATCTCCGCGACTCTGATATTCGCGTGTCATAGTCTCCATAATCGATGCCAAACCGCCACGATATGGGTGCGCAGGACCAAGAATAACAATCTTCATACCAATCTCTGTTTTGTATCTGTTACAAAGATAGAAAAAAAAGTGGAGAGTGGAGAGTGGAGAGTGGAGAATTATTATAAAAAAAGCGATTTAGGAGGTATAAAATTGTCATTGCGAAGGAGCAAAGCGACTGCGGCAATCTCCATTATTGTTATTAAAATTAAAAGCGGGAGATCGCCACGAGCCTAACGGCTCTCGCGATGACGATTTATTTTTTTTGCACTTTTCGAGATAAGTTGTTATATTTGTGGCATAGGAACTATAAAACAAGATTTGCCTATGAAGCATTAGCGTATTAAGGTACGCACATTTTAGACATATTAGAAAAAGCGTTTATCTTTTATTCTGGTTCATGAAACTTCGACACTTTCTGTTCCACCAAGAGTAAAGCGATTGCGCTCACGCTAACACAGCGTGGGCTTTACTCATTATTTGGTGGAAAGGTAGTCGAAGACCTCATGGACAAATAAGAAGAGTTTAGTCCTCGCTTTTTTTGTGCGTATATGTGAACTTTGGACTAACGGAGAACCCGAAATGCCGTTAAATGAGTAGGAGGTATCATAAACTTTGTAACTATGTGTAGATTAGAACAAAATGAAGAATTTCTCAATGGCAACTTTGCAAGAGATAAAATGGCTGAAATTGAGAAACGATTGAACGAAAGAGTAGGAAATCAGTTAAAGGATATTCAGCAAATCCAAGATTCGATATATCAAATCGCAAGCGAGTTATATGACGAAGAGTTAGAAAGTGCAGAAAGGAAAAATATGGGTATCATTTCTAACGAGGAAGACAAGAGGATTATCGAGGAAATATCTCAAATAACATCAAAAGCAATGAATGATATTGCAAGCAGTTATCCCTCTTTGCAAGAGATAAAGAATAATATTAGAACGAGATTTCTAGCAAACAAATAAAACTTACAGCTATGAAAAAATTATTTACATTATTATTTATTTTAGGAATGGTATTATTCTCAACCTCTTGTGAGAAAGAGCCTTTATTGGAGTACGAGTTGCCAAATTTTGGCAATACATTGGAGTTTGAAGCCAAAGGCGGCAGCGTTGATGTCGAAATTACAGCGGATTGCAGTTATGAGATTCTTTGTAAAGCAGATTGGATTACAACCAGCGAAACGAATGAGGGAATAAAAGTAATTGCCTCTGCAAATAAAGAAACTATTGAGCGAGAATCCGAAATTAGGATAGTGTATAATTATAGAAAGGAGCAAACTTACAAGTCTATTAAGGTTAAGCAAGAAGCTTTTGTTCCAAAGTTTGAGGTGAGTGTCTCTAATATTACCATTGCTGCAGAAGGTGGTTCAAGGACTATTTATGTAACTGCAAACTTTAGTTTTGATATAACTAAAAGTGCATCTTGGTTATCGGGCGAAATAACAAATAGTAGCGTGAAAATTATAGCAGGTGCCAATGTTTCCGGACAAGAGCGTTCGGCAGAAGTAAAGATTTACAACAATACCTATGGCAAGTCTGCAACTGTTAAGATTACACAGAAATTTCTTTCAGAATCATGCCTTATATACTATACATCATCTAACGGCAAGATTGTAACGCCATATAGTGGATCCTTTAATGACAATGCAACAGTATTTGAAACTTTCGGGGCAAACATCGTATCAAATACTTATAAAGACGGACAAGGTATTATTGCATTTGATGGACCTGTTACTTCGATTGGAGATAGTGTATTCTGTGGTTGCTCCTCGCTAACAAGCATTACAATTCCTGATAGTGTTACTTCGATTGGAGAATTCGCGTTCACTGATTGCTCGCTGACAAATATCACAATTCCCGATAGCGTTACAGAGATTAGAACGCATACATTCACAAGATGCCCGCTGAAAAGTGTTACAATTCCCGATAGCGTTACTTCGATTGAAACGTGGGCATTCTGTCAATGCAAGTCGCTGACAAGTATTACAATTAGTGGTAATTGTAGCGTTACTTCGATTGAAGAAAAGGCATTCGATGAGTGCACCTCGCTGACAGACACTTATGTAAATATAACAGATTTAGCAGCATACGCTATAAGCAACAATACACATCGTTTCCCAGGCAAAAAACATCTATTAGTTAATGGCACAGAGATAACAGAGTTAGTTATTTCTGATAGCGTTACTTCAATTGGAGATGAAGCATTCCGTTCTTGCACCTCGCTGACAAGTGTTACAATTCCCGATAGCGTTACTTCGATTGGATATGAGGCATTCTATAATTGCAGCCTGACAAGTGTAACAATCGGCAATAGCGTTACTTCGATTGGAGGTAGAGCATTCTATGGTTGCACAGGCGAATTGATAATAAATAGTAAAATTGTTGAAAAAAATTATTCTTCCGACAATTGTCCAATGTATAACGGTTGGCTTTATGGGTCATCTTTTAAAAAACTGACTATTGGAGATAATATCACAAAAATTGGGAATTGTGCATTTCGAGATTGTACCTCGCTGACAAGTGTTACAATTCCTGATAGCGTTACTTCGATTGGAAATGGAGCATTCTATGGTTGCAAATTGCTGACAAGTGTGACAATCCCCGATAGCGTTGTTTCGATTGAAAGAGGAGCATTCTATGATTGCGAATCGCTACCCATTGTAAATGGTGTTCGATATGCAGATACATATTTGGTCAAAGCAATCAATAAAACGCAATCATCATATAACATTAAAGATGGAACTCGATTCATTGGAAGTAGTGCATTCTCTGATTGCGACCTGACAAATATTACAATTCCCGATAGCGTTGTTTCGATTGGATATGGAGCATTCTATAATTGCACCTGGCTGAAAAAGTGTAACATTCCTGATAGCGTCACTTCGATTGGAGGTGGAGCATTCTATGCTTGTACCTCGCTGAAAAGTGTTACAATTCCCGATAGCGTTACTAGGATTGAAGGTGAAGCATTCTATAATTGCACCTCGCTGACAAGTGTTACAATTGGCAATAGCGTTACTTTGATTAATTATAAGGCATTCTATGGTTGCACCTCGCTGACAAGTGTTACAATTCCCGATAGCGTTACATTGATTTACATATATGCATTCAAGAATTGCACCTCGCTGACAAGTGTTACAATCGGCAATGGCGTTACTTCGATTGAAGAGGAGGCATTCTATGGTTGCACCTCGCTGACAAGTGTTACAATCGGCAATAGCGTTACTTTTATTGGATGGTCTGCATTCTATAATTGCACCTCGCTGACAGAGGTATATTGTAAGGCTACAACGCCTTCGACACTCAGCTGGTCGGTATTCCCAAAAACAAATGTATCTCTAACGATTTATGTGCCGACAGATTCAGTAGATGCATATAAAACAGCTAATAAGTGGAGAGATTATGCTAGTATCATTGTAGGTTATGACTTTGAATAATAAAATAAAAAATTAATCGGTTGGTGGTTTAACCGCCACCAACCACAAAAAAGAAAAAATTATGAATATAGAAAAATTGACACCAAAGCAGTGGCAAGGGCTAATAAATCTTCATAATGTAAGTGTAGCGCAATCTATAACTCTTATTAAACCAAAGCAAATCCCAGGGCATATTTGGAACCGCTGGGAGAATATTGTTAATCAAAATTTAGATAAACTATCAAATAATAGAACAAAAGATGATTTAGAGGGTAACCTATCAAGACTTGCTATACCTGGTATTAAAGAAGCTTCGATAAAAACAACAACAGACCAACTATGCGATATTTTCGGAATAGATGCAAACAGAACATTAAACCAAGAACTTCCATTTAATGGAGTCGGTTTTATTACATTGGACATAAACGATATATTGGAGTTTGTGAAATATAAGGTGGAGAGTTTGAGAGAGATGTCTAATCTTGAATTATATAAATTCTTATCGCAAAATAAAGAGCAAATCAAAGAGATGATGAGATAATCTTTATCATTAACAACTATCGCCTTGCAGAATAAATCGTTCTGCGAGGCGATACCTTTAATTGTCAATTATCAATTCGTCAATTATCAATTAGAAAAAGCCAATGGCTAAAAGCCGATATAAGGGAGATTGCCACGGCTTGTGCCAAGCCTCGCAATGACGGAGTATTTAACTTTTAACTCTGCATTTTGCATTCTGCATTCTGAATTTTGCATTTTGAATTTTGCATTTCTACTTCTCCCCTTTCGATTTGTGTTTGCTATTGGCGATGGATTGCAGGGCGAGGTAGTGTGAGCCGTAGTCAAGCAAGTTTTGCCACTCGGTGCGGAAGATGTCGAGGTGTTCCTCCTCTTCTGCCGCCATCTCCTGAAATATCTTGTGAGTAACAGAGTCATCTTCTGCTGCGCAAAGGCGTGAATACTCGTTGTAGTGGTCGATAGTGCTCTGCTCCAACTTAACAGCAAAATATAACGCCTCGACCGGCTCGTCAATCTGTCGTGCGCGCTCGGAAGGATTCATATCGACCTTTCCATTGAGGAACAAAATTCGCTCGGCAATATGCTCGATATGCTCCATCTCGGCAATCGAGATACGGCGCATTAGGCGTGCGAGGTGTTCATAACCCGCATCCTCGAAGATGGTGTGGAAATAGATATACTGCAAGGTTGAAGAAATCTCCTTGCCAAGTGCATCGTTCAGTCGGTCGATGCTACGCTGATATTTAGAAGTCTGCTCCATAAAATATAAACTTTTACGAAGCAGACTACTGTGCAAAGATAGAGCCAAACCCTATGCTCGGCGTCTGATAAGTCGTTGTATAGGGCTGATGCTGACACGCACCGCCTTCGAAATAACTCGGAAAGTCGGATGAATGACATGGCGAGGTCGTATGCCCGAATAGCGCACACCAAGTGCGATAATTGCAGCAATCGCCACCCACAACAGCCAGCCGTAAATCTCCTTCATCGTTTCGAGCAGTGCCTGCATCTGCACCTCGCCATAGAGAGCCATAAACGGAGTGCGCAGAGTGGATAGGCTGATGCTATCCATACCCTCCGAAAGCCACGCAGCGTTGCGAGTCATTACGACCTTCATTGCTCGTGCCACGATGGTTGTGCCGATAACACCTGCCAACGATGCGCTGAACAGGTTTTGCATCATCACGCCCTGCATAAAGTGGAACGGGAAGGGCAAACGAGTAAGCGATGTAAGCACAGCCACCGCAACGATAATATAACCAAAAGTGCGCACAAAAATCGGGAAATACAACGCCTCTTTCGGCAGGTTGTAATCAATCACGAAGTAGAAATATGCCAAATAGAGCGCAATAGCCGAGAAGGCGATAACGAGCATTCGCTGATACGACCACTTCCTTCGTGCGAAGGTCAGCCAAGTGAATAAAACTCCCACAATAGTACCGACAAACGCCACCCAATTGAGCGAAATCATATTCTCGGCATCGTAGCCCAAAACGCCCTCCATCAAGGCATGTTCAAAGATATGCGATGGCGCAAGCAGCACATCGGCGATAATCATAATGGCAATAGTTATCGGCACGATTGGGCTTTTGAGCGTGTCGAGCATAATATACGGGTGGCGAATAAACGATGCTCGCCATAAATTCAGCGCAAGCGTAACCACTCCGCAGAGTGTTGCGGTGCGGATTTGCCATGCGTACCACCAATCATAGTGTTCGCCATAGAGGCAGACAAACAGCACCGACAATGCCGTAATACCCCACATTATCATTCCGAGCCAATCGATACCATACAAAGGCAAATGCGGCATAACTCGAATATCCTTGTAGAGGAGCATCACGAGCAACATCATAACTAGCAGTGCCGCCACGATAAAGTAGTGCATAAAGTGCCATGAAGCCCACACGGAGAAGAAAATCGCAGCGATGCCCGACAACTGAATTGCGCTATTTACAATCAGATAGACATAGCAGAAAAAGACCGACAAATCGCGCTTCGGGGTGAGCCACAGCTGAATTGTGGAGTTGCACTCGAAGGTTGCCCACATACGGAAAAATCCCGCCACAAACGACACTCCGACAAGCAACGGAACATTCGTGGTATTCATCGCCACAAGGTTTGCCACCGCAATAACACCACCACACATAAGTAGCGTGGTACGAGGTTTGACGGCAAACTTCACCCTGAACATCATTCCGAAGAACAACGCCATACCGACCAACGAGGCATAGCCTGCCATCATAATATCCTCGTTGAGCAGTTGTGTTGTGCCGACCATCTCACTCGCCGCTGCCAGATATACTCCGCCCGAAAATTGGACAATGATAACAAAGAGTATCACTATCCACGGGCGCAGCCACTCCGGCACAAAGGAGCGAAATTGCGGAATTTCAAATTTTTGATTTGGTGCGTGCATCGCTAATATAGAACTTTACACTCGACATTCATTCCCGCACCTACCCTACGCATCATCTCCTCGTCATTACCGACAAAGTCGATGCGGATAGGTATGCGCTGCTCAATCTTCACAAAGTTACCCGAAGAGTTGTCCTGCGGAATAAGAGAAAAGCTTGCTCCCGTAGCACCCGAAATAGAGGTTACAACGCCCTTGAACTTGTGTCCGCCTACGGCATCAACCTCGATTTCCACCTCGTTGCCGACCTCTATATTTGCAATCTGTCGCTCCTTGTAGTTTGCCATAATCCACTTGTCGGTGTGCGAAACAATATCGACAACGCATTGTCCGGGTTGTACGAGTTGTCCTTCGTGAATCTCTTTGCGACCCGTAACGCCATCGGCAGGGGCAACTATAACGGTGTAGGATAGATTCAATCGTGCCAATTCGAGCAAAGCCTCCGCAACTCGAATACCCGCCTCGTTTTGGTCGAGGCGTGTGGTCTGCTCCGCACGCACTGCCTCGATACTGTGCTTTTGCTGATTGAGCATCTCGCAGCGCGCCTTTGCAGCATCGTAGTGAGTCTTGACATCATCATATTGCTGGCGTGTAACTGCACTCTGAGCCAACAACTTCTCGAAACGCTTATAGTTGCGCTCGGCATTTGCAAGATGGATATTTGCCTCCTTAATGCTCGCCTCGGTAACTGCGAGGTTTGTATTTGTGGTGGAAATCACCTTCTTCATCGCAGATTTGTCGGCAGTGGCGTTAAGATACGCCGCCTCTGCTTGTGCCAAGCGATAGTTAAACTCCGCAGGCTCGATAACAAGGAGTGTATCGCCCTTCTTAACCTCGGAGTACTCCTCAAATCTAATCTCTTTGACGAAGCCCTGTACTCGCGCATTTACGGGTACAATGTGCTGTTTAACCTGCGCATTCTCGGTAAATTCCACATTGCCGAGATGAACGAATTTAGAACATACCCAAACAAGGGTTACAATAATAGTGACGCAGGTTATAATGTTGTAAATTAGTTTTTTAGTCTTATGTTTCATGATATTGTGATATTTAGAGGTTTCCTGTTGTTGATTTGAGTTTGTAGTATTTGAAAATGGCACCTATCTGCGAGTTGGCAAGTTGTAACTCGGCATTGAGGAGTTCATTTGCCGCATCGACCATATCGGTAGCAATAGCCATATCGTTCTTGTAGCGGGTTTCGATAACGCCATAGTTCTCCTCGGCAAGTTGTAAACTCTTACGATAGGACTCCAACTCCTCGAATGACTCCAAGTATTTAATGTAGTCCGACTTAACCGCGAGTTTAACTCCTTCCTTCGCCTCGTCATAGCGAGATTGCGCCAACAAAGAGGCATACTTAGCCCTCTTTATGCCGTTATTAGCCTTATAGAGCGATGACAGACTCCACGAGACACGCAACCCGACAAACCAATAGTTAAAGTTTTTGTTTATTACGGGAACTTCGATTGTTATAGGTCCGTCAAAGTGATTGGCAGCGACTAACGCCACACTCGGTAACATATTGGCACGCGCCAACTTAACACCTTGTTCGCTCATCTTCACACCAAGTGCCGAGCGTTGCAAATCGTGCGAGTATCGCGTTGCTTCACTCTGCCAATAGCTCTCATTTTGAGGTACGGTAGAGAGCGAAATCAGCTTCGTATCGGGCAAAATATATGTCGCAGGATCCAACGCAAGCATCTCCACCATATTGGCATTCAATATCTCAATACCATTCACAATCTTACGGCGTGCCAACGATATATTTTGGAGTCGGAGTTCATAGCGCGTAATATCATTTGCCAATGCGACACCCTGCGCTTGACGAGCGCGAGTTGTTTCGATTAGCGACTCCGCCAACTCGATATTTCTGTCATAGACTTTCAGCAGATTGTGCAACTTGTAGAGGTCGAGATAGAACGCAGTAAGCATAAAGCGTATGCGGGTACGCGAACCTGCCAAATCTACCGAAGCCATATCCTGCTGCAACTTCGCCATCGCTACACCACTACTCACGGCTCCACCTCCATAAATCAACTGCGAAGCCTCTACTGCGAAATTGTTACCGAAGTGCGGCATATCGATATTCATTGCATTCGAGAAATCTCTATCGGTCAAAAGACCATCTCCGAGATAACTCGCCATAACCGATAGGTCGATATTGGGCAGATGCTTTGACTTAGCCTCTTTCACAGCAATATCTGCCTCTGCCAAAGCCAACTTGCTGCTTTTTATACTCTTGCTGTGTTCATCGGCAAGAGCATAAATCTCTTCGAGTGTCAGCGTGCGTTCGATGCGATTTGCCGCCGACACGGAGTAGCTCGATAGCATTGCGCACAGCAACACTATGAGCGTAAAAAATTTACTCATAATTATAAGGATTAAAATGTTAGATACCTAAAAAACAGATCGGCAAATTGCCGAAGAGAGCCCTCCCTAAGGAATGTAGATTGTTGTTGTATGGAATGCTCGTGAACTCTTATCTCTTCGTATCATATTGGGCGCAAAACTGTATGCTTTGCGACTGCAAAGGTACAAAAAAAATGGAAAACCGCAAAGTCCTCCATTCCAATTACGAGGGTTACTCCTCCTCGTATTCCAAGATTTCGCCCGGCTGACAGTGTAACTCGTGGCAGATGGCTTCGAGTGTCGAAAAGCGCACAGCCTTACCCTTGCCCGTCTTCAAAATAGAGAGGTTGGCAGGTGTTATTCCCACTCTTTCCGACAACTCTGTCAGCGAAATATTTCGCCGAGCCATTACTGCGTCAAGTTTCACTTTGATACCCATTTTCGTAATATTTTTTCTCTTTAACCTAACTAATTAAGTGCGAATATAGGCAAAAATGCGCTATTTTCCAAATTTTGCCGACCACCCTATTACTGCTGCAAAGTGTCGCAAAAGTCGTTTTTTAGGCTTTTCTATTGCGGATTATTGTCAAAATAGTTACTTTTGCCTAACAATCCAAATAAAGATTATGGCAGAGAAGACAAACTATAATTTTTCGGCTGCGCCCGAAAAAGTTGATTTTATGCTCCACGCAACCATCGAATCGCTATGTTCGGACATTCTGAATGTAGCCGGAGTCGATGCGAAGAACAAGGGCATCAGTGCCGATGTATTGATGCAACACAATCGCTCGTGGGTACTTTCGCGTATGTCGGTTGAACTCGACCGCCAACCCGAGCAGTACGAGGAGTACAATATCCTCACTTGGGTAAATCCGCACACCTCGCGCCTTATCTCAACCCGTAATTTCGAGTTGTCGGATAGCGAGGGCAAGCAGTTCGGTCGTGCCGTGTCGCAGTGGTGCGTCATCGACTTCGAGAAGCGTATGCCGGTATCGTTGGAGGAGGTTGAACACCTCTTTACCGATAAGTTCTGCGAGGCTCCTTCACCATGTGAAGCACCACGCAAGGTACGCGGTATCGAGCCGAGCGTAACCCGCAAGCACGAGGTGCGTTATAGCGATATCGATTTCAATCGCCATGTCAATACAATGCGTTATATCCGCATGATGCTCAACACTTTACCGATAGAATACCTAACCAAGCTACGCCCACTTCGCCTTGATATTCACTTTGCGAAGGAGTGTCGCTTGGGCGAGGTGCTGACCATCGGCTACGAGCAGCGAGATAATGTGTCGCTCTTCGAGATTCGCAATGGCGAAGGCGCGGTCGCCTGCACCGCAGCGATTGAGTGGAGATAAATTGATAATTGACAGTTGATAATTGATAATTAAAGGTGGGCCTGTCTAACAAGTTTTTTGTTAGGCAGGTTTTTGTTGTGTTTGTTTTTTTTGGGGGGGGGTGGTTTTTTTGAGTATTTTCAGGTTGTAAATTTTGCTAATTGAGAAATAATAACTACATTTGA
>JAZQHQ010000023.1:0-11484 GCA_045540675.1 Alistipes sp. | reverse complement strand
AAACCCTCTGAAACGATGTTTCAAAGGGTTTTGCTTGATTTTGTCCTTAAAACTTTTGGACTTGGAGCGGAAAACGAGACTCGAACTCGCGACCCCAACCTTGGCAAGGTTGTGCTCTACCAACTGAGCTATTTCCGCATTTTTGTTTGCGTTCTCTATTGTCAAGCCCTCCCATTGCCAAGGTTGGAATATATTATCCTTTTGGGGCAAGGTTGTGCTCTACCAACTGAGCTATTTCCGCATTTGTCATTCAGCAAAAATTGCTAAACTTTTGAACGATACAAAAGGTTTTACCCGTTTTGCGAGTGCAAATATAAGGCAAAAAATAATACTGTGCAAAATTTTCGCAAAAATTTTTATAATTATTTCTGCTATGACTAACTTATCAAGCTTCATGGTTAATATATAGTCATACTACAAAGTGTTGTTATTCAAAAAGATACCCGCCGAAAGTCTTTCAACTTCCGGCAGATATCTACATCTGGAACAACTATCTATTTTTTGCTGTATTGCAGTATCCAATCGAGATTTTCAGCCGAAAAAGCCTCCCTGCAAATCTCTTCGAGTGACTTAACCTTGATCTCTATCTCCTTGAAAATTCCTCCTGCATCACGCACCATATCTCCAAAGGTGTCAACAAGAGGCATTATGGCGGACTCATCTATTTTGCCCGTAACCAATAGTGATGGTGTTTTTGCCACATTCTCCACAATGATGGTCTCATCCGGCTTTGCCGAAACTGCCATACCCGCAGCAAAGGTATCGCTATAATCGGAGAGCAATCGCCATACGCCTCCTGCGCCCGAAGGAAGAGCATTGTCGGCATAACCAATAACATATATGCGCGAGGTGTCGATATGAGAATGATTGGCTAGATAGTTATCAACAAGAGCCTTTACAATATCTGCCATTGTCGCACCATTCACCTCCTCGGGAGTCTCATCCCAAGCTCGGCGCGAACTACATTGTGGGGCAAGTAAAACAGCTCCTATCTTATTAGATGAAAAGTGATACCATATACGAATCATTGCATCGTGGCGAATTTGCGACATATTGTCCGAGCCGGAGGAGTACAGACCATGTAGCACCACTACCAATGGAAGTTTCTCGTTGGTAACACCTTGGATGGAACTCTCTTGGTATTTGAGTGCAACACCATCATAAGAGAATGTTCCTGCCTTAAAATAGGAGTCGATAGAGGTTGGATAATTTGGAGTAGGATCATTATCTTTCGTACATTGTACAAAGAGTAATGACAGCACAAGGGCGATAAACAAAGGTCTAATTTTAGGTGTCATAATCATAAAGTTTTAAGTGTTCTTCTGCCTATTAAGATGTACTTCAAGACAAAAGGTTAAATTTGGCACAAACTATCTTACTCCACCAAGCCTCTATATATAACAAACAAATCGCCCTGCACAGGGCGATTTGTCTGAAATCACTATGTATAATTGCTCCTATCCGATTGGATTGAAGTCCTCTTTGCCTACTCCACAAACTGGACACACCCAATCTTCGGGGATATCCTCAAATGGTGTTCCTGGTGCGATGCCGCTATCGGGATCGCCAATCTCCGGATCATAGACCCAAGCACATACTGTGCAGACATATTTTTTCATAGTTGTAATGTTATTTGGTTAATGTTAAGTAATATTCCTAAATTGCAAGTTATTTCGTATTATCGGAACGATTTTATCTTACGGCAATTTCCGAAGAGCCTATAAGGTTTCCGTCCATATAGAGTTCAACCTTATAAGTACCAGGAATAAAGCCACTTCCATTGTAGAAGATGCTGACATCGAGGTCCTCATTTTGGTAATCGACTTCACGCGATGCCGAATATCCCTTGTTTGAGCCTTGATATGTAAATGTAGGCATTGCATCTGTTGAGAGCAGATAACCATCAGGCGAAGTTATACAGAGGTAGATTTGGCGATTACCTGCCGTTGCCAATTCGTTCGCTCCAACGGTGAAATCTACGCGCAAAATCGCAGCATTCTTCACGCGAGAGATAATTCTGTTGTTGGAGTTGAGTGCAACCATGGTAATATCGCGAGCGCGGAGTACTGAGCCTTGTGCCACCTTGTTCTGCAACTCCGAAGCGCGCTCCTCGGCAACATCTGCACGAAGGTTAGCGGTCGAAATCTCCTTACGAAGTGATACATTCTCGGCAGAAACCTTTTTGTTGATGGTATTGAGCGAGTCGATTTGACGAAGATAGTTCTTCATTACAGCACGCAGAGTACCAACCTCCTTCTGATAAGCCTTCAACTTGTTGTAGTTGAAACGGCGCTCGCGTTTGAGTTGCTCAACCATTTCGGTAGCCTTCTGCAACTGCGCAGCGATAGTGTCGTTCTGATACTTCAAATTGTCGTACTCGTTAATCAGCGAAGTAAGGTTATTCTGAATGGTATCTCTATCTGCCTGCAACAGAGCATAATCCTCCTGCTGCTGACGGTTGAGATTGAAGTACAAAATCGACAATCCTGCCAAGATGATAGCCAACAAAATAATCACTACGCGATAGCCTCGAAGCGATTTTTTGACCGCCTCGTTCTCCTCCTTTTCGTAATCGTAACCCTCCTCGGGGTTGTACTCGTATTTGTTCTCCTCCATAGTTTTGAGATATTTTTTGCAAATATAATACTTTGTTTTTAGTTTTCCGCTTTACGCTTTCCGTTTTCCGTTATTTTTGAAGTTAATGGATATTTCAACCCTTCGTATCGGCGGAGGTACGCCCTAATCTCACCAACACGCACCGGCGAAGCGAGCATCACGGGGATTTTGTTCTCATCGTTGGTTATCCAGATGAAGAACTCCGTGCCGTCCGTAAACGAAAACTCTTCCGAAGAGCCAAGCGTGCAGGCAAATTTCATTGTATCGAAACGCCCCAGCCTTGGCACTTTCAGATTTTCGCGCCCGATATAACGGTAGCGAAGATGGCGGATAGTATCCTCCAACACCATATCGAGTCTTCGGTGTTCGCCCTCGCGGAACGACTCCAAATCGACCGAGCGAAGATTGAAGTAGAGCGATACTGCGTCCATACTCTCGGGCGTCAAGTTCATCGTCTTTGTGCGAGGAGTATTTTGTCGCCTTTGCGACCAAGTATGCACCTTCATCGAGTCCCAATCGTAGCGATAGTGGCTGCGGAAGGTATATTTATCCTCCTTCAAGTCGCTCTCGAAACGCTGTGTGCGCAGAGTCTGCCTATCCACCCAGATGTCGTAGGTGTCGTTCATGTCGAAGAACCAGCGAAAAAATGGCAAGGTGCGACCATTTCCCGTAACGCGATATACCTCTTTACTATTGAGGGTGTCAAGGCGCGTTGATACCGTAACCTCGCCCGCCTCGATATTCGGCACCAACTTGGCGCGATAGGCGGCACGATAATACAGCACTTCGCCCTCCTGAAAAACCTGTGCCGAGGTGATCGCTACCCCTGCAACGAGGAGTATCGCAAAAATCGCACCTTTTATATATCTATTCACACCAATCATATCTCTTAAACGCAGTTGCGGCATCCGTTATTATGAAATCTCCGAAAAATCGGTTTTGTATTCAGGAGCGTATCGGTCACGCAACTCGCGCAATGCGAGGTGGTCGGGGTGCGAGAGTGTTGCATCGACACCGAGTAGCGAAATAGCCAACGCCTGCGCCACCTGCAAAATCTGGTTGTCGTAGGTCGGATTGGCAATCTTCAAATCAAACGCCTCGCCACTCTGCATTGTACCGTTTATATCGCCTGCACCGCGCAGTTTGAGGTCCAACTCAGCCAACTCGAAGCCATCGGTCGTCTGGCACATCGCCTCCAAGCGTTTGCTCGACTCCTTCGACAACTTCTCGTCAGACATCAGCACGCAGTAGGACTGCTCCGAGCCACGACCTACACGACCTCGCAGCTGGTGTAACTGTGCCAAGCCGAAACGCTCCGCCGACTCGATAACTATCACCGTAGCATTCGGCACATCGACACCCACCTCAATAACCGAGGTTGCGACCAAAATATCCGCCTCTCCATTTTTGAACTCCTCCATCGCCTGCTGTTTCAGGTCGGGCTTCATCTTGCCGTGGCAGACTGCAACCTTATATTTCGGCAATGGGAAATCGCGCACAATAGCGTCAAAACCCTCCTGCAACGAGAGGTAGTCCATCTTCTCGGACTCGGCAATCAACGGATAGACCACATAAATCTGTCGTCCTCGCTCAATCTGCTTGCGCATAAAGTTCTGCAACGACAATCGGGCTGACTCGAAGTAGTGGTAGGTCTTAATAGGCTGACGACCGGGCGGTAATCCCTTAATAATCGACACATCGAGGTCGCCATACAAGGTCATCGCCAAAGTTCGAGGAATTGGCGTTGCGGTCATCACAAGGATATGCGGAGGTTGCGCATTTTTGGTCCACAATCGCGCCCTCTGCTCCACACCGAAGCGGTGTTGCTCGTCAATTATCACAAGTCCCAAGTTCGAGAACTGCACCCTATCCTCAATCAGGGCGTGTGTTCCGACCAAAATATCTATCTCGCCCGCCTCCAATGCGGCTAAAATCTCTCGGCGCTCCTTCGTTTTGGTTGTTCCCGTAAGTATTGCTATGCGCACCGGCACACCCTCGCACATCTTCGACATCGAGGCGTAGTGCTGTCGTGCCAAAATCTCGGTCGGCACCATCATACACGACTGAAAACCGTTGTCGCCAGCCAATAACATCGACAACAGCGCCACTACGGTCTTACCACTGCCGACATCGCCCTGCAACAAGCGATTCATCTGAATACCCGACACGGTATCTTTGCGAATATCACGCACCGCCTGCTTCTGACCTTCGGTCAAGTCGAAAGGTAACTTCGTGTGGTAGAATGTGTTGAACTTATCGCCCACCTTCGGGAAGAAGAAGCCATCTCTGCGCCCTGTGCGCTCCGACCTGCGAGCCTGAATGTTCAACTGAATACCTAACAACTCGTCAAATTTCAGGCGATATTGCGCCTGTCGCAACTTCTCGGGCGACTGCGGAAAGTGGATATTGTAGAGTGCCTCTTCGAGCGACATCAAACCATACTTGCGCACGATATATTCGGGCATATAGTCGTGGATATGGTTTCGCACAACGCCCCACAACGAGCAGACAATATTGTATAACCCCTTACCGCCGAGCGTAGTCGAAAGTTTTTCGGTTGTGGAGTAGATACCCTGCAAGCCACTCTCCACTTTGCGGGAGAGAGCCTTTTCGACAACCTCGATTTCGGGGTGCACCATCGAGAACTCGCCACGGAAAAACGAAGGGCGACCAAAGACGATATATTCACGATTAGGCTCGATAATCTTCTCAATCCACTTCACGCCACGAAACCAAATCAACTCCACACGCCCCGTATCATCGGCACAATAGACCGAGAAACGCTGCTTGCGCCCTTCGCCCGCAAAGGCCTTGCCGATAACGCGGACACGCAGTTGGATATAGGCGGAGGCGTTATCTTCGGTCACTTCGCGCACTTTGTAGGTGCGTGAGCGGTCTATGTAGCGGAATGGGAAGTGGTAGAGCATATCGCGCATAGTGACGATGCCAAGCTCCTTTTCGAGCAACTTGGCACGCACCTCGCCTACGCCCTGCACAAACTTTATCGAATTATCGAGCATACTTCCCATACCACAAAGATAGCAATCAAATTGATAATTGACAATTGATAATTGACAATTTAAGGTATTTTTCTTATTTTTGTACTATGAATTTGACAAAGTACATACGCAGAAAAAGCCACGAGGTCAGAATTGGTGCTACCGTAATAGGTGGCGACCGTCCGATTGCCGTGCAGTCGATGACAAATACCGCCACTGCCGATGTCGAGGCAAGTGTGGCGCAAATTGAGCGCATAGCCGATGCCGGTGCGCCCATTGTACGCCTTACAGCACAAGGTAAAAAGGAGGGTGAAGCCCTATGCAACATTGTTGCACAGGTGCGCCGAGATGGCTATCCGACAGCGATTGTGGCGGATATTCACTTCGTTCCGGAGATTGCATCTATTGCCGCCGAGTCGGTCGATAAGGTGCGCATCAACCCTGGCAACTATCGCACAAGCGGTGGCGAATTGGAAGCGTTAATCGAGAAGTGCCGTAAGCGCGGTGTGGCGTTGCGCATAGGTGTCAATCACGGCTCATTGGCTCGTCATATCATCGACCGACTCGGCGACACCCCTGCCGGAATGGTCGAATCGGCAATGGAGTTTTTGCGTATCTGCGTCAAGGAGAATTTCGACCAAGTCGTAGTGTCGATGAAGTCGAGCAACACGCGCGTTATGGTCCACGCCTACCGCCTTTTGGTCGAGGCGATGGAGCGTGAGGGTATGTCGTTCCCTATCCACCTCGGCGTTACCGAGGCTGGCAACGGCATCGAGGGCAGAATAAAGAGTGCCGTAGGTATTGGCGCATTGCTTGCTGATGGCGTGGGCGACACAATTCGTGTTTCGCTGACCGAAGCCCCCGAGAATGAAATTCCCGTAGCGCAGATGTTGGTCGAGCATTTTCAAAGTCGTAAGGGCGAATTTGAGGTTTTGCACCCCGAGCGTTACTCCCCAACGGAGTACCGCCGCCGCACCTCGGCACCGATTGTGGCGCACAGCGAGATTACCGATGAATATATCGTGGTCGATGCTGTAAGCGAGAACCCTACCGCCGAGTGGCGTGCTGCAATTCTCAATGCCGACCACGATAAACCCGTTGTTATTCGCCGCAAGTACGAAGGCTCAAATGAGGAGGTTGCCGTGCGTGCCGCAGCCGATATGGGGCAGTTGTTGCTCGATGGTCTGGCAGATGGCGTATGGATTGATGCACCGCAGATTGCCGATGCGGAGTTGCACGAGGTGGAGTTGATGATTTTGCAGGCCTCCCGTGCAAGATTTTCGCATACCGAGTATATCGCCTGCCCTTCGTGCGGTCGTACCCTGTATAATATTGAGCAAGCGTTGGCAGATATCAAGGCTCGCACCTCGCACCTGAAAGGTTTGAAAATTGGCGTTATGGGTTGCATCGTAAATGGTCCGGGCGAGATGGCAGATGCCGACTATGGCTATGTCGGTGCAGGCGCAGGTCGCATTTCGCTCTACAAGGGCAAGGAGTGTGTCGAGCGCAATATCCCGCAAGAGGAAGCTCTCGAACACCTCATCGAGTTGATTAAAGCCAACGGAGATTGGAAAGAAAGCAAATAAAAAGCGAATTTCTGCGTTACGCTTTGGTCGTTGAGTTCCTCATATACGCCAAGTATGCTCCGGACTCAACGCCTCGCAAGCCTTGAACTCCATCTTTTTATTCGCTTTCTTAAAAGGTATTGAAATAACTTTTAACTCTGCACTCTTAACTGAATGGTTGTTTTACCACTGACATATTGGGGCTCGATTGAGCATTTCGCCAACCTTTTGCAGGGTGGCGAGGAGGCGATTATCGACCTCGGCGAAAACTATGTAAAACGCTCGGAGCGAAACCGCACCGAGATTGTTACACCTACGGGCGGAATGATTTTGTCGGTGCCGCTTATCAAGGCAAACCGCCCACGAACACCTATGCAAAAAGTTTGCATAGACAACTCCAAGCGTTGGCAACACCAGCATTGGGTGGCGATTCTCTCGGCTTATCGTTCATCGCCCTACTTCGACTATATCGCCGACCGCATAGCCCCGATTTATGAGCGCAAGTGGGAATTTTTGACCGACCTAAACCGTGAAATTTTGCAAGCGGAATTCGATATTCTCGGCATTGAGCCGAAGTTCCGCTTCTCGGAGCAATATATTGAGCCGAGCGAAGACACAATAGACCTCCGCGACAAAAAAAGAGAGAGCCAATTCGGCTCTCCCCAATATTTTCAGTTGTTTATGGACCGCACCCCCTTTGTCGAAAACGCTTCGATGCTCGACCTGCTGATGTGCGAGGGGCGCGAGGCTATTGCACTCTTAGATAGTTGCCGATTGTAAGCGACATCTCATCTGTCTTATCCCCTACCGTAACCTTTACGGCATTTGTACCCTTCAAGGATAGGGTATCGGTGCGGTATATCGTGCGCGCCACATTCTCACACGCCACCGTATCGCCATTTATGGTCATCACAGGGCGACCAAGTGAAGAATAGACCGTAAGCACCTGACGCTCCTCGGAACGAATATCGCGGTGTTTATCGGTGATATGAAGTGTCGGCTTGCGGCGATTCCACTGCGACTTGTAGAGGTAGAAGAGGTTTTTACGGCTCTTATGGTCGCTCGCAACTACACCCGAGTTACGCACTCCGTGCTGATAACGAGCCGAGCCCATATCGAACATCGAATTGAGCCATACTCCCCAGAACAGATCTTCATCAACCAATCGAGAATAGCCCTCATGGAACTTCTGCTGACGAGCACTTGCTGCTACGGCATTGCAAGTTTTAGGGATTGAAACAAAGCGCGCCCCATTACTACTCTCGCCATAGCATACTGCCTGACGGAGATGATTCCAATTTGTGCGCAACGCTCCCTGCCACAAATCCAAATCGGTAACCTCGCCACTCTCCCAACCTACCGCTTGCTGCCAAACGATAAGGTCGGTAATGAAGTTGATTTCGCCATCTTGGTTGCTCATTGCCACCGTAGGGCGCGAAGCATCGAGTTTTTTGGCGGTGGAGTTCAACCTGCGGATATAATCCATCTGCTGTTTGGAGTTGCCACGCAACATCGAAAATACGCCCCACATCGCCACCGATGGGTGGTTGATATTCTGCAAAACAATCTCTCGCAGTTGTTGCACACCATTCTCTTCGAAACGAGCAGTAGAATAGTATGGTACATCGCTCAAAAATGGCGCACGAGCAAACGGAAAATCTACCCACGCCACCATTCCGAGGCGGTCGCACTCGTTGTAGAGGTGTTGCGAATGAGGACCCGTAACCGAACGCACGGCATTTGCACCCATCTCGCGGACAAGCGCAAGGTCGGAGTTTATCTCCGCCTTCGATATCGCATTACCCTTCGGCATACGATCGTGTCCGAGCAACACGCCACGCACACGCACACGGCGACCATTTACGGTGAATTTCTTCTCCGGCGTAACCTCGATTTTGCGGAAGCCGGTCTTAACCTCCACCGACTCTTCGCCCACCATAACACGCACTGTGTAGAGGCGTGGCTGCGATGGCGACCATAGTTCGGCATTCTCGATAGTGAATGGCACGGCAAGCAAATTGCCATCAATCTTCGCCTTTACCGTCTTCGATAATGACACATAGCCATCGGGGGCGAGAAAATCGACCGTAACGCTGTGGGAGGAGTCCTTTTTTCCGAGCAGAGCGATATCCACCTTGCCCGAAACTCGTTCCTTCGACACCTCGGCTTGATGTACCATAATACCCTCTGTGCCGTAGTAGAGTGGAGAAATGGTTGTTTTGTCGGTCACGATAAGTTCGACATCACGATATATTCCGCCATAGCGATTCTCCTCGCTCGAAGTAGGCAACACATCGCTACGCATGGCGTTGCTGACCGCCACAAGCAGGGTGTTGTTATAGCCATACGACACCTTGTCCGAAATCTCAAATGCAAAAGTGGTATATCCGCCATAATGCTCTCCGATATGGCGACCATTTACGAATATATCTGCTACGCTCTGAACACCATGGAAGCGTAAGAAAACCCTCTTCCCTTTCCACTCGGCAGGGATAAAGAGCGTGCGCTGGTAGTTTGCAGATGTTTGAAGGTAGGAGCCATCACCCACAAAGGCATCAATATTCCAAGTGTGCGGAAGCACGATTTCGCGAGCATTATCGCTCGAATTCTCCTCCGCAAAAAAGAACTTCCAACCGCTATTCAGCGAGTATATTTCGCGTGCCGAAGCACTGCAAACGATGCCTATAACAAGGGCTATGGATAGTAAAATTCTCTTCATAGTAACACTATTCTAACTGCAAAATTAGAAAATTTTGCCCACAATACCACAACAATAGATAGAAAATTTAGGCTTTTCGCTTTTAGACAAGGGCTGACAACCATATCTCTTTGGCTTAAACTTTGCAAATTTCTCCACAATAAAACCGATTAAAACTAAATTATATGGAAATTTCAAAGATTTTTGCTCGTGAGATTCTCGACTCCCGTGGTAACCCTACGGTCGAGGTAGATGTTGTAACTCGCAGTGGTGCCGTAGGGCGTGCTGCTGTGCCGAGTGGCGCATCGACAGGCGCAAACGAAGCTCTCGAATTGCGTGATGGCGACAAAGAACGCTACAACGGAAAGGGTGTATTAAAGGCATTAGAGGCGGTGAAACATACCATTGCCCCCAACCTTATAGGCAGAAATGTCTTGGCGCAGGCGGAGATTGATATGGCGATGTGCGCACTCGATGGCACGCCGACAAAGTCGCACCTCGGCGCAAATGCCATACTCGGCGTGTCGTTGGCGGTGGCAAAGGCGGCAGCAACGGAACTCAATCTGCCCCTCTATCGCTATATCGGTGGCGTGAATGCGAGGGTTTTGCCCGTGCCGATGATGAATATCGTAAATGGCGGTCGCCACTCTGACGCTCCTATCGCCTTTCAGGAGTTTATGATTCGCCCGAAGGGTGCTTCGACCTTCTCCGAGGGTTTGCAGATGGGTGTTGAGGTCTTTCACGCCCTGCGCTCGGTACTGAAACAGCGCGGACTTTCGACCGCCGTAGGTGATGAGGGTGGTTTTGCGCCTAACTTCAAGGGTATCGAAGATGCACTCGAAACTATCCTCTCGGCGATAACGCTTGCGGGGTACAGCTACCCTCGCGATTTGACCTTGGCACTTGATTGTGCCGCCTCGGAGTTTTACACCAACGGCATATACGACTATTCACGCTTTGAGGGGAATGGGGGTGTTCACTTCTCGCCTGCCGAGCAGGTGTCGTTTCTCCGCAAACTTGTGAATGACTACCCGATAGACTCCATCGAGGATGGAATGGCGGAGAACGATTGGTCGGGTTGGCGACTGCTGACAGCCGAGATTGGCGACAGATGTGCGCTTGTGGGCGATGATCTTTTCGTAACGAATACGGAGTTTATCAAGCGAGGTATCGAGGAGAGGTGCGGAAATGCGGTGCTTGTGAAGGTAAATCAGATTGGCACTCTGACCGAAACGCTCGAAGCGGTAGAGATGGCACATCGTGCAGGTATGCAGACAATTATCTCGCACCGTTCGGGTGAAACCGAAGATACCACGATTGCCGATATTGCCGTAGCGGTAAATGCCGGACAGATTAAGACCGGCTCGCTCTCTCGCTCTGACCGCACAGCGAAATACAATCGCCTTTTGCGCATCGAATCGGCTCTTGGGCATACGGCAAAATATGGGTTGTAAAAAAATGAAGCTGTCTAATAAGGTGATTTCTGCGTTACGCATCGGTCGTTGGGTTCCTCACATACGCCCAAGTATGCTGCGGACTCAACGCCTCGCAAGCCTTGAAATCCCTCTTGTTATACAACTTCTAATAGAAAAGGAGTGTCTAAAAA
>JAZQHQ010000022.1:0-86273 GCA_045540675.1 Alistipes sp. | reverse complement strand
AAAGCGGAAAACGGAAAACTAAAAAGCAACAGCGCACCCCAGTAAGCGAACGAAGTGAGTGCCCCCAGTAAGGGCGGAACGCCCGCCCCCCAGTAACCCCAGAAAACTCGCGCCTTGACAACGGTAGGAGTTCAAAATAAGAAAATTATATGAAACAGAATTGGAAACCTTGTGCAATAGTAAATCCCGTGCCTGCGGTATTGGTAAGTTGTGGTGATAGCCCCGAGAACTACAATATGCTAACTGTGGCATGGACAGGAACAATCTGTTCCGAGCCGGCAATGGCGTATGTGTCCATACGCCCTGAACGCCACTCTTACGAGATAGTTAAGCGTACGGGCGAGTTTGTCATAATCCTCACTACCGAGGCGTTAGCAGAGGCTACGGATTGGTGCGGAGTGCGCTCCGGTAGAAACTTTGACAAGTTCAAAGAGTGCGGATTGACACCCGAAAAGTCTGCTGTGGTTGCAGCACCTTCGATAGCGGAGTCGCCTATCTCGATTGAGTGTCGGGTGAAGGAGATTATTCCGCTTGGCTCGCACGATATGTTTATCGGCGAGGTTGTGAATGTTGCGGTTGATGAGAAGTATCTCGATGCCGAAACGGGAAAACTCGATGTCGAAAAGATGCATCTGCTTACATACGCTCACGGAGCATATTTTGCTTTGGGCGAGAAGATTGGCACTTTCGGCTGGACGGTCAAAGGCTCAACTCTTCGCAAGGAGATTAAATATGGAAAACAACCTAAAAAATAGTGTATTATGAAGAAATTAGTTTTTGCTCTGGTAGCATTGATGGCTATTGCCTGTGCGCCAAAACACCAAAAGAATGAATTGAGAGCTCCGGCCTATCCGATTATTACGATAGACCCTTATGTTAGCTCATGGTCTTCGAGTGACAACCTCTACGATGATGCTGTTCGTC
The DNA here is from genome assembly GCA_045540675.1 of Alistipes sp. Classification (GTDB taxonomy): domain Bacteria; phylum Bacteroidota; class Bacteroidia; order Bacteroidales; family Rikenellaceae; genus Alistipes. Next base: position 85,349 of record JAZQHQ010000022.1, on the reverse strand, counting down.
ATTGGACAACGGTTGAAACTCCATTTACGGGAGTGGTGCGTGTCGATGGAGTAAGTTATCGTTTTATGGGTGCTGAAACCGAAGATAAAGCGATGGTAGTCCCGATGGGATGCTTCGAGTCGTGGCAAGGTCGCTACACCACAGATAAACCAAGTGACGACTGGGCGAAGCCAAACTTTGACGATCGAAAGTGGAGAGTTGGCAAAGCTCCATTTGGTAATAATCCCGAAAAGTTGCTCCGTACCAAGGTTGATTGCAAGGGTAGATACTTTTGGGTGCGCCGTAAGGCTCAGATAGATCCTAAATTGATTGATGGTAGCAAGTTTTATGCTTGTTGCAGCTACCACTATGGTGCGCAAATATATATAAATGGCATAGCAATTCCTAATAAATTGGGATTTTGCGAAACAGATTTTCGCCATATCGAAATCCCTGCCGAGGTGATGGCTCTTTCGGCAAAAGATGGCAAAATGACTATTGCTATGCGCGTAAGTGCCCGTTTCAAGGAACTCACATTTGGCGATATAGGTATCTATCGCGCTACTCCTCGCTCGAATGGCGTATTTGAGCAGACCGCCGAGCAACTCTCTGCTGATGTTCAGGCAACAAGAACCATCTACGACTTTCGCTGTGGCGGCGTGGATTTGAAACTCACCTTCACTGCTCCGTTCTTGCTCGACAATCTCGACCTTGTATCCCGCCCTGTAAATTATGTTTCGTACGAAGTAAAGGCTAACGATGGCAAGAAACACGATGTCCAACTCTACTTCGATGCAGGAGAGGATTGGGCGCGTCACTATCAGGAGCAGAAGTGCGTAGTGGAGCATCGCGAGGATGACCGATTTGATTACCTTCGTTGTGGAACAGAGGAGCAACCGATACTTGGTCGTGCTGGCGACAATGTGCGTATTGACTGGGGATACTTCTATCTGACAGCACCAAAGGGAGAATACAATGTTGTTGTAGGTGAGAAGTGCTCGCTGCGTAATGCATTCAGCCGTGGTGAGGCTGTTGCTTCATCCGAGGGTAAGACTATGGCTTTGGCTCGTTCGTTGGGCGAGGTGAAGGAGACTACCAAGGGTTACTTCATGGTTGGTTACGATGATATATATTCTATTCAGTATTTTGGAGAGAATATCCGTCCATATTGGAATCGTGATGGTAAAAGTACTATCGAGAAGCAGTTTGTTTTGGCAGCAGATGAGTATGACGAGTTGATGGCTCGTTGTGCCGAGTTCGATGCTGAACTGATGGCAGAAGCCAATAAAGCGGGCGGTAAGGAGTATGCAGAACTTTGTGCCTTGGCTTATCGTCAAACTATTGCAGCGCATAAGTTGATAGAGACCCCTAATGGCGAGTTGGCTCTACTCTCGAAAGAGAATTTTAGTAATGGTTGTATCGGTACGGTGGATATTACCTATCCATCGATGCCTATGTTCCTGCTCTATAATACCGATTTAGCGAAGGCTCTGCTTAACTTTATCTTCGATTATAGTGAGAGTGGCAAGTGGGCTCACCCATTCCCTGCGCACGATATTGGTCGTTATCCTTGGGCTAATGGTTGTATCTATTCGCGCCATATGCCTGTTGAGGAGGCCGGAAATATGCTTACCCTTACAAGTGCCGTATGTTGTGTGGAGAAGAGTGCAGAGTATGCAATAAAACATTGGGATGCACTCAAAACTTGGGCAGATTTCCTTGCTACCGAAGGATTTGATCGCGAAGACGAACTCTGTACTGATGACTTTGCAGGTCGTATGTCGCACTCTGCAAACCTTTCAGCCAAGGCAATTATGGGTGTGGCAGCCTTTGGCGATATAGCTAAATTGGCAGGCAAGCACAAAGAGGCAGAATACTATACGACTCGTGCTCGCGAGATGGCTGAAATGTGGAAGGAACTTGCAGCCGAAGAGGGCTACTATCGTTTAACTTTCCAAAAGGAGGGTACATTCACCACCACCAAGGGCTATACAGGTGATTGCAAGACTTCGTGGAGCCAGAAGTACAATATGGTATGGGATAAGGTGCTCGGATATGATATATTTGACGATGATATAATGAAGACCGAGATTGCTTTCTACCTCACCAAGCAGAATAAATATGGCTTGCCATTGGATAGTCGCGATACATATACCAAGAGTGATTGGATTATGTGGACGGCTACAATGGCTGACGATGACGAATTCCCACTCTTTATCAAGCCTGTTCATAAGTTTATGAATGAGACTACGGAGCGTATTCCTATGACCGATTTCTACTATACCGATAAGCCGGAGCATGTGCAATTCCGTTGTCGCTCGGTTGTGGGTGGATATTTTATGAAGATGCTTGAAAAACGATTAGATGAGTAGAGAAGGCAACAGACTTGCGGTTTTTGATTTAGATGGTACGCTGCTCGATACCATCGGCGACCTTGCCGAGGCGTGCAACTATATGCTTGGTTTGCGTGGGCTTGGCTCTCACACTTGCGAGGAGTATCGCAAAATGGTAGGCAATGGCATTCTGCGCTTGGTGGAACGCGCTCTGCCCGAACATCTGCGTACTTCCGAATATGTGGCGGAGGCTCGGCGAGATTTTGTCGCCTACTATATTGACCATATCGACCACCATACGCACCCTTATGAGGGTATTAGAGAGGTGTTGCACTCGCTGCAAAATGATGGTTGGGTGTTGGCTGTGGCATCGAATAAATTTGATGCGGGTACAAAGAAACTTATCGCCAACATCTTTCCCGAAGTTGTTTTCAAGGCGATTTATGGCAATCGTGAAGGTTTTCCGTTGAAACCCGATGCGGCACTGCTCGAACTGATTATGAAGGAGTGTGGTGCAACTGCCGAAACAACCTTTATGGTTGGCGATTCGGGAGTGGATATCCAGACCGCCAAGGCGGCAGGGGTATGCTCGGTGGGTTGCTCGTGGGGATTTCGTCCTCGCACGGAGTTGGAGGAACAAGGTGCGGATTTTATTGTGAATAATCCTTTGGATTTGTTGCAAGTATTGCGATAATTTTATAATTTTGTATAATAAAAGAGAGATGGTATGGCAGCAAGTGCAAAAGATATCAACCCGAACAATGAGCCTACGGTAATCTGCCCCGAGTGTGGGTTACCCATTCCTGTAAGTATGGAACGATGCCCATATTGCGGTATTCGAATGCCTCGCGGTTGTAAGATGTTGGCAATTCGTGTAGCGGTGGGCGTTGTGGTGGCTATTACAGCGATAGTCCTACTTATAACACTATTATAAAAATGAAGAATTATAAAATGAAGAGATTTGCGTATGTAGCAATTGCCTTGTTGGCAGTTGCGGGTTTTATGTCGTGTGGCGAACAGAAGCCATATAAAATGGTAGATGGAACAATCATCTGCTATACACCTGAAAGACTGGCAGGTCAGCAGGATATGTTACAATTTGCGGCAGAGCCACTCGATACTGTACGAGTTGGATTTATCGGTCTTGGCTCGCGAGGTAAGGGCGGTCCGAAGCGTTGGTCGCAGATTGACGGAACGAAGATTGTGGCTCTTTGCGATTTGAAGCAGGAACACCTCGATAGAGCGCAGGGATACCTCGAAAAGGCTGGTCGTCCGCGAGCAGTGGAGTATACAGGCTCGGAGGATGCATGGAAAGAGTTGTGCGAGCGTGATGATATCGACCTCGTATATGTAGCAACCCCTTGGGCAAGCCATGTCGAGATGACGCTCTATGCTATGGAGTGCGGTAAGCATGTCGCAGTGGAAGTTCCGGCAGCATTTACGATGGAGGAGTTGTGGCAGATTATCGACACTTCGGAGCGCACTCGCAAGCACTGTATGATGCTCGAAAATTGCATTTACGACTTCTTTGAACTTACTACACTCAATATGGCACAGCAGGGAGTCTTCGGTGAAATTTTGCATACGGAGGGTGCTTATATTCACAGCCTCGACCACTCAATGCGCCGCACCGACCGTACTTGGCGTGTGGATCATCTGCGTAATTTCAGAGGTGATGCCTATCCTACGCACGGACTCGGTCCTGTATGTCTTGTGTTGGATATTCATCGTGGTGACCGCTTCAAGACTTTGGTGGCTATGGATACCAAAGCTGTTATGGGTGCCGATATCTATGCCTCGGCGCATGGCGAGAAGATAGATGATTTTCAGAATGGCGATCAGACGACAACCCTTATTCGAACCGAAAATGGCAAGGTTATTCAGTTACACCACAATATCGTAACTCCGCGCCCTTATTCGCGCGACTACGCTTTGGTTGGTACAAATGGTTATGCAACAAAATATCCTATTCAGGCATTCCGTATCGGCAATGATGTGCCGGAGGGCGTTAGTCCTACAAGCCTGCGTGCCCATCCGTTTATGTCGGACAAGGAGCGTGACGCTTTGTTGGAGCAGTACAAGCACCCAATTATCAAAGAGGTCGGAGAGGTTGCGAAGAAGGTAGGCGGTCACGGAGGTATGGACTTTATTATGGACTATCGCCTTGTATATTGCTTGCGTCACGGTTTGCCACTCGATATGGATGTTTATGACTTGGCAGAGTGGAGTTGCCCTGCGGCTCTGAGCTCTATCTCTATCGCTCACGGCTCTGCTCCGGTGGCAGTTCCCGACTTTACTCGCGGTGCGTGGAAAAAGATAGATGGCTATAAGTTTGCCTACGCAGAGTAAGCGTTGGATTTCCACTATGAAGTAGCAGAGGTTGCTCCGAAAAGGGCAACCTCTGTTGTTGTGTGTAGTGTAGTGTTAGAACTTATGAAATGCGCGAACGAATAACTCGTCAGCTTTATAGCCGCTATTAATATATGGTGGCTCGGAATTCATGTGCGAATAGCAGGAGTATTTTGCATCCTCCTCGGTAGAGGAGTGATAAATCATGATATCGCTGATAGGCTTACCCCCTGCCGCTTCGATGTTCTGATTGTAGGCTTTTCGCATCTTGCGCTTCGAGGCGGTGCGACTGCCTCCCATATACATTGTGCCTGCGCTCCATAACTCGTTTAACGAAGGCAAAAACCACCCTGCGCCCTTGTTGCGACACCACTCAAAGGCTGGAAAATCGCTCCATGAGAGGTTATTTTCGACTATAAATCGCTCCACTGCGAGCATATTTTCTTCTCCGTTTTGGCGGTTGGTCGCCCCTGTTGGCTTCGCCTTTTTACGAGGAAGTGTACTCCATGCCAAACACGCCTCATCGAGCGACATTATATAGCCGTGTCGTCCGCCATCGGTCAGCAATGCAACAACTCCCTTTATGCCATCTTTATCGTATATATCGCCTATGGAGTATATTGTTTCGTTCGACTTTACTCCTTCCTGCTTTTCTGGTACTTGGGGTGCAGGCACTGCTCCGTGCCACATCTTCGGAGGTTGCTCGGCTGATGGGGTGGTCGGCGTTGTGGCAACTTCTTTGGTCTTCTCCTCTTTGACAGCAGGCGTGTTGAATGTGTCGCGGTCGCCCAACGGATACTCTATATATTCGATATCCGAAACGGGGAGTTTATATACGGGAAGTTCGGTGCCAAATCGCACAAACTGTACACTCTTTTTATTTATCTTTAAGATTTTAACACGCATCTGCTCGCCATTGCGCTTGACGAGGAGGTCTTGTGCCGATGCCGAAACCGATATCAATAATGCAACTACTAATACCCAAAAACTCTTCATATTGTACTCTATTTACACAAAAAGTAACGCAAATATAAGAAAAAATCGTATATTTGCGTGCGTAATTAATTGCTGATGTCTATTAATTCTGCATTTTTAATTTTTAATTCTCAATTTGCGAAGCAGTATGGGACTATTTGATATATTCAAAAAGAAGAAGACGGAGGAGGTTGCCGAGGTTGCACCCGAGGTGGCGCAGCAGACCGAGCAGACTGAACAGGAGGAGTTAAATACGGGCTTGGAAAAGACCAAAGAGGGCTTTTTCTCGAAGTTGCATCGTGCTGTTGCCGGTCGTTCGACCGTTGATGCCGACCTGCTCGATGATTTGGAGGAGGCACTCATAACCTCCGATGTGGGCGTGGATACCACCGTGAAGATTATCCGCAAAATCGAGGAGCGTGTGGCTCGCGATAAGTATGTAAATACGGACGAGTTGTACAATATCCTCTACGATGAAATCGCTTCGTTGATGGAGGCTGCCGAGGGCAAAGCCGACACCTTTGGACTCGATGTCAAGGAGGGTACGCCCTATGTGGTTATGGTTGTCGGCGTAAATGGCGCAGGCAAGACCACCACAATCGGCAAGTTGGCAGCGCAACTTGTGCGTGCCGGCAAGAAGGTCTATATCGGTGCAGCGGATACTTTCCGTGCTGCGGCTATCGACCAGCTTGGCGTATGGGCGGAGCGTGCAGGGGCGACAATGATTCGTCAGGATATGGGCTCGGATCCTGCATCGGTGGCATTCGATACACTGCGTTCGGCGGTGGCAAACAATGCCGATGTGGTGCTGATTGACACGGCAGGTCGTCTGCACAATAAGATTGGCTTGATGAACGAATTGACCAAGATTCGCAATGTTATGGCGAAGGTTATCCCTGACGCTCCGCACGAGGTTATGCTTGTGCTTGACGGCTCAACGGGACAAAACGCCTTCGAGCAGGCTCGTCAATTCACTCAGGCTACGCAGGTTACATCGTTGGCAATCACAAAGTTGGACGGAACAGCAAAGGGCGGTGTAGTGATTGGTATCAGCGATGCATTCAAAGTGCCGGTGCGCTATATCGGCATTGGCGAGGGCATCGACCAGCTCCGCATCTTCGACCGTCATCAGTTTGTTAAGGCGTTGTTTGGTAGAAAATAGATACATAAATAAAACCTATGTTATGGAACGAAATATAATTGATGCGATTTGCGCAGTTGTAAGCTCGCCAAGTTTTAAGATTCAAGCTTACTATAAAGCAAATAATAGAGCCAATGCTATGGGTGATGCATTGGAAAACTATGTAAAGGATATTTTTGCAGGAACTATTGAATGTCAGGACAATTTGACGAGGACGAAGATATGGTCGCAAGTATTCTCTTATGCGGGTAATCAGAATAATCCGCCTGATATTATGCTGAGAGGTGGAGATGCTATTGAGGTCAAGAAGATTGAATCTTCAACTTCTCATCTTGCGCTAAATAGTAGCTATCCAAAAGATAAGTTATATTCTAGTAGCCCTATGATAACAAAGGCATGCAAGTCTTGCGAAAAGTGGAATGAAAAGGATATGATTTATACAATAGGTGTGGTAAATCCCAAAGCGCATAGCTTAAAAACTTTAGCAATGGTATATGGCGTAGACTATTGTGCAGATAAGAGTGTGTACGAAAAAATACAGACTATCATAAAGAAAGGTATAAAATCTATACCTGATGTTGAATTTGGAAAGACTCGTGAATTGGGTAGAGTAAATCGAGTAGACCCATTGGGTATTACATCCTTGCGAGTTCGAGGAATGTGGCAAATTGATAACCCATTGAAAGTTTTTAGTTCTTATTTTACAAGAAAAGAAGAAGATGATTTTGCGTTAATGGTTATCATAAACAATGAAAAGTTTGCTCAATTTGGAAATACAGATAAACTTTTTGAGTTGGCAAAAAAGAATAAAAACTTAACAATACAAGATATCAACATCAAAGACCCTAACAATACTGTAAAGTTGAAGTCTGCGAAACTTATAACTTATCAATACAATGAGAATAATTAGCCTATTTAGTGGAGCAGGAGGGCTCGATTTAGGTTTTCATAAAGCTGGTTTTACTACAATTGCAGCTAATGAAATTGACCCTAAGATTATTCCTACATTCAAGGAAAATTTTCCTGATGTAGAATTAATCGCTGGGGATATTTGCAATGTATTCTCTGCGGAATTTCCTGATAACATAGACGGTATTATCGGGGGTCCTCCGTGTCAATCGTGGAGTGAAGCAGGCTCATTAAAGGGTATCGATGATAAGCGAGGTCAATTGTTTTATGAGTATATCCGCATTATTAGAGATAAGAAACCTATGTTTTTTGTTGCGGAAAATGTATCCGGAATGTTGGCGAAAAGACACGCTGTTGCAGTAAAAGGATTTTTACAGCTATTTAATGATGCTGGATACAATGTCTTTATGAAACTAGTAAATGCCAACGATTACGATGTTGCTGAGGATAGAGATAGAGTGTTCTACATAGGATTTCGTAAAGATTTAGGCATAACGCAATTTACATTTCCAGCACCACTGCCTCATAAACCAACATTAAGAGAGTGTATTTGGGATTTGAAAGATTCGGCTATTCCTGCAAAAGATAAAAATATAACAAATGGTAATGCTTGCATAGTACCTAATCACGAGTATTTCATAGGCTCTTTTTCTTCAATATTTATGTCAAGAAATAGAGTGCGAGATTGGGATGAACCTGCATTTACCGTACAAGCAAGTGGAAGGCAATGTCAATTACATCCACAAGCGCCTAAAATGATAAAAATTGCACCTGATAAACAAATTTTTGTTGCAGGCAAGGAACATCTATATCGAAGAATGACGGTACGAGAAGTTGCACGAATACAAGGTTTTCCTGATGATTTCAAATTTATTTACAATGAAGTAGATTATGGATACAAGATGATTGGAAATGCTGTTCCTGTTAATCTTGCATATCACATTGCTCTGCAAATAAAGACTACCTTACAAAATAAAGGCATCTATTAAATGAAGATTGTAAATATCATAACGCTCGGTTGTGCCAAGAATAGGGTGGATTCGGAGCATATCGCTGCGCAATTGGCGGAGGCGGGCTACGAAATTCGTTTCGATAGCGACCGCACCGATGCAAAGGTCGTGGTGGTGAATACTTGCGGCTTTATTGGCGATGCTAAGGAGGAGAGTATCGACACTATCCTCAATTGCGTTGAGGCAAAACGGGCAGGGCTTATCGAAAAACTATTCGTTATCGGCTGTCTTTCGGAGCGTTATGCTGACGAGTTGCGCGAGGAGATACCAGAGGTTGATGACTACTTCGGTGCGCGAACTTTCGATGGCGTGGTGCGCACCTTGACGGGCGACTACCGCGCAGAGGTCGAGACCAAGCGCGAACTCTCCACTCCGAAACACTATGCCTACCTCAAAATCGGCGAGGGTTGCAATTGGCGATGTGGCTACTGTGCCATTCCGCTGATTCGTGGCAAGCATCGCTCCGTGCCTATGGAGCAGGTGTTGGAGGAGGCTCAAAATCTTGCAGCAAAGGGAGTTAAAGAGATTATGGTGGTGGCACAAGATACCACCTACTACGGCGTTGATTTGTACGGCAAGCGATGCTTGGCGGAGTTGCTCGAAAAGTTGTGTAAGGTGGAGGGTATAGAGTGGATTCGCCTCCACTATGCCTATCCGACCGACTTTCCGCAAGATGTTATCGAGGTTATGGCGCGCGAGCCGAAGATTTGTAAATACCTCGATATTCCGTTGCAGCACCTCTCGGACAATCAGTTGGAGTTGATGCACCGCCGCCACACCAAGGCGGAGGCTCTCGAATTGATTGAGCGACTGCGTGCGGCAATTCCCGATATCGCCATTCGTACCACAATGTTGGTGGGCTATCCGAATGAGAGTGCAGCCGATTATGAGGAGTTGTGCGAGGAGGTCAAGCGATTGCGATTTGACCGCCTTGGCGTATTCCCATACTCGGAGGAAGAGGGAACATTCTCGGCAACGAAGTTGAAGGATAATGTTCCGCAGCGCGTGAAGGATTATCGTGCCGAGCATCTAATGACTATACAGGCGGAGATTTCGCACTCGAAAAACGAGGAGCGCGTGGGCAAGGTGGAGCGCGTGATTATTGATGGCAAGTCGGGCGAATACTATATTGGTCGCTCGCAGTACGACTCGCCCGAGGTTGACGAGGAGATTTTGATTTCGAGCCACAAACGCCTGATGAAGGGCAAATTCTACGATGTAAAGATTACCGATGCAGACGATTTCGATCTGTATGCGGAGATTATAAAGCAATAAGCAATGGCAAAATATCAGTTAAAAGAGGTTGTGACACCTTGCGATGCAAAGCAGTGGCTGCACCTCGACCGCAAAATATATAAGGATTGCCCCTATTGGGTGTGTCCGCTTGATGACGATATCGAGAAGGTCTTTGACCCCAAGCACAACCACCTCTTCGAGGGTGGCGAGGCGATTCGTTGGATAGCCCTCGATGAAAAGGGCGAGGCGGTAGGTCGCATCGCTGCATTCTACAACCGTGAGCAGGCGGAAGTAACCGAGAATATGGGTTGTTGCGGATTCTTCGAGTCGATAGATAATCAAGAGGTTGCAAATCTGCTCTTCGATGCTGCGAGGGAGTGGCTTACCGATAGAGGTTTGGAGGGTATGGACGGACCGGTAAACTTCGGCTCGCGTGATTCGTGGTGGGGCTTGTTGGTTGAGGGTTTCGAGTACCAACCTCTCTATGGCAATCCATACCACCTGCCATACTACAAGGCTCTGTTCGAGAACTACGGTTTTCAGAACTACTTTAACCAGAACTCCTATGTTTGGCGCGCCGAGGATGGTGTTTTGAGCGAGATTGCCCTCGAAAAGGCGCATCGCGTACTCGCAAACCCGGAGTATCAAATCAGGGATATTGCGGGTGTAAACCTCGAAGAGGCAGCAGAGAATCTGCGCACCATATACAACAAAGCGTGGTCGCTCTTTACGGGCGTTAAGCAGATGACCAAGGAGGAGGCGCAGAAGTTGATGCGCACGCTCCGCCCTATTATAGACCCCAATTTGATATATTTCGCCTACCACAATGACGAGCCGATAGGCTTCTTTGTTATGGTGCCCGATTTGAATCGTGTAATTGGCAAATTCAACGGAAAGTTCGGCTTGGTGGAGAAGTTGCGCCTGATGTGGGATTTGAAGGTGCGCAAGTCGTGCGACAGAGTTTTTGGTATTATCTTTGGCATCACTCCCGAGTTTCAGGGCAAGGGTATCGAGAGTGCCATTATGACCTATATCCTCGAAAACTATATCCGCACAGGGCGCAGTCCTTACAAGTCGTTTGAGTTTGCGTGGATTGGCGACTTCAACCCCGTAATGAACAGAATGATAGAGCGTTATGTCTGTGCCACAAAGCACAAGATGCACACGACCTATCGCTTCCTCTTCGACCGCACAAGGGAGTTCCACCGTTGCCCACGACTTGGCTTAAAACGACCGGAGAAATAGAGGAAAAACTGCATAACAGAAGGAAGCTGTCTAACAAGGTGATTTATGCGTTACGCATCGGTCGTTGAGATCCTCACATACGCCAAAGTATGCTGCGAACTCAACGCCTCGCAAGCCTTGAAATCGCTATTGTTATACAACTTCTAATAGAAAGTAGAAAGGGAGTGCCTAAAAACTTGTTAGACACTCCCCTTCTTGTCAGGAACTATTTAGAATGGGTAACCTTGAATAATATCCTCTACATATGCCCAGTGTTTTCTTGTGTCGTCTCCTTCACAATTCTTATAGTAATCAACAGAAGCTTCTGGAACATAGATTACAAGATTCTCGTTGTAGCTCATAAACGCCGAACCATACTTCAATGATGTAGGCGGAATTGTAGGCTTACAATATACTCTAAGAAGGTTACTGTTGTTATGGAAGGCGGTGTTGCCTATGAAAGTTACCGTTGATGGAATAGTAATTTCCTCAAATGGCACTCCTTCGAATGCGCTTTGACCAATTATTTCGAGGCCCTCATTTAGAGTTATGTTTGTAAGAGAGCCACAACCACGGAAACACTCAGTTCCAATTGCAGTTACCAAATTAGGCAATACAACATTGTTAAGGAGAGAACAAGATGAGAAAGCACGCTCTCCAATATTTGTGAGGGTTTGTGGTAGAGAGATGCTCTCCAAATTACGACAACCTGAGAAACAATAGCCTTCAATAGTTTTAAGGTTCTGTGACAAAGTAACACTTGTAAGAGATTCACAGCAGAGAGCCTGTTCGCCCAAAGAGGTTACGCTATCGGGAATTACAATCTCTGAGATGCTTGTTCTATCAAATACTTGTCGCTCGATTGTTGTAATCGTGCTTGGCAGAGTTACATGTGTAATTGCGCTTACCATACAGAAGTAATAACTTGGCAATTCATATATCAAATTGTCAAAAGATAATGCACCTGTTCCTGTCTGCTCATCAAAGCTGTTTTTGGCAAGAGTTGCCCCATTTGAGAAATTACCATGATAAGAATAAGGTGAAGTTTGTGAAGCTGCCTTGTATATAATACCTGCAAACTCTATATCTGATGCATATTCGCTCCATGTTGTCTTATAACTGTCAAGAGCATCGTAGTCAAGAACATATAGCTTGCGACCTACGGCATTTTCTCGAAATACATCATAACGCCCAAATGTCGGAGCTGTTGTCGGTTTTAGAACAACACTTTTAAGGTTTGAACAAAATGCAAATGCTTCAATCTCAATATTCGTAACACTTGCAGGAATTGTAATCTTTGTAAAGGCTGATGAGCGATGGAAAGCACGATATTGTAGCGTCTTTAAACCCTCAGAGAGTGTAATGCTAGTCAGATTTGGACATGAAGAGAAGGCGTAAGATTCAATAGTCTCTACACTTGAAGGGATAACTACACTCTTCAGATGTTGATAGTTGTCAAATGCATAGCTGCCAACTTTTGTCCAATCGTCTGGAATTACCAAATCCTCTATCAAAGTGTTGTTCAGATATAGACCAGCTCCGTTAGCAAATAATGAATAATTGCCATCATATCCGTGTTCAATGTTACACCAAGCCTTCAAATCTGCAATATCTATGCGCCCTAAATTAGTCGAATAAAAACTTTGGAGTCCTAATCGCTGTAACGATGCAGGAATATTTATTTCTTCAAGATTAGTACAGTCTTTGAATGCATAATCATCTATCGTTTCAAGTGTTGTAGGCATGGTAACTTTACGAAGATTATTACAATTCATAAACGCACAGTATCCAACTGTCTCTACACCCTCGGCAATGGTTACACTTGTTATTTCGTTTAATCCGCAGAATGCAAATCTTGCACTACTATCCACAACAGAAGAGAGCGTAATATCGCCTGTTACCTCTTTAATACCATCAACTTCTGTAGTAAACAATCTCTTGGTAACTCCCGTAGCATTTTCGTTGCCAAAAGATATTTGACACCACTCTTCGAGGCTACCCTCGTAGAAGATAGTATTAGAGCTAGCATTAAATGCGGTAGCACCAATAGAGGTTACACTCTTTGGTATGTTGAGAGTTCTTGAACAACCGCTCGAAAATGCTCCATGTTCGATAGTGGTTAGATTTTTACCAAATGTGATATCTTTGAGATTACCACAGAAAGTAAAGGCACTCTCTCCAATAACCTCTACGCAGTCAGGGAAAACAACACTTGTAAGTGTCGAATAACTTTCAAGGAAGTATGTAGGAATTCTGGTAACTTTCCCATCAAATTTCATAGAGATATAACCTGTCTCAGGGTCATAAGCATTGTCAATGATATTTACACCATCTAACGCCTCGCCCTTCGGAGCAAGTGGCTGATTATCCGATGTTGTATAAAGCAACTGATATACAGGAACCTCATTACCATCATAGAACAACTCTTCCATCGGCTGAATAACATTTCTTTCAATAGTTATACTATTTGATGTTGTCTTCACCATTGTCGATTCATCGGCATAAGTTACAGTTATTGTAATACCATTGCTGAATGTCTGCGGAGGCAGTGCAATATAGAATGTTGTAGCCGCAAGATATTTTAGCTCAGCACCATCTGGACAGTTCAATGTAACCTCTTTGATGATTGCTTCGTCAAAAATAAGTCCACCACCTGCGCCATTCTCATCATCGTCAGCAACTCCCATATCAGATGCCAAAATAGAGGTGGCGTCCGAGGAATTTACATACAATTGACCTGCAACCTGCTCATTATTATTTCCTTTAAGCGAAATAGACTTTACAATCTGGCCGTCACCTTTGAGTTGAATTTTGAGCCAACCCAAAACATTTTTAAGCGAAAATTGGTTGTAATATCCAGATGATATCATAAGGTTACTGCCAATACCATAGCTATCTTTTTGGTAGGTCTGTGTAGCGGGTAGCGTAGCCTCAACATCGCAAGTCTCAGGGTTGATATAGTAGTTTTCGCTATATGGATATACAACAACTACTCGACTTATGTCAGCGGTCTTTGTACCTACTGCCACTCTTTTCAGAGCACCGATACGCTCTCCGGTCTCACCCTGATACTGCCACTTCTGATTAGCATTTGAACGATAGAACACCGAAGCATAATCTCCTTGTGTCCACACAGTCTTTCCTTCCCCATTTAGCTCTATACGGGTATCGTCTGCAAAACCGACCGTAATCTGATCGGGAGCAGATAGTTCAACTGAACTTACGTCTTCAACAGAATCTTTTGTACATGCAACCATAACCATAGCCACAAGTACGGATAAAATAGACTTTCTCATTGTTTTTTGTATTTAAAAGTGTGAAAATTTTAATTACCACGGTTTAGTTTCAGCCACATCTGGATCTTCTAACGAATTTTGAAAACCACGCTCCACTGTTACAAAGTATACCTCTACAACGGGCGCATCATAGACTCTCTTAACCATAAAATAATAAATGTTTTGTTTGCCCACCAACCCCGAATGTGCGGTTATTATAAATAAAGAAAGTGTGGAGTTGAATTTCCGTCTATCAAAATGGAGGTTGTGGTAAAACCTTGACTAAAATAAACGATACAATGCCCCACACCTGTATATAGCTATACATTGGCATAGAACATACCAATCGCATATATACAAGAAATAGGTGTTGTTCGTTATCCCTTAGTCAATTGAAAACTACCACATTTCCATCTTAGGACTGCGAAAACACTTTCTATATGTCTGCCGCACAGCCACAAAATAAGCCGTTCAGCATCGCAAATTTAGAAAACTTTTCGCAAACAAACAACACCTCGCAGGGCATTGCACCTTCAAAAAAGAATAAATGAAAGAAAACTTTTAATTTTTGATTTTTAATTCTTAATTTTGTAGTTGCGAAAGAGCCAACAGCCAATGGCTAATGGCTAAAAGCCCAAGAAAAACTAAAAAACTACATAAAAAATGAAAACAACCGTATTCACAAAGTATCACATTGCAAATGGTGCCAAGATGGCGGAGTTTGCGGGTTACAATATGCCTATCGAGTTTTCGGGTATCAATGATGAACACATGACCGTGCGCAATGGTGCAGGCGTCTTTGATGTGAGCCACATGGGCGAAATTTGGGTTAAGGGCGAAAATGCCACAGCCCTTTTGCAACGCATTGGCACAAATGATGTTACTAAACTCTACGATGGCAAGGCGCAGTACTCGTGTATGCCTAACGGTAAGGGCGGAATTGTTGATGACATCATCATCTACCGCTACTCGGAGCAGAAGTACCTCATCTGCGTAAATGCAGCCAATATCGAGAAAGATTGGGCGCATATTTTGGAGCAGGGCAAGGCGTTCGGTATGCGTGAGGGCGTGGAGTTGGAGAACGCCTCCGACCGCATCTCGCAATTGGCTATTCAGGGTCCTCTCGCAATGAAAATCGTGCAGAAGATGTGCGAGGAGGAGGTTGAGAATATGGAGTACTACACCTTTAAGCAGTTGCAGTTGGCAGGTTGCGAGGTTATACTCTCGATGACCGGCTACACAGGTTCGGGCGGTTGCGAAATCTATATGCACAACGAGGACGCCGACCATATCTGGGAGGAGTTGTGGAAGGCTGGCGAGGAGTATGGCTTAAAAAATATCGGCTTGGGCGCAAGAGATACGCTCCGCTTGGAGAAGGGATTTTGCCTCTATGGCGATGAGATTGACGACACAACTTCGCCCATAGAGGCGGGCTTGGGTTGGATTACCAAGTTTGTCGATGGCAAAGATTTTATCGACCGAGAGTTCCTCGCCGAGCAGAAGGCTAACGGCGTAGAGCGCAAGTTGGTAGGCTTGAAGATGATTGACCGCGGTATTCCTCGTCACGAATATAAGGTAGCCGACACCGAGGGTAACGAGATTGGACATATCACCTCGGGTACGATGTCGCCTTGTTTGAAGGTGGGTATCGGTATGGCGTATGTAAAGACGGAGTTTGCGAAGGTTGGTACGGTAGTTTGCGTGGTTATTCGCGACAGATTGCTCAAAGCTGAGGTAGTGAAGTTGCCATTTGTATAATCGCCTTGAAAATCGCCTTGTAATGCCATTAATTAGCGTAATCGTTCCCGTATATAACGCGGAGTTGTATCTGGCGAAGTGCGTGGATAGTATCCTTGCACAGCAAGTGCCGGAGTTGGAGTTGGTGCTGGTGGATGATGGCTCGAAAGATAAGAGTCTTGAAATATGCCGAGCATACGCCTCCAAAGATTGTCGCGTGAAGGTGGTCGAAAAGAGCAACGGTGGGGTTAGTTCGGCGCGTAACTGCGGTCTCGACAACGCCTCGGGTGAGTGGGTGACATTTGTTGATGCCGATGATTGGCTCTCGGCAGATGCACTTGCTGTATGCCTGCCATATATGAGTGATTTCGAGATTATTCGCTTCGCTACGCTCGATATTTTTGCCGATGGTCATACCCATAAACGCCGCCTTCGCTATGCGAAAGATTGGAACGAGGCATTTCGTCAGGTCGTAGGGCATCGCACAATGATAGGTGTTGCAGGTACGCTCTATCGCCGTAGCATATTCGAGGAGAATGGTATTCGCTTCGATACCAACATTATCTATGGCGAAGATTGGCTGGTGCTGGCTACTGCAATGCAGAAGTGCAGCAGTGTAAAGACTTTGAATGACCACTATGGCTATATCTACAACCGTTTTAACGAAGCGAGTTGCTCGAATACGCTCAATATCGAGAAATTTATTCAATCGCTTGTAGTAGTACGGAGGTTGCGCGAGATGTTGGGCGTGGGGTACGAGGAGGAACTGAAACGCTCGCGTTGCTATCGTGTAGGTATGCTCATAAAGAGTTTTGGTTGCAAGGCTACCAACCTCGCGCTGATTGAGAATAGAGATAGAATCGACACCATAAATCTGCGAGATATATTGACCGCAAAACTCCATTTGAGTCTTCGTTGCCGACTGCTGCGTCTGTGGATAGGATATTTGGCGTGGAGAAAGTAGTCGCTTAGATTAATTTTGCATTTTGCATTTTGCATTTTACATTTTTTATTCTATCTTTGCACTCGCAATAAGGTTTTGGACCCATAGCTCAGTTGGTTAGAGCAGCGGACTCATAATCCGAAGGTCGTGGGATCATGCCCCTCTGGGTCCACAAAAAAGAGAGCTTCAAAGTATTTTGAGGCTCTCTTTTTTTGTGTTTATCGGAGGGGGGGACTACAATCTTGCCTTGATAGCCTTGCTCTCCTCCTCGTAGCCCGGCTTATCCAAGAGTGCAAACATATTCTTCTTGTATGCCTCTACGCCCGGCTGGTTGAACGGATTAACCTCGATAAGATAGCCGCTGATGCCGCATGCCTTCTCGAAGAAGTAGAGCAATGCACCGATTGCCTTCTCTTCGATAGCAGGAATCTGAATGAGGATGTTAGGTACACCACCGTCAATGTGCGCGAGCTGAACACCCAACTCCGCCATCTTGTTAATCTCGTGCAAACGCTTTCCTGCCAAGAAGTTTAAGCCATCGAGATTAGCCTCGTCAGCCTCAACCTTAACCTCGTGAGCAGGCTTCTCAACCGAGATAATAGTCTCGAACAGGGTGCGCTCACCCTCCTGAATATACTGTCCCATAGAGTGTAGGTCGGCAGTAAGAGTTACCGATGCAGGGAAGATTCCCTTGCCCTCTTTACCCTCGCTCTCGCCATAGAGCTGCTTCCACCACTCGTTGATGTTCTGCAACTTAGGCTCGTACGAACCGAGAATCTCAATCTTCTTGCCCGAAGTGTAGAGTTCGTAGCGGGTTGCTGCATACTGTGCTGCGAGGTTCTCCTCGAACGATACGCCCTCGGCAGTTGCAGCCTCCATAGCCTGCGCTCCTGCAACCAACGCCTCGATATCTACGCCACCTACTGCGAGTGGGAGCAAGCCCACAGGGGTAAGTACCGAGAAACGACCGCCTACATTGTCAGGAATAACAAAGGTCTGATAGCCCTCTTGTGTCGCAAGAGTTTTGAGTGCGCCGCGAGCCTGATCGGTGATAGCCACAATGCGCTCGCGAGCCTCCTCCTTGCCATAACGCTTCTCTATCTCCTCCTTAATGATGCGGAAGGCGATAGCAGGCTCGGTGGTAGTTCCCGACTTCGAGATTACAATAGTTGCGATGGAGTGCTCCTTAACCGCCTCCAACAACTCTGCCATATAGTCTTCCGAGATGTTCTGTCCGGCGAACAAAACAGTAGGGTTTGCGTGCTTTGCGTGAAGCAACTCAAATGGGTTGCTCATGGCATCGAGTACAGCCTTTGCACCGAGATATGAGCCACCGATACCGATGCAGATTACAACATCTGCCTTTGTGCGCAACGATGCTGCACAAGCGTTGATAGCGTCAATCTGCGCCTTGTCAATCGAAGATGGGAGATTTACCCAACCGAGAAAGTCGTTTCCTGCGCCTTTGCCCGAGTGGAGCAACGCATTTGCAGCCAATGCCGACTGCTTCAACTCTTCCGAAAATGTAATACCGCTTTTTGCGGTATTAAGTCCTAAAAGTGCCATTGTTTTTATCAATTTTTCGTGTTAAAAATATACTCTGCTCAAAATGATTGTCAAAGGTAGTAAAAAAAATGAAGAAAATGTGAAAAGTTATATAACTTTTCGCTATCTTTGTCAAAAGTTGTATGTTGGAACAAAATATAGATAAAAATATAACAAAATTATGGGACTATTTTCTTTAACACAGGAGTTGGCTATCGACCTTGGAACAGCCAATACTCTGATTGTTTATAACGATGAGGTGGTGGTCGATGAGCCATCTGTCGTGGCAGTAAATGTGCAGACCGGTCAGTTGGTGGAGCTCGGTCGCAAAGCACAACCTTTTATTGGTCGTACCAACCCGACTTTGATGACTATCCGCCCATTGAAGGGTGGCGTTATCGCCGACTTCAATGCTACGGAGTTGATGCTTCGCGGTATGATTCGCAAGATTAAGACTCGCAGTTCGCTCTTCTCGCCATCGCTCAAAATGGTAATCTGTATCCCTTCGGGCTCGACAAATGTGGAGATTCGTGCGGTGCGTGACTCGGCAGAGCATGCAGGAGGTCGCGAAGTGGCGATGATTTATGAGCCTATGGCAGCAGCTCTTGGTGCAGGTATCGATGTTGAGGCTCCGGATGGAAATATGATTATCGACATAGGTGGCGGTACTTCGGAAATCGCCTGCATTTCGTTGGGTGGTATCGTGGAGTCGGAGTCTATCGATATTGCCGGAGATGTATTCACCAACGATATTATGGAGTATGTTCGTCAGCAGCACAGCGTGCGCATCGGTGAGCGTACAGCCGAAGATATCAAGTGCAAAATCGGCTCTGCCGTACCGGAGTTGGAGGATGAGCCGGAGGACTATGTAGTAACAGGTCCAAGTATGCTCAACGGTCTTCCGCAGACTATCACATTGTCGTACAACGAGATTGCATACGCACTCGACAAATCTCTCGTAAAACTCGATGAGGCTTTGATGCGCGTGTTGCAGAAGATGCCTGCCGAACTCTATACCGATGTTGTTCGCAACGGTATCTATCTTGCAGGTGGTGGTGCGTTGATTCGTGGTTTGGACCGCCGTCTTTCGAAGAAGACCGGTATTCCGTTCCATATCGCAGAGGATCCATTGCGTGCGGTTGTTCGCGGAACTAATATTGCGCTTAAAAATATCAATCGTTTCTCATTCCTCATGAGATAAAAATTGTTCTGGTGGGTAAATTTTGCACGAGTGTGTCGGACTCCAAATTCCTCACATAGGTTTACTATGCTGCGGATTTGTCGCCTAACATCGCACAAAATTTCCTCCACCATAAGCAATTTTTAGAGTTGTGGGTGTTTAGAAATTTTTAGCAAATAAGATAAGCTAATGGCTAAAAGCTAATGGCCAATCGATATGCAAAAGTTGATTTACTTCATACGCAAAACAGGTGTGGCGATAGTCTTTGTTATTTTGGAGATTGTCGCCATTCGTTGTTACGCCTACTCAACACCATACACGCAGGCGCGACTGCTCGTGTGGTCGAATGCGGTGGTAGGGTATGTCTATTCGGCTTTTGCGGGAGTATCCAACTATTTTACGCTTCGCAAGGAGAATATTCGTCTTACCGAGCATATCGCAACACTCGAAAATCGTATTCGTCTGCTCGAAGCCTCCGTTCCGGAGAATAAGATGACGGTTGAGGGTGCTTTGCGTCAGTACGATTATCTGTCAGCGAAGGTTATATCCTCCTCTACAAATCGTAGTCGTAACTTTATCACGCTCAATAAAGGCTATACCGATGGCGTTTCGGTGGATATGGCCGTGATTACTCCCGATGGTTATGCCGTAGGTGTTGTGGTGGATTGTTCCGAACATTTTGCGGTGGCAAAGACACTGCTGAATGTCGATTTCCGCATTAGTGGAGTCTTGGAACAAGATGGTAGCCACGGCTCGGTAGTATGGGGCGGTAAGGATACGCAGATTATAGATTTTGTTGAGCTATCGAAATATGCCTCCGTGAAGGAGGGCGATAAGGTGTGTGCTGCCGGATTTTCGCACTACTTTCCGCGTGAAACAATTATTGGCGTGGTGGAGCAGATATCGAAGTCGGACAATGGCACATCCTACAACTGTAAGGTGCGACTCTCTGCTGATATGGGCAGACTGTTCAATGTTATATTGGTGCGTAATAATGATGCCGGCGAGGCGCAGGCTCTCGAATATCGAGTGAAAGGAGGAGTTGCAAAATGAGAGTAAGAGCCTACATATTGCTTGCGTTGATGGTGCTTTTCGTTCAGATTATCGTTCTGAATAACCTCTCGGTATCCCCATTTGTAGCACCTACTGTCTATATCGTGCTGGTTTTGTTGCTGCCTATCGAAACTTCGCAGTGGAAGATGCTTGGTGCGGGATTATTGCTCGGTCTGCTTATGGATTTGACAATGGGTACCGCAGGTTTGAACACGCTCGTAACCCTGCCGATAGCCTTCTTCCGCCGACCTCTGCTCTTTGCTTTGAGCGGATTGTCATCAATGTCGAAGGAGGAGGGCATACCTTCGGTGAAGCGACTCGGACTTCGTTTTCATCGCTACTTTGCCGTAATGATTGTGCTCCATTCGTTACTATTCTACTTTGCCGAGTGGCTCTCGTTTGATAACTTTGGGGTGCTGTTGTTGCGCATCTTGTGCAGTACACTCTGCTCATTGCTTCTCGACTATATTATCGTAATGCTCTTTATGAAGAGATTGTCTGCGTAAGTTATGGGAGAGAGGGGATTTTCACCGCGAGCATTGGTTGCTCGCATTATCGTAATTGTTATATTTGCAATTCTTGCACTGCGATTGGGATATATCCAACTCGTAGATAAACGCTATGCGGAGCTCTCCGATCGTAACTATCTCCGAAATGTAGTGTTATACCCTCCGCGTGGTGAGATTTACGACCGCAATGGTGAGTTGTTGGCGCAAAACAGGCTCTGCTATGATGTCTCGATTGTACGCAAGGATTTTCCGAAATCGGGTTTCGATACTACGCGCGTAAGCGAGTTGGTCGGAATGACGCGCGAAGCACTCGTGAAAAAGATTAAGCAGTCGCCCTATCGCCGTGAAAGCCGATTGACACGCTACCCGATAACCGTAGAGCAGAAACTCCTGCTTGATGAGATGAATATCGGAGGTTTCTACACCTCGCAGCGTACCGTGCGACAATACCCACGCAAAATTGGCGGTAACCTCTTGGGTAGTATCAACGAGGTTACGAAGGCTAAAATCGAAAAAGACGACTCCTACTCCGTAGGCGACTATATCGGTATGGAGGGTTTGGAACTCGCCTACGAAGATGTTCTGCGTGGCGAAAAGGGTTTGGTATTGCAGGATATATATGCTCCGCAGGCGGAACGAAACACAATACTTAAAGAGCCCGTTGCCGGTAAGTCCATTGTCTGCACCATTGATGCGGAGTTGCAGCAGTTGGCGGAGGAGTTGATGGAGGATAAGGTTGGAGCGGTGGTTGCTATCGAGCCATCTACGGGCGAGATTTTGACGATGGTATCCTCGCCGACTTTCAACCCCGATGAACTTGTGATAGGTCGTGAGCGTGGTAACAACTACGCCAAGGAAATACAGAACCCCCGTATGCCGTTGTGGAACCGCGCTGTAAAATCGCGCTATCCGCCCGGTTCGACCTTCAAACTCGTTACGGGACTTATAGGTATGCAGGAGGGGGTGCTCCGACCACACTATATGTATTCGTGCAATATGGGATACCACCTTGGAGGTGAGCATATCGGTTGTCACGAGCATCGCTCGCCACTGGCTTTGAACTACGCCATTGCTACATCGTGTAACGCCTATTTCTGCTATGTTTTCCGTAATATTCTCGAAAATAAACGCGAGTATGCAATAGCCAAAGATGGCTTTGAGGCGTGGCGCGATTATGTTCTGTCGTTTGGCTTCGGTCGCAAGCTCGACTCCGACTTCTTGGGCGAGGGTGCAGGATATGTTCCTACACGAGAGTTCTACGACAAGCGATATCGCAAATCGTGGAATGCACTTACGCTGCTTTCACTCTCGATTGGACAAGGTGAGTTGGGTTGTACACCGTTACAGATGGCAAATTTGGCTGCGATAGTGGCAAACAGGGGTTACTACTACATTCCGCATATTGTTCGCGAGATTGAGGGGCAGGATTCGCTTGATACCCGATTCTATCAGAAGCAATATACCAAGGTTGATAGCCGTCATTTCGAACATATAGTAGATGGTATGTGGCGTGGAGTAAATCGTGATGGTACTTGCCAAGGAGCTTATCTCAAAGGCTTCGATGTCTGCGGTAAGACCGGTACGGCGCAGAACTCAAAGGGTGAGGATCACTCAACATTTATCTCGTTTGCACCGCGTAACAATCCGAAGATTGCCATTGCGGTCTATGTTGAACACGGAGGCTTCGGTGCGGAGATGGCTGTGCCTATTGCCTCGCTTATAGAGGAGCAGTATCTGACCGATACGATAAAACGACCATACCTTGTGGAGTATGTTAAGGGGCGCAAAATCGCCTATCCGATGTATCGGGCAAAGAAGTAGAGTGAGGTTATGCAGTACGGACAAAGAAGAAAAGAGTCGCTGTTTGGCAGTGTGGATTGGGTAGCACTGATACTCTACCTCCTACTCGTTATGGTAGGAGTCGTAGCCGTATTCTCTGCCTCGTGGGTTGAGGATAGCGAAAATTTCTTTGCCTTCTCGCACAACTATATTAAACAGTTTGTCTGGCTCGGCATCTCGCTTGTGATGGGTGTGGTGATAATGTTGCTCGATAGGAGCCTGTGGCATAAGATAGCCTATTACCTCTATGCAGTAGCGATATTGGCACTTGTGGCAACACTTCTCTTTGGTCGCACCGTAAATGGAGCGAAGGCGTGGTTTGAGTTTGGTCCGATACGCCTGCAAACGATGGAGTTTGCCAAAATAGCCATTGCGTTGGCTACGGCACGACTGATGAGCGAGTTAAACTTCTCGATATCCTCGTTTGGCAGTCTTGTGAAGGTGGCTCTGCTATTGCTTGTACCACTTGCTATAACCTATCTGCAAAACGATACAGGCTCCGGACTTGTGTTGTGCTCCTTTGTCTTTATGCTATATCGTGAGGGATTGAATAAGTGGCTACTTATACCTATTATATTCATAGCAGCACTCTTCCTATTGTCGTTTCTCTACTCACCAACGCTATTGCTTGTCGCTTTGATATTGGTATTTACATTGTCAGCGAGTTTTGCCAATAGAATTTGGCAACATGGAGTGATATACCTCGCTGCGATATTTGGAGTAAGTACACTGCTCTTTTTGTTGCTGAATACGATACCATCATTCTCTGTTGATTACTACATCGTACTGCTTTCTACCACACTTTTGTCGTTGGTAGGGGTGTGTTTCTACGCCTACCGCACACATCTGCGCAATATATATATAATGGTATTGCTCTTTGTGGTGTCGGTGATGATTACTCCGACCTCAAATGCGATGTTCAATGTGATGAAACCTCACCAGCAGAATCGTATCAAGACCTTCCTCGGCATTACCGATGACGCTTCGCTCAACTATAATGTGCGCCAATCGAAGATTGCTATCGGCTCGGGAGGATTTTTCGGTAAAGGCTATCTGCAAGGCTCGCATATCCGCTATGGCTTGGTGCCGGAGAAACACACCGACTTCATCTTCTGTACCATAGGCGAGGAGTTCGGTTTTATGGGGGCAATAGTGGTGTTGTTGCTATTGTTGGCGTTTATCTTTCGACTGATGCGTATGGGTGACAATCAACGCGAAACCTTTGGGCGAGTCTATTGTTATATCGTAGCTTCAATTCTGCTATTTCATACACTTATAAATATAGGTATGACTATGGGAGTCGTACCGGTTATGGGTATTCCTCTTCCGCTTATCTCTTACGGAGGCTCATCGTTGCTTGCCTTCTCGATAATGATATTTATAGCGTTTGCTTTTGATGCGCAGACGGTGAGAGATGTCTAATTTCACTCCTCGTCATCATCGTAGTAGAAACTATCCATCAGTGCATCTATCTCGCGGCGCTCTTTTTTGGTAGGGCGACCTGTGCCACGCTCACGAAATACGAATATGGTCTCGCGCGGTTTGTTCAACTTGTCGAGTTCGCTCTGTGGCGTGATGTCGATGCAGTAGTCGGGAACTTTGGCGGCAGGTTGTCGGTTGATGATTAAATCTTTGACAAGATAGGTGTAGGTAACAAGTGTGCGCTTTACACTTATCTTATCTCCCACCTTCACCTCGCGCGATGGTTTGGCATAGGCATCGTTTACGAGAACGCGATTGTTGCGCACAGCATCTGCCGCATCGCTTCGTGTCTTGAATATGCGCACTGCCCACAGATATTTATCGAGTCTTACCTCCATTTTGTTAAATATGTTTATTGTCGGAGCGTTGTGATGGCGGAACGAGTGTCCCCTGTTCAACCTGACGACTGATGCTTAAAATTATACCCAGCGCAATCGAGGTACAGAACATGCTTGTACGACCTTGCGTTATGAATGGCAGATTTTGTCCCGTTTCGGGGATAAAACCGATAGTTACGCCGATATGCAGAAATCCCTGACTCGTGATAAGTAATGCCAAACCTACCACAAGCAGACCAGCATAGAGCCATTGACACTTCTCGAATATGCGCAATGCACGGAAGAAGAGCCACAGGTAGAGCAGAATAATCACAAATGAGAGTAGCAGACCAAACTCCTCGACAACAATAGCGAAGAGGTAATCGCTCTCGGGGTGTGTAAGTCGCGCACGCATAACACTGCGCCCTGCGCCTACACCAAACAGACCTCCATTCTGAATTGCCATGCACGAACGGTCTGAGTCGGAGTATTTGTCGAGAACGCTCCTATATACTTGTTCGGTGTTCGCCTTACGACCACCCATACGCTCCGCTACTCGCTCCTTTACAACGCCCCATCGACCTGCAAAAATCAGTAATATAAGACCTACGATGATGGCGACCGTAGAGAGTTTGGCAATCTCTTGCCAGCGAATACCTGCAATAAACAGAATGACTATTGCTACGAGGTAGAGGTGTAGTGCCGAGGATGTATGTGCCGGCAGGATAACAATACATGCTAATGCTATCGGTGCAACAATCGGCAATACTTCGTTGCGAATGATATTGCGCTCGGATTGCGACTGCCACCATTTGCGGATATCTATTGTAGAGGGGAGCAAATGAAGCTTTTTTACCATATGGTGCCGAGCCGAAAGCCGAGCCGAAAGCAACATTATCGTACCTATCTTCAATAATTCGGAGGGTTGAAATCGCAATGGACCGATAGTGAGCCAGCGATGAGCCTCGTTTGTAGCATCACCAAAGATGTATGCTGCCATAGTCATCAACAGCGAGCCTGTAAACGCTAACCACGATACTTTTCGCAGAAAACGCGCCCCCATAAAGAAGTAGCAGAAGAGCATAATCAAAGCCGAAAAGCAGAGTGTGTAGATGTGTTTCTTGGGGAACCCGCCATCGCCACCACTCTTAAATTCGAGTTGTGATATTGCAGTATATACCGCCACCAAGGAGATGATAAAGAACATAACTACAATGCCCCTTAACACTCTGTCGGCAGGCAATATCCGCCTCTTTTCGAGAATGGAAGGAATCTCCTTTGCTTCGGTATTTTGCTTCTCTATTTCGGTCATCTGTATAGTTGGTTATTTGTTAAGTATATTGGTCGTAATCCACTCCTTGAACATACGACCACGATGCTCGTAGCTCTTGAAGAGGTCAAAACTTGCACACGCCGGTGAGAGCAGCACCGTATCGCCCTTGCGTGCCGAGCGAACTACTTCCTGCATAGCCTCCTCGAACGAGTGGCACGAGATAATATTTGGTACAACGCCCGCAAAAGACTCGTCAAGACGATTGTTATCTACGCCCATACATATCATTGTATGCACCTTCTTCCGTGCAAGGTCGAAGAGTGGGGCATAACTTGCTCCTTTGTCAGTACCGCCTACAATCCAAACGGTTGGGCGAGTCATACTTTCGAGGGCATACCATGCCGAATCGACATTTGTAGCCTTCGAGTCGTTGATATATTCGATATCGTCTTTTGTTCCGACAGGCTCCAAGCGGTGCTCGATAGCGGCAAAGTCGTACAACGATTTCTCAATCTGCTCGGGCTCAACTCCCGCTGCAAGAGTTGCCAAAACTGCCGCCATAGCGTTGTAGGTGTTGTGCTTGCCCTTGATTTGCAGACGCGAAATATCTATCGTTAGTGAATTTTCGCCAACCTTTGCCACAAACTTTTCGCCTTCGGCAGGGTGAGCATCGCCCGACTCGCTCGTTATGTAGTTGTCAATCATAAACGGCAACTCGCAAGCCTTAATCTCGTACTCTTCGAGCTGTCGCAAGATGGTTTCGTCATCTGCCGAATAGACAAAATAGTCGCTCGGAGTTTGGTTTTGTGTGATGCGCATCTTCGACTGCGCATACTTCTCGAATGAGTAGTCGTAGCGGTCGAGGTGGTCGGGGGTGATATTCATCAACACACCGATATCTGCTTTGAAGCGGAACATACCATCGAGCTGGAACGAACTCAACTCCAAGACATACCAATCGTACTCTGCGGTCGTTACCGAGTAGGCAAACGACTCTCCGATATTTCCTCCGAGAGCCACATTCGCTCCGCTATCCTTCATGATTTTGTAGATAAGCGAGGTTGTTGTGGTCTTGCCGTTGCTACCCGTGATGCAGATTGTCTTCGCATTGCCCATGTAGCGGCAGGCGAACTCCATCTCCGAGATTACCGGCACGCCCTTCTCGTGCAGAGCCTTTACGATAGGGGCTTTGTCGGGAATACCGGGCGACTTGATAACCTCCGAAGCGGTCAATATGCGCTCCACCGAGTGTCCTCCCTCCTCGTACTCCACGCCCCACTCATCGAGTCGCTCACGATAGCGAGGAGCAATCGTGCCCATATCCGAGAGCAATACCTCAAACCCCTGCTTCTTGGCGAGTATTGCCGAGCCGTAGCCACTGATACCGCCACCTAAGACTGCTATAAACTTCTTTGCCATTGTCTATCGTATTTTGAGGGTTACGAGGGTAAGTGCTGCAAGGATTATCGACACAATCATAAATCGTATCATAATCTTCGTTTCGAATATGCCCTTCTTCTGGTAGTGGTGGTGGATAGGCGACATAAGGAATACTCTGCGACCTTCGCCATACTTGCGTTTGGTATATTTGAAGTATCCCCTCTGCACCATTACCGACACCGCCTCAACGAGGAATACTCCGCAGAGCAGTGGCAGAAGCAACTCCTTGCGGATACACAACGCCATAACTGCGATAATACCACCTACGGCGAGAGATCCTGTATCGCCCATAAAAATCTGCGCAGGAAAGGAGTTGTACCACAAGAAGCCTATCAGCGCACCCAACATTGCCGCGCCAAAGACCATCAACTCTCCGCTGTTCGGGATATACATAATATTGAGATAGTCGGCATAGATGATGTTACCCGAGAGGTATGCCAACACTGCCAACACACCCACAATAGGTATCGACACACCCGTTAGCAAGCCGTCTAATCCGTCAGTGAGATTTGCTCCGTTCGATACCGCCGTAATAACGAATATCGCAACCAAGACATAGAGTACCCACGACAACAACTCGTTGCCGCCGACAAACCAGCTATAATCGAGCTCGTTATTTTTAAGGAACGGAATAGTTGTCTTGGTGGTCTTTATCACATCTTCGCTCAGGCGAATTTGCTGTGCCGAGGTGATAATTGTTTCGCCGGTCTTTTCATCTATGATGCTCTGCTCGACAGGTACGGTGGTATGCTCACGAATTACGATATCCTCCGAGAAGCACATTACTGTTCCCACGATAAGTCCAAGACCTACCTGACCTACAATCTTGAATTTGCCTTGCAAGCCCTCCTTGTTGTGGCGGAAGACCTTGATGTAGTCATCGAGAAAACCGATAACACCGCACCAAAGGGTAGCCACAAGGAGCAGAATGGTGTAGATATTGTCCAAGCGGGCAAAGAGTAACACCGGTACAACGATGGCGAGCAGAATGATGACACCACCCATCGTTGGTGTTCCTTTTTTTGCGAGTTGCCCCTCCAAACCTAGGTCGCG
This sequence comes from Alistipes sp., assembly GCA_045540675.1. GTDB lineage: Bacteria > Bacteroidota > Bacteroidia > Bacteroidales > Rikenellaceae > Alistipes. The sequence goes on along the minus strand of JAZQHQ010000022.1, from coordinate 56,547 downwards.
AATCTCCTCGCCAATCTGGTGGCGTTGCAATGCTCGGATAATACTCTTACCGCAGAAGATGACGATAAGCAGTGCGGTAACGACCGCTGCTACCGAACGGAAACTGATATAACGCATCATACCCGAACCCGGCAGGTCGATAATGCTGTTTAGGTAGTCAAAAAAGTGATATAACATAGTATAAAAATTGCATTTTTAAATTGACGAATTGACGAATTGACGAATTGACAAATTGACAATTAAAGGTGTATTATTTATCTTCCAAATTTCTCAAACCACTCCTTTACAACCTCCTTGTCGTTGAAGTGGTGCTTTTCGGTGCCGATGATTTGGTAATCTTCGTGACCTTTGCCGGCGAGGAGGATAATATCGCGTGGCTCTGCCAACATCACAGCGGTTTTTATCGCTTCGTGGCGGTCGGTGATTTTTAAGTATTTGTTGCCTGACTCGACACCAGCCTCCATCTCGCGCAAAATTTGCTCGGGCTCTTCGGTGCGAGGGTTATCCGATGTAAAAATCGCAATATCCGCCATCTTTGCCGCCATACCACCCATCACGGGGCGTTTGCTCTTATCTCTGTCGCCACCACAACCGCAGACAACAATAAGCCGCTGACCGCCTTGGCGTAGTTCGTTAATGGTCTTGATGATATTTTCGAGTGCATCGGGCGTATGGGCAAAATCGACCACTGCCGTAGTGCCGTCTTTGGCGATAACAGTCTCGAAACGACCACTCACAGGTCGCAATATGCTCAAATGCTCCAAGACCTTTTCCTTATCGAAGCCGAGCAATACGGCTGCGCCATAGACCGTCAATAGGTTGTAGGCGTTAAAACGACCGAGGAACTGCACCCACACCTCCTTGTTGTCGATGCGCAACTCCATACCCTCTGCCATCATCTCCACAACCTTGGCGCGGAAATCTGCCATCTTCTGCAACGAGAGGGTATGGTGTGAAGCCTTCGTATTCTGCAACATCACCTCGCCATTGCGGTCATCGCAATTGACGAGCGCAAAAGCCGACTTTGGCAGTGCATCGAAGAAGGACTTTTTCGCACGGATATACTCGGCAAATGTCTTATGATAGTCCAAGTGCTCGTGAGTTATGTTAGTAAAAAGTCCGCCCACAAAGCGCAAACCTTCGATGCGGTGCTGCACAATGGCGTGCGATGAGCACTCCATAAAGCAGTATTCGCACCCCTCATCGACCATCTCGCGCATCATGGCATTCAAGCGAATGGCATCGGGAGTGGTGTGAGTCGAAACAATCTCCCTCGCGCCAACCTTATAGACAACCGTAGAGATAAGTCCCGCCTTGTGTCCCATTGACTGCACAAGGTCATAGAGGAGTGTGGCAATCGTGGTCTTGCCGTTTGTACCCGTAACGCCTATCACCTTCAATTCGTGTGATGGGTTACCGTAGAAATTCGAGGCGATAACGCCCATTGCCACATTGGTATCTTCGACCACAACAAATGTGCAATCGGCATCGGCGACCTCTGTCGGTATGTGCTGGCATATAACCGCAACGGCTCCGCTCTCTATCGCCTTTGCGATAAAGTTGTGTCCATCGACCGCCGTACCCGCAACGGCAAAGAAGCAACCGCCCTCGGCTACGGTGCGAGAGTCGTAGGTCAGCCCTGCGACCTCAACCTCGCCACTGCCCGACAATGCGGAGTAGGTAACACCTCGTAGTAACTCTTTCAGTATCATTTCAGCGTAATTGTTATTCGTTTATTTGTATTGGCGACTGCGGTATTTGGCGAAAGGCTCTGCTTTACGACCTTGCCACAACCTACAATATCGACCGCCAAACCACTCTTTTCGAGGAGATACAAGGCATCATTAAGTCCCATACCTACCACATTCGGAACACACCCCTCTCGTGTTTCGAGGGTTGAGATTTGCAACTTGCCTTCTTCGGTAATTGAGCCTTTTCCCCAGCCGTGACGGCTTTCGGTAGCATATTTGTCGCCATACTCGTTTGCTACCTTGCGCATCTTGTCAATGCTGCCACCTTTGATATTCGATGCATGAAAATCGCCATCGGCAACCTCCTCGGCATATTGCTTATCGCGATTGTGAAGGAATGTTGCGACCTGCTTCTGCACCGGACCCGTAAGGCTCGCACCGTAGTAGAATTTACCCGTCTGTCGCTTGGTAAATATCGCTGTCATAATCGTATAGCGAGGGTTATCGGCAGGGAGATATGTAACCATCGAGCCGTAATAGTATCCATCATCTCGCGTATATCTCACACCGTTAATCTCGGAATCGACCTGTGCTGTACCAGTCTTTGAGCCGGTGCGGAACGAACACCTCTTCTTGCCGAAGAACTCGGCTGCCGTACCCGTTAGTGACACCTCCTCCATAAATGAGCGCAGGGTGTCGATGGTGCTTTTCGAGCAAATCTGCTCCTCGATAACTCGCACGGGAGCTTCGCTTACGACCTTGCCATCGCGCTCGGTGCGCAGAATCAGTCGTGGTGCAACCATTCGACCATTGTTCGCTACGGCATTATAGAGGGCGATGGTGTGAAGCGGTGTAATCTCCAAACCGTAACCATACGCCATATTTACAAGAGCATTGTAGCGAGAGTGGTGTCGGTTGTTAAGGTGTGGCAATGGTTTGCTTCTTGCGCCCATCTCCTCCAAACCCACAGTTTCGTGCAGATGCAACTTGCGACAATAATCCGAGAACTCAACAGGTTTGTTACCAAACTTATCAAATACTGCCTTCGTAAAATAGACATTTGCCGACTCCGAGAAGGCTCGGCGCATATCGATTATACCGCCCGTTTCACGCGATATGGCGTGCGAGTCCTGCACATTTGCACCCTTCTTGCCTCCAACCCTTACGCGCTTACCCAACTCCGAGTTGTACTCCTTCGAGGTTGGTACACCGTGTTCGAGAAGTGCCATTGTCGATACGAGTTTGAAGGTTGAGCCGGGGTTTACAGGTATGCCGATGGCGTAGTTCTGCTCCTCGACACACGCTGAGCCATTGCGTTTTAGGTTTGCCATGGCGAGAATATCTCCCGTAGCACACTCCATAACGATAGTTGTTCCCCATATCGCATTCTGTGCCAGCAACTGCTCCTTCAAGGCGTTGTCCGCCACATCCTGAACATCAATATCGAGCGTTGTGACAACATCGTACCCATTCTGAACATCAACATTTATGCTGTCAGCCTCTACGCGTGTCAGAAATCCAGGGGCAATAGTCTGCATAAGTTGTACGCCATCATGCCCCTGCAATGTGTCGCGCATGGCGAATTCAATACCGTAAGAGCGATGATGCTCCAAGCGACCTATTGTGCGCAGAGCAATGTTGCCCTGCGGATATACGCGGTAGTCGTGGTCCTCGGTGCTGTAAGTCGAGCCCAAGCCATTACGCAGTAGTGGAAAATCCTTGATATCGTTCCACTCTTTGATATCGACATCGCGAAATAGGCGTACGGCACGATTTTTCTTCTTCGCTGTTGCCGAGTACTTTATAATGGTGTCATTTTCGCGCCATAGTTGCCACCATTTAGGCTCTTTGATAACTCTATCTACCTTGTAAGTTATGGTCTTTTTGTTGTACTCGATGAGGTCGTTGTAATACTCCTTGGCACTGCGGTCACCAAAGTAGTCGGCGAGATTTCGAGCAAGTACTGCTGCATCTCTCTTGTAACGCTCTAACCCCATCTTGCAGAATCGGTCGCTGCCGAAATCTATGCGCAGCGTCTTGCGTGTGATAGAGGTTGCCAGCGGCTCGCCATTGCGTGCATAGATAGAGCCTCGATGGGCGCGAACGACCTCCTTCGTAAGGATGGAATTATAGACCTCCTCGAAGCCCTTCGAGACCTCGCGGTTGCACAATATGCCGAAGATAATGTAGAGCAGAAAGAATATCACCGTTCCCGTGAAGAAGAGGTGAAGTATCTTTATGCGCTTCTCGATATCCTTTTTGAGTTCGTATTTCTGCTCATCCATATCGCGCTACTTTAAGATTTTGGGTTGAGTTTGCGGGTCTTTAATCTCTATGCCTCGCTCTGCGAGTTTGCGAACTATCGCCGAGTGTGAAGAGTGGCGATAACACTCCTCCTTGGAGCGAATAGCTCGCTCTTTCAATAACGCAACCTCCTTTTTAAGGAGTCTGCACTCCATATCGACTCTGAATGAGAGAGAAATGGTTGATATGCTTATCAGGAAGATGATAGCTAATGCCAACAATAGGCTGGATACCTTCTCTACCTCCTTGGCAAGGAGAATATCTCCCGTAATTGAGCTCACTATCCACGACAACCAGCGAGGTTTCCTGCTCTTCTTCTCCGCTTCCGCCTTTTCCGCCTCCTCGCGGGCAATATCATCGGCAATATCGGCATCGGCAGCACCCGTCTGCACACGGCGTATCTCCGTGCGCACCAAACGGCGCATTGCCTCCTGTGCTTCGCGCTCGGCAATCTCCTCTTGCGAATCGGTGAAGTATTCTCTATCGTCGTACTCTGCCATAGTGCTATAACTTTATCGCTGCACGCAACTTTGCCGAGCGTGAGCGAGGGTTAGCCTCCAACTCTTCGGGGGTAGGAACTATCGGTTTACGGGTTACAATCTCGAATGGGGTAGTGGCGCGACCAAAAAAGTCCTTCTCAATCTTACCCTCGAAGTTGCCACTGCGCATAAAGTTCTTTACGAGGCGGTCCTCCAACGAGTGGTACGATATAATCACCAAACGACCTCCCGGTTTTAACACCTTCAACGCCTGCTCCAAAGCCATCTTCAACGCCTCCATCTCGCCATTTACCTCTATGCGCAACGCCTGAAATAGTTTTGTCAGGAACTTTGCCTCATCTTTCTTGGGGGTGCAAGGCGCAACTGCCTTTACAAGTTGTACGGTGGTTTTAATCTCTTCGGTAGCCCTTGCTCGTGCTATGCAGGCGGCAATCTTCCATGTGGTATCCAACTCGCCATACTGCGAAAATATCTGCGCCAACTCCTCCTCCGAGTAGTTATTTATGATGTCTGCCGCAGTGCGACCTCCGCGCTGATTCATACGCATATCGAGTGGGGCATCTCCTCGGAACGAAAAACCTCGCTCCTTGGCATCAAAGTGGTGAGATGAAACGCCCAAATCTGCCAAGATGCCATCAACCTCCGTAACACCACGCAGACGCAATGCCGAGCGCAAAAATCGGAAGTTGCTCTCCACAAAGTGGAAATGTTCATCATCGGTGGCATTTGCCAGCGTGTCGCGGTCTTGGTCGAATGAGTATAAAGCGCCACCCTCGCCCAAATCTTCGAGTATTCGGCGAGTGTGACCACCTCCTCCAAATGTGAGGTCGGCGTATGTTCCGTTGCTCTTAATATCGAGTAGCGCGATGGACTCTTCGAGCAAAACAGGCGTATGATACGATGACATATTTTGGCAATATTGTAATATTGCCACAAAGTTAACGAAATAAGTTGTAAAGAAAAATAGTTTTGTATATGATTTTATTCGTTACAGTTATTAAAATTTTTAATTAATTACAATTTTTAATTATTTTATAGGGTTTTGATTATAATTTTCACTGTTTCGTTGAAATTTTATAAAAAAATATCATAAAAAATTTTGAATATTAAAAAAATGCTCTACCTTTGCAATACAAATGTGGGGTTCTCCCACTTGCTCATTAACCTAACTAACCTAACATCGGTTGTCCGAGAGTTTCCCAGACTCTCGGACAATATCTTTTTTGTCGTCTCTTTACAGGCGCAACAAGTTGACCGAGCCTTGTGCGGGTAACAAAAAAACCGCCGAACTTGCGTTCAGCGGTTTTCAGTGCCCAGGACGAGACTCGAACTCACACGGGCTAATGCCCACTACCCCCTCAAAGTAGCGTGTCTACCAATTCCACCACCTGGGCTTTGAGGAGCCGATTTTCTCAAATCAGCGTGGCAAAGGTACTCAAAAATTTGATACCTGCAAACTTTTATCGGAAAAAGTTGCAATTTTTTTGATGCGCCCTGCCCTCTTACCTATTTTTATGCCTTTTTAATGGCGATTTTGAGAGGTATTTCGTTTACATCGCTATCAACTACGAACTCGCCTTGTGGCTCGGCTGCGGTCTTGACGCTTACTGCCAAGGTCTGCTGACCGATATATGGTGCGAACTCCGATACGGCAGCGTGTACCGCCTCAATATCCTCAACCTCGACCTCAATCTTGTCGGTAACCTCCAATCCCGACTCCTTGCGGATATTCTGGATACGGTTTACCAACTCACGAGCCACACCCTCCTTCTGCAACTCCTCGGTGAGGGTGATGTCGAGAGCAACGGTGAGTTTGCCCTCGCTGGTTACCAACCAACCCGGCATATCCTCCGACATAATCTCGAAGTCGGCAGGGGTTACGGTAATCTGCTCACTTCCCATATCGAGCACTACTTCGGTTGAAGCCTCAATTTCGGCAATCTTCTCCTGCGAGAACTGCGCAGTCATTGCAGCTATCTGCTTCATATACTTTCCGTAGCGAGGTCCCAAGGTCTTGAAGTTAGGTTTGATACGCTTGGTGATAAGACCTGTTGTTTCGCGGATAAGGTCCATCTCTTTGATATTTACCTCGTTGAGGATAAGCGATTTAACCGCCAACAGATGCTCCTCGGTCGTATCGTCAAGTACAGGAATCAACACCTTTGCAAGTGGCTGACGCACCTTGATATTCACCTTACGGCGCAAAGCGAGTACCATTGACGATACCTGCTGTGCCATCGCCATCATATCCTCCAAGCGGTTGTCGATAAGCGACTCATCGCACTTAGGGAACGATGCGAGGTGAACAGAATCCTCCGTGTGGCGACCACTCAATGTGTTCAAATCGCAGAATATGCGATCCGAGATAAATGGAGCGAATGGTGCAGCCAACTTCGCAACAGTTTCAAGACAAGTGTAGAGGGTTTGATAAGCCGATAACTTATCCTCGTTCATCTCGCCACCCCAGAAACGCTTGCGGTTAAGGCGTACATACCAATTCGACAAATTCTCGCCCACAAACTCCTGAATAGCACGAGCCGCAGGTGTTGGGTCGTAGTCCTCCAACGCAGCGGTAACATCTTTTACAAGAGTATTTAACAACGAGATAATCCAACGGTCAATTTCTGGTCGCTTCTCCATTGGCACCTCTGCCTCCTTGCCTGTGAAGCCGTCAATGTTGGCGTAGAGCGCGAAGAACGAGTAGGTATTGTAGAGCGTTCCGAAGAACTTACGGCGCACCTCATCAACACCATCAACATCGAACTTCAAATTCTCCCAAGGGTCCGAGTTGGCAATCATATACCAACGGGTGGCATCTGCGCCATACTTGTTGAGCACCTCGAATGGATCTACGGCATTGCCCAAACGCTTCGACATCTTGTTGCCATTCTTGTCGAGGACAAGACCGTTCGAGATGATATTCTTGAATGCTACGCTGTCGAACAACATCGTTGCGATAGCGTGCAAGGTGAAGAACCAACCACGAGTCTGATCGACACCCTCGGCGATAAAGTCCGCAGGGAACAACTTGTCGAAGCAGTCGGCATTCTCGAACGGATAGTGACGCTGCGCATAAGGCATGGCACCCGAATCGAACCAAACATCAATCAAATCGCTCTCGCGGTGCATTGGCTCGCCCTTTGACGACACCAATACGATATTATCTACATAAGGTTTGTGGAGGTCGATATTCTCGGTCGAGTAGTTCTCAGCCGACATATCGCCCACCTTGAAATTCTTGTATGGATTCTCGGTCATAAAGCCCGCAGCGATAGACTTCTCAATCTCCGCCATCAACTCCTCGATAGAGCCGATACACTTCATCTCCGAGTAGTCCTCGTTAGCCCAGATTGGGAGTGGAGTACCCCAGAAGCGCGAACGCGAGAGATTCCAATCTACCAAGCCCTCCAACCATTTGCCGAAACGACCGGAACCTGTGTATTCAGGTTGCCACTTGATTGTGTCGTTCAACTCCATCATTCGCTCGCGGAGTGCCGTAGTGCGGATAAACCACGAATCGAGTGGGTAATACAACACCGGCTTGTCGGTACGCCAGCAGTGTGGGTAGGAGTGGGTGTGTTTCTCAATCTTGAAAACTTTGCTCTCGCCTTTGAGCATTACGCATATATCGATATCGAGCGTGGTGTCGCTATCTGCCAAGGCTACATCGTAGGCATTCTTAACATAGCGACCTGCCCACTCGTTGTAGAGTGCAACATCGACATACTTCTCAACGAACTCCTTATCCAAATCCTCCAAGCGGAAGAAACGACCTGAACGGTCAACCATTGGGCAGTTCTTGCCTGCGGTATCGACCATAAAGAGTGGCGCAATACCTGCGGCACGAGCCACACGGTCGTCATCGGCACCAAAGGTAGGTGCGATATGTACGATACCCGTACCGTCAGAGGTTGTTACATAGTCGCCCACAATTACGCGGAACGCATCGCCCATAGGCTTAACCCAAGGGATAAGCTGCTCGTAGCCGATACCCTCCAACTCCTTGCCTTTGAAGGTCTGCTCTTCAACCTCGAAAGTACCCTCCTGCTTCTTGCCAAAGTAAGAGCCTACGAGGTCTTTCGCCATAATAATAGTCTGACGAGCCTCGGTGTATGGGTTCTGGCACTTCACGCGGACATACTCAATCTGCGGGCCAACGCAGAGTGCAGTGTTTGAAGGGAATGTCCAAGGTGTTGTGGTCCAAGCGAGGAAGAATAACTCGCCCTCTGCACCCTCGAAGAGGTGTTCGCTCTTCTCGTTGCGTACGATGCGGAACTGTGCCGTACAAGTTGTATCCTTAACATCACGATAGCAACCCGGCTGGTTCAACTCGTGAGTAGAAAGTCCCGTACCTGCGGCAGGCGAATATGGCTGAATGGTGTAGCCCTTGTAGAGCAACCCCTTATCGTAGAGTCGCTTCAAGAGATACCACAAAGTTTCGATATATTTGTTGTCGTATGTAATGTATGGGTCGTCAAGATTTACCCAATAGCCCATCTGACGGGTGAGGTTGCTCCATACATTGGTGTATTTCATCACATCCTCGCGGCAGCGGCGGTTGTACTCCTCTACGGTGATCTTCTTGCCGATATCCTCCTTGGTGATGCCGAGAGTCTTTTCAACTCCCAACTCCACAGGCAGACCGTGAGTATCCCAACCCGCTTTGCGGTTTACGCGATAACCCTGCTGCGTCTTGTAGCGGCAGAAGACATCTTTGATGGTACGCGCCATAACATGGTGAATGCCCGGCATACCATTTGCAGATGGCGGTCCCTCATAGAAGATAAATGAAGGTGCTCCCTCGCGAGTTTCGATACTCTTTGCGAAGGTATCTTTCTTGTCCCACTCTGCCAATACCTCATTGGCAAGAGCCGATAAATCGAGATTTTTATACTCTTTGAACTTCATACGACAAATAAATTCAATTACAATCGCGCAAAGGTACAAATAAAAACGGAAAACGGAAAACGGAAAACGGAAAACTATAAGTTTTCGGCTAAAACTCTGCACGATTATTGATTTACTTGCTTCAAAAAGGTTGCATCTATGAGAAATTCGGGTTGGATTGTGGTAGTTTTGTCTATCTTGTTGCCGTTTTCTGCTACGGCATTCGATATTCGTGGTCGTGTAATATCTGCAACCTCACGACAGGGCATTCCATACGCTGCCGTAGTGGTCGAGGGCAACTATATGAAGGGTGCAGCAACCGATACCCTTGGATATTTTACAATCGAGAATCTCGCAGGCGGAGTGGCTCGTTTCGAGGCTTCGAGCATCGGCTACACCACCGTTGTAACACCCGAATATATCATCTCGGCAGCAACTCCTCTCATCGAGATTGAGTTAGAGGAGTCCACCTCATCGATTGAGGCGGTATCGGTTGCCCCTTCGGCATACGCCCGTGATATCGAAAGCCCCGTAAGCCTTCGCGCCATAGGCATTGGCGAGTTGGAACGCAGCCCGGGAGCCAATCGCGATGTGGCGCGAATTGTTCGCACCTTGCCCGGAGTAGCCTTCTCGCCAATAGGTTATCGCAACGACTTGATTGTGCGAGGCGGTGGTCCATCGGAAAACACCTTCTATATTGACGGTATCGAAATCCCGAACATAAACCACTTTGCTACGCAGGGCGCATCGGGAGGACCTGTCAGCATACTCAATGCCGACCTTATTCGTCAAGTTAAGTTCTACACGGGAGCATTTCCCGTAGATAAAGGCAATGCGCTGAGTTCGGTTATGGATATAACTCTGCGCGAAGGTAATCCCGACAAGCAACGCTTCAAGGCGACACTTGGGGCTTCGGAGGCGGCATTTAGCGGTAGCGGACACTTCAACTCGAAAGCAACTTACCTCTTTTCGGTGCGGCAATCCTACTTGCAACTGCTTTTTAAGTTGCTCGGTTTGCCATTTTTGCCCAATTATATTGACGCACAAGCGAAGATTCGCATTCGCCCATCGGAGCGTTACGAGATAACATTTTTGGGGCTTATGGGTGTTGACCGTCTGCGCCTCAATCTCGATGATAAGGAGGGTGAAAACGAGTATATTTTGAGCTATATCCCAAAAATCGAGCAGGAGACCTTCACGCTCGGAGCGACTCTGAAACACTTTGGCGGAAAACATATTCAGACCTTCTCGGTGGGGTATAGTTTTCTTGCCAACCGCAACCGAAAATATATCGATAACGATGAGTCGAGCGAGGAGAATCTGCGCCTTCGCTTGCGTTCAACGGAGGGCAAGGCGACCGCCCGATTTGAGAATCGCTCGCTACTCGGGCGGTGGCGACTGCGTGAGGGTGCGGAGTTGTCGTTGCGCCACTTTCTCGTAACCTCAAAACAACGACTTACAAGTGGCGAACAAACATTTTTTGATTACGATACACGACTCCTTTTTGCCGGTTATGCCCTGTTTTTCTCGGCAGACTATCGCTCGCTGAATGAGCGACTTACCGCCTCGCTCGGAGTGCGCGTAGATGGTGCGACCTACTCCTCGCGTATGGCGAAGTTGTGGCAACAACTCTCCCCTCGCGCATCAATCTCCTACGCACTTGGCAAAGGGTTTTACATAAGTGGCAGTACGGGAATCTATTACGAGTTGCCGCCACTTACCTCGCTCGGCTATCGCGGCGAGAACGACCAACTTGTGAATAAGAATTTGGACTATATGCGTGTATTTTCATCGGCGGTGGGTGGCGAGTATCGTCTGCGCGATAGGTTGGCGGTATCGTTGGAGGGATTTTATAAATTATACTCGCAAGTTCCACTCTCTGTCGCTGATGATGTCCCGCTGACCTGCAAGGGAAATGACTATGGTGTTACGGGCAACGAGGCGTTGGTATCAACCGCACAAGGTCGCGCCTATGGTGTGGAGTTGTCGGCTCGTTGGCAGATACCGAACAAGATAAACATTGTCGGAGCATTCACCCTCTATTGGAGCGAGTATCGCAGCGACCGTCACGCACCATATATCCCTTCGGCATGGGATAATCGTTGGGTGGCAAATGTCAGCGGAACATACGACCTGCCACGCCGTTGGAGCATAGGTGCAAAGTTGAGCGCGATAGGCGGTGCGCCATATACACCGTACGATGAGGAGCAAACAGCGTTAAAAACCTATTGGGACGCTACGGGGCGTGCCGCACTCGACTATTCACGCTACAACGAGGGGCGTTTGAAGCCATTTGTACAACTCGATATCCGCGTGGATAAGGTGTGGGAGTTCCGCAAGTGGAGCCTCGGCATATATCTCGACCTCGAAAATATAACTTTCAGCGAGATAACCCTGCCCGATGCGCTGTTGAGTACGGGCATAATAAAAAATCCCTCTGCCCCAATCGAGGAGCAGAGGTATGAGTTGAAGCGGATTGCGCAGCGCAATGGTACGCTTATTCCGACCTTTGGTGTTACGGCCGAATTTTAGAATTTGTCCAGCACCTTGCGAACACGCTTTTCGTGCTTTGCAAACTGCTTGTCAATCTTGGCATTGAAGGCGCGAATATTGCTCGGCATCTCCTTTGGCATCGCAATTTTAGGTTGCTTGATTTTTAGGACCTTGCTTATCAACTCCTTGTTTAGGAGTTTTCTCTTGGATACGGTGGTATATGCCTTCTCGCGAAAGTCGTTCGACAAGAGTCGCATCGCGTTGCCGTGAACGCACTCTGGGATATTCTCCTTTGCTCGAACATAGACAGGTACGGCAAGGCTCGACACCGAGTGGCCGTTCATCACGAGCATACGCGGATTCTTACCGTCGCAGACTATTACAAACGAGCCTACGGTCGAGGCGCGTGGCACGGTGTGGTTGCTGCAATAGTATCGCCTCTCCATATCGAGAACATTTCCATATTTAATACTGTTGTAGGAGCGCGAATAGCCGATAAAATCTTGCGGTGTGAAGTTGCCGTTATGTGCAGCCATCTCCTTCATAATAAGGTCGTAGCGGCGTTTGCTTGACCCTGTCTTTTCGGGATTTCCAGCGTGCGAGAAATTCGAGCGCACATCGAAACCGTCGTTGCCGCTTTGACTCACATCGTAGCGACGATAGCCCACGTCCCACACCTCGAAGTAGGCGACTGCACCCGTAGCATCTCCGACGCCGAAGTTTGAGTGCGAGCGACGGCTGCGCTTGGTTTTTTTGAGCAACTCCTCGAACTCGTCGATGGTTGCACACTCTCGCAATCCGTTCCACATTGCACCTCCTCGCATTCGACGAAGTTTGCACGCTTTGTACTCTTCGGGTGTCGATTCGGGAAGGTTCTTTGTGGCGGTGCTTATAATGCCCAATCCCATCTCGTTTACACCTGCGTAGGCCCCTTTTGCATACCTCTCGGTGTTTGGGACAACGGCTGTATAAGCATAGGTTCCGTCTGCGATATATTCGATGCGGGTGTTGGGGTACTTGGTGTTGTCGCGATGTTTCCAAAGTAGTGGCACTCCCTCGCTCGAACGGTGTGGAGCAACCACTGCCGAGGTGCAAGCAAGAGCCTCTGCGTAGAGCGCAAAGAGCAAAAGTGTAAGAGTGGTTAATCGTTTCATTGTTAGGTATTTTTGGTGTTGTTGAATCTACTCTTCGGGCGCAAACATTGGGTCCCAAGCAGGGAGCATTGTCGGCTTCTGTTTGAGCATATCGAGTACATCTTGCGGAACATACTTGCGCTCCACAACCAGACGGAACATATACTCGTTGAACCACTCGTCCGTCATAATCAGATTGCCCTTGTAGCCCGACTTGAAGCCCCAGCTATTCTCTACCATCCACTTGCGAGGTTTGCCCTCCGCGTCGAGGTCTACGGCGATAAGTGTCATTGCGTGCGAAGAGCCACTTGCGTAGGTCATCACTCGCTCGCGCTTGTTCATCGGGAACGAGGTGCAGAACAACGACTCGTAGTCGAAGTTGGCAAGGTCGAGAGTTCCCTGCTTGCGGTTGAGGAACTTGCCCACATCGCACGAGAAGTACATAGCGGTATTGTCCTTAATCGAAGCGATAGCAATCTCTTTGATGCGTTCGATTGGGAGATTGATGTAGAGCCAATTTTCGCCGTCATAAACGTGGCGATCATACTCAATTTCGTAGACATTTCCGTATTCACGTGTCGGGTCATTCATTATCATTATGTAGTTTCCTTCGAGATCCTCGCCGATAAACTTCTCATAGAATGATTTTGGGGTGTACTTCTCGGTTGAAATCACTTCGCCTTTACGATTGCGGTGAGTCCATTCGAATTCAGTTGGCGGAACACCAAGACACTCCACCAAAATACGATAAATCTCGGAGAGTTGCTCAACTTTCAACGATGCAGCGACCTTATCACTCTTAACATTACGGAGTGCTAGTGCATACTCGCGTAGTTTAAGCGATAGAATAGTTCGCATATGTCGTGTATTATTGCTTTGGAAAGTCTCCGGCATAGCCTCTTTCGGAACGACACCGTACTTCATAATTAGGTTTGAAACACCTGTAAATTGTCCACCATCACCGATTGGATGGCGTAGCAACCAATCGACCTTTCTGTCGTCGAATGGGAGTGTGCGGGTGTCGATAATAGCTTGCAAAAAGAGATTTGATTTTTCGAGCAAATCGTAGAATGAACAGTAATTCTGCGAAAACTCCATCGAGGCAAGATTGTATTTGGCAATCATCTTTGCTCGCAATACATTCAGACCGGTGAAGAGCCAACAGCGTCCCGAAGATTTTTGGTTGGTAATACCTTTGGTCTTCACTCGGTGAGAGAAGTGTGTATCACACATTGCCAGATTTTCGCTGTTGATAGATAGAACGGCAATTGAATTCGAAGCCAAAGCATTTTTGATAGCTTTCTGTTCGGGAGATGCGGTGTAGCTCTTGCGGAGCTGCTTCAACATTTTAGCATCGATTCCTCCGTTTTTTGTTTGGGCGATAGCACCGAAAATGGTCGATGCGGCTATTACGATAAGTAGTGTTCGTTTCATCATTTACATTTTTTTGTTTCATTATTGTTGCGAAGGTAGGAATTTTTCGTCTAAAAAACAATCCTTTTTTGCCCATAGTGTAGGAGTTCTCTGTAAAATAAGTATCTTTGCATCGAATATTTATGTGATGCGAAGTATGAGAAAAAGTCTATTGTCAATATGTGTTATGCTACTCTTTGGAGCAATCGCTTGTGACAAAGAAGATAACATCAATTTAGTAAAGAAGGTATCTTTGCCGTGCGTGACCTGTGGATTTGATGATGAGGGGGTAAGAACCCACTCCGCATGGGAGGAGGGGGCAGAGTTTCATATTCTCCGTTCGGAGGATTGGTCGGTGGCGTTAATGTCGCTTGCCTCTGATGCAGGTAGCGAGTGGGCAAGATTCAGCGGAAATACCGCCGGCACAAAGAGTGGATATTATGCCATAACTCCTGCTTCGTCAGTAGGTGCAATCTTCGATAATGGCTTGTTGGAGGTTATAGTTGAGCCTCGCAATATCTTTACTGCGAGCGAGAATAGTGTGACCGTAACTCCGCAAGTGGCAATAGGACAGGGAAGTCTAACCTTTGCGCCTATCTTCGGAGCGTTGAAATTCAATGTCGGAATTGATGCCGTATCATTTGCCGAGGTCAATGTTCCAAATAAAGAACACGGACTATACGGCTCTTACATATACAATATGCCATTGGGTGCAATAACAGAAGCAAAAGTGGCATATTCGGTTTCGCGCATAGCGAGTGAGCCGATAGATATCACTTCGGATAAGGCACTCTATGTAGCACTTCCTTCGGGCGAGTATCAGAGTGTCGATTTGGTGGTACGCGATGATAAAGCAGGAATCAGCAAACTCTTTAAGGCAGAGGCTGTTGAGGTAGAGCAAGGTCGAGTGACGAAGGTGAATGTGTCGGCAAAGGAGTTGCCTTTTATTGTGGGTAGTTGGCATATAAAGAGCTTCTGCGGTGAAGCAGCGGATGTCGATTTGTATATCAAGTTCGATTATATGGGTTGCTTTACCATTTTGCAACGCTCGGGCGATATGGCATACATCGAATATGTGGGAACTTATGAGATAGATAGCGAAAATTCTGTCATCTCGGGCGAATATAGCGATGGCGAAAAGTGGGCAGATAGTTATAAATTTAGTCTAAATAGCAATTCGGAACTCGTCTTGGAGAGCCTCTCCGAGAGTGGCGAGGTCACTACTTACGAGAGTTCCGAAATGCCGGAGGTGCATATCTCGCGAGTATCGACACAGACAACGATGGTAAAACCTTTATAGTAAGTGAATAGAATGAAACGACTGATATATACAATTGCGGTTGCAGTGTTGTTGACAGGATGTATTGCCGATTTGGAGGAGCAACACATCGGCTCGGGTGAGGGTGCAAACCTCTCCGACAAGATAGTAAATAGTGCAGAAAATAGCGTAAAAGGCGAAATCCTTGTTCGCTTCAATGCTACGGCGGAGAGCCGTTTGGCGGAGTGTGCAACACGAAGTGGTGCAACACGAACAGGTGTTGCAGGTGTCGATGCCGTACTCAATAAGGTGGGTGGCTTCAATGTAAAGCCCATATTCGTTGTGACCGATAAAAATCGTGAGAAAGTTCACGAAGCGGGCTTGCATCTGTGGTACGAGTTGCAATTTGACGAGGCGAGTGATGTGGAGGCTGTTGCTGCCGACTTGGCAGCTGTTGCCGAGGTGCGCACCATTCAATTCTCGGAGCGCGTATGTCGCGTGGAGCAACCGACAAGAAATAGTGCAATATCATCTGTTACAGGAGCTGCCACAACAAGCGTGTCGGCAGTTAAAATCCCATTCAACGACACCTATTCCGACCTTCAATGGTCGTTGCGAAATGCAGGGTACTATTCGAAGGTTTATGATGCAGGTTTTATCGCAAATCTTCCGGGTGTGGTAAGCGGAGCAGACATCAATGTTACGCCGGCGTGGGAGTTATGCAAGGGCGACCCTTCTATCGTTGTTGCGGTGATGGATGAGGGTGTGATGAATACCCACGAGGACTTGGTGGATAATATCTGGATTAATGAAGCAGAGAAGAACGGAAAAGAGAACTTTGATGATGATGGTAACGGATACAAAGATGATATCTACGGCTTCAACTTTGCGCTCTGGCGTGGCGAGGTTTCGTGGTCGCATAAAAACGATTCGGGACACGGAACACATGTTGCCGGCATCATCGCTGCGATGAATGATAACAACCTCGGAATCAGTGGTATTGCAGGTGGTAGTGGCAAGAAAGACGGCGTGAAGATACAGTCGTTGCAGACATTCTACGGCACAGGAAATGCAAAAACAGATGATATTGCCGCCGGAATGCAATATGCTGCCGATTGCGGAGCGCATATATTGCAGTGTAGTTGGGGCTATCCATCGAAATTGGCACCAGGAGGGAGTTCTCAACCGGGTAGTGATGCTCAATACAGAAGTTCGGTTAGAGTAGAGGCAGAGGCAATTGACTATTTTGTGAATAATGCCGGAACGGAGGATGGTCCGATAGAGGGAGGTCTTGTGATCTTTGCTGCCGGTAATGATGGTGCAGGGCTGCCATCTTACCCTGCGGCATACGAGCCTTGCGTGGCGGTAGCATCATTCTCTCCTTCGTTGCGCCCTGCATATTACACCAACTATGGCATAGGAACAGATATTGTAGCGCCCGGCGGAGAGGCTACCTATGGCAATGGTGAAATTCTCTCAACTCTGCCCGATGAGTTTGGAGAGGCGAAATATGGAGGAAAGTATGGCATGATGCAGGGAACTTCGCAAGCGTGCCCCCATGTGTCGGGCGTTGCTGCACTTGGTCTTTCGTATGCAAAAAAATTGGGCAAGCGTTACACAGCAAAGGAGTTCCGTTCGATGCTCCTCTCGGCAACAAACGACATTGAGCCACATCTCACAGGTGAAATCAGAGTCGAAACTCAATCGGGTAACAGCGTGAGGGTTTACGATGTTAAATACCCGACCTACAAGAATAAACTTGGTAACGGATATATCGATGCCTACAAACTGCTTTTGCAGATTGACGGAACACCTTATACCATAGTTCAGTGCGGCGAAACAAGCGAGATAGACCTCGCTCCATATTTTGGCGATGGCGTCTATAATGCCGCTCTCTCCAAAATAGAGATATCCGATGCCGACAGAGAGTGTATCGGACTTGGCGACTGCCTCTACTCTGACGGAAAACTTAATATCTCCTGCTCAAAGAGTGGTAGTGCAACCTTCAAGGTAACCCTTCTAATAGGCGGTGGCTCACTCGAAGATAAAACAAAGCCTTCCCCAACCGAAGTTACCAAGACTTTTGTTGTGATGGCGAAGAGTTCGGTGGCTTCTAATGGCGGTTGGCTGTAAAAAATCGTTCTGAACGGCTCTTTTTGAGTCGCTCTTCGGATGGCGGGATGGTCACATAGGCTTACTATGCTGCGCTCTCGCCACCTTGTTTGCATCAAAAATAGCTCAATCATTTACTATTTTTGAAAAATTCTTAATTCTTAATTTTTAATTTTTAATTTTTATTTGTATCTTTGCGCCAATAGGAATAATGAACTTAAAAAAGAATGCCGAAGTTGTATGGTGAAAATGCACCTGCGAGAAAGCCTGAATGGCTAAAAATCAGACTCCACCGAAGCGATACTTTTGCCGAGGTAGCTCGTATAGTGCGTGAACACTCTCTCCATACGATTTGCAGCAGCGGACGATGCCCGAATAAGGCAGAATGTTGGAGCAAACGAACTGCTACATTCATGATTTTGGGCGATGTATGTACCAGAGGTTGCCGTTTTTGTGCAACTAAAACAGGCAAACCGTTGCCGCCAAATCCGGTAGAGCCACAAGAGGTGGCGGAGAGTGTAAAACTTATGGGACTACGGCATGTTGTAGTAACTTCTGTTACTCGTGACGATTTGGCTGATGGTGGTGCGGCGCATTGGGCGCAGACTGTCGAGGCTATCAGAACGAAAAATCCAAACGCAACAATTGAGCTCCTTATTCCTGACCTCGATGCAGTACCTGCCTCGTTGGAGGTGGTGATGGCATCGAAGCCCGATATTATCGGGCATAACATCGAGACCGTGGAGCGTCTTACACCCGTTGTTCGCGCGAAAGCGACATATCGTACATCGTTGGCGGCATTGCGCTATATGAGCGAAAGGGGAGTGACAACCAAAAGCGGATTGATGGTAGGACTTGGCGAGAGCGAAGAGGAGGTTTTGCAGACCTTGCGCGACTTGCGTGATGCAGGCGTAAAGATTGTAACCCTCGGACAGTATCTTCGACCTTCGGAGGAGCAGGTTCCCGCTGCGGAATATATCACCCCCGAAACTTTCGAGCGATACCGCCAAATAGCTCTCGATATGGGCTTCTCTCACTGTGCAAGTGGTCCGTTGGTGCGTTCATCGTACCTCGCTGACGAGGCTCTCTCCTCCATCAAAGCAGCACGATAAGTGCTTCTGCTCACATCTCGATTTTAGGCATAGGTTGTTTGAATTTCGAATTGCATTTTGCATTCTGAATTTTGAATTATAAGTATGCGCGTTGAGTGTAAATGGGTTGGGCGAATGCCTTACAAGGAGTGCTGGGAGTATCAGCAAAGGCTGTTTGATGACTTGCTTGCAAAGCAGGGCGATGGCAGCGACTTCGCAGGCACAATAATCTTTGTGGAGCACCACGCAGTATATACACTCGGTAAGAGCGGCAAAATGAGTAATATGCTCATTGATGAGGCGCGATTGAAGGCTCTCGGTGCCGAGTTCTACCATATAGACCGTGGTGGCGACATAACCTTTCATGGCGAGGGTCAGGTGGTGTGTTATCCCATTCTCGACCTTGAAAGATTGGGTATAGGACTGCGCCGCTATATTGAAATTTTGGAGGAGAGTATCATCGAAACGATTGCCGAGTATGGCATCGAAGGTCGAAGATTGGATGGTGCAACGGGAGTGTGGCTCTGCGATGAGGCGGAGAACTCGGCTGGCGAGAAGTTGCAACGCAATTGGCGAAAAATTTGCGCCATAGGCGTCAAGGCATCGCGTTTTGTTACGATGCACGGCTTGGCACTTAACGCCTCGACCGATTTGAAGTGGTTTACGATGATAAATCCGTGTGGTTTTGTGGATAAGGGGGTGACCTCTATCACAAAAGAGCTCGGTCGTGAGGTTTCGTTCGAAGAGGCAAGCAAGGTGCTTTGCGAGAAGTTGCTTGCGAACTTTAACCTCGAAAAAGTACTATAAAATGAATATAAAATTGGAAAATAAATATATAAAATTTAACGAGTATGCCTATTCAGAAAAAGTGGGTAGTCAAACCACAGGGCAACTCTCTGACGGTAGATCACATTGCTACCTCGTTGAGAATCCCTACGGTATTGGCGAACCTGTTGGTACAAAGAGGCATAGACACAGTAGACAAAGCGAAGAAGTTTTTCAATCCTCGCCTCGAAGATTTGCACAATCCGTTCCTGATGAAGGATATGGAGCGAGCAGTCGAGAGGATGGAGGAGGCGGTTGCCAAGAACCAGAAGATTATGGTCTATGGCGACTACGATGTAGATGGCACAACTGCCGTAGCGCTCGTATATAAATTTCTCCGCCACATCGGACACAACAATCTGATGTTCTACATTCCCGATCGTTATACCGAGGGTTATGGTATTTCGAAGAGGGGTATCGACATTGCCACAAAGAAGGGAGTGAAACTTATCATTGCCCTCGATTGTGGTATTAAGGCAGTCGAAAAGGTGGACTATGCAACACAGAAAGGGGTGGATTTCATTATCTGCGACCATCATCTTCCGGCAGAGGAGATTCCTCGTGCCGTAGCAGTTCTCGATCCGAAGCGCAACGATTGCAACTATCCATTCGATGAGTTGTCGGGTTGCGGTGTCGGCTTTAAGTTGGTACAAGCCTATTCGCAAAAACACAACATTCCGTTTAGCGAAATCGAACAATTCCTCGATTTGCTGGCATTGAGTATCGCCTCGGATATAGTGGCATTGACCGATGAGAATCGTATCTTGGCACACTATGGTTTGAAGCAACTCAATTCGCAGCCTTCGAAGGGTTTGTCTTCGATTATCCGCATCTGCGGTTTGGAGGAGCAGAATATCACCATAGACGACATCGTCTTCAAGATTGGTCCGCGCATCAATGCTGCGGGTCGTATGCGTATGGATGAGTATCCAGAGGATTCGGTTCCTTCGGGCGGATATGCAGCGGTGAAGTTGCTTGTTGAGGGTGACGAAGAGACTGCACGCGAGTTGGGTGAGGGTATCGATAACTACAATCAGGACCGTAAGAAGGAGGATCGCTCCGTAACTATCGAAGCGCACGAGTATGTAGAGAACAATCCGCAGTTGAAGGCGCAGAAGAGCATCGTAATCTATAACCCGAAGTGGATGAAGGGTATTGTGGGTATCGTGGCATCGCGCCTTATAGAGACCTACTATCGCCCTACGGTAGTGCTTACGCAAAGTAACGGCTTTGTTACGGGCTCGGCACGCTCAATTGCAGGTTTCGACCTCTATCAGGCAGTGGAGTCCTGCTCTGACTTGTTGGAGAACTTCGGAGGACACATGTACGCCGCAGGTTTGACCATGCGTCCCGAGAATGTTGAGGAGTTCAAGCGCCGTTTCAACCAATATGTTGAGGAGAATATCGATCCAAAGAGCCTTATTCCGCAGGTGGAGATTGACAGTATGCTCTCATTCGGAGATATCACGCCAAATTTCTTCTCCGAGTTAAACCGCTTCCAACCATTCGGACCGGGCAATAATCTGCCGATATTCGCCTCGGAGCAGTGCGTGAATAGTGGTGATGCGCGATTGGTAGGTGCCGATGCCGAACATTTGCGTATGGATTTGACACAGAAATCAGCTCCATCAGCTCGTATGCAGACGATAGCCTTTCAGCAACCTACATTCTACGAGTGGGTGCGCGCGGGCAAGCCGATAGATATTTGTTATCAGATTATCGAGAACAACTATCGCGGTAAAGCATCGTTGCAGTTACGAATCAAGGATATCAAAAACGGTCAGTAATCGATAGATTATAAATAAGAGATAGCACCGAATTTTCGGTGCTATCTCTTATTATATAATATAAGGTAGAACTTATACGACACCCTGCTCCAACATTGCACGCGCTACCTTCAAGAAGCCTGCGATGTTAGCACCTTTGACATAGTTAGTATAATCTCCCTCGTCACCTGCCTTAACGCAAGCCTCGTGGATAGACTGCATAATGTAGTGCAATTTTTCATCAACCTCGGCTGCCGACCACGAAATATGCATTGCATTCTGCGTCATCTCCAAGCCCGAAGTTGCCACACCACCAGCATTCACCGCCTTACCCGGTGCAAACAAGATGCGAGCCTTCTGGAATGCGGCAATAGCCTCAGGGGTACAACCCATATTCGATACCTCGGCAACGCACCAAGTACCATTCGCCAACAACTCCTCGGCGTCAGCACCTGTCAATTCGTTCTGGAATGCGCAAGGGAGTGCGATGTCGCACTTCACGCTCCACGCCTTCTTGCCCGGAACAAATGTAGCATCGGTGAACTTCTCTGCAAATGGGGCAACGATATTGCGGTTCGATGCTCGCAACTCCAACATATAGGCGATCTTCTCATCATTCATACCGTTAGGGTTGAGAACTACACCGTCAGGTCCCGAGATTGCGATAACCTTCGCTCCCAATTCGGTAGCCTTCTTTGCTGCGCCCCAAGCCACATTTCCGAAGCCCGAAATAGCAACTGTTGCACCCTTCAACTCCTTGCCTGCACGGTGGAGCATATGCTCCACAAAGTACAACGCACCGAAGCCTGTTGCCTCAGGGCGAATCAACGAACCTCCCCAAGTCAAGCCCTTGCCGGTCAATACGCCTGTGTTGTACTCGCGAGCCAACTTCTTGTACATCCCGTACATGTAGCCAATCTCGCGACCGCCAACACCTACATCGCCCGCAGGAACATCGGTGTCGGGACCTATATTCTGCCACAACTCCAACATAAACGCTTGGCAGAAACGCATAATCTCGGCATCGCTTTTGCCCACAGGGTCGAAATCCGAGCCACCCTTTGCACCACCCATAGGGAGGGTTGTCAAAGCGTTCTTGAAAGTCTGCTCGAAGCCGAGGAACTTCAACATCGAAGGGTTTACTGCCTTGTGGAAACGAATACCGCCCTTGTAAGGACCGATTGCACTATTGAATTGTACGCGATAACCAAGATTGGTCTGAATCTCGCCATTGTCATCTACCCATGTTACGCGGAATGTGATGATACGGTCCGGCTCAACCATACGCTCCACAATCTTTGCCTTCTCAAATTCCGGATGTTGGTTGTAAACCTCCTCGATAGACTCCAATACTTCGCGTACCGCCTGCAAATACTCGTTTTCGCCCGGATGCTTGCGCTCCAAATCGAGCATAATGTTTTGTACATTCATAATATATGTAGTTTTAAGGTTCTGTTCCTTTTTTGTTTTTCGTTTGTCTAAATCTCGACAAGGTTGTGTTTTATGGCATATACCACAAGACTTGCGGTATTCTTTGAGCTGGTCTTTTCGAGGATGTTGGCACGATGGGTGTCCACTGTGCGCTTCGAAAGAAAGAGTTTGTCGGCAATCTCCTGTGTCGAAAGTCCGCGACAAATACCCAATAATACATCAATCTCACGCTCGGATAGAATCCCCGCCTCGTTGTTACGGCGCATTGCCCCCGAGAGTGCCAGCATAACCTCCTTACATATATACTCCTCGCTATTGCTTACGGCATCTATTGCAGCAAAAACATCATCCATGGAGGAGTCCTTCAATAAAAAACCTTTTGCGCCTGCCTCGACCATTCGTGAATAGTACTTCTCATCACCAAACATCGACAGACAGATGATTTTCAGATTGGGGTTCTGCTCCAAAGCCAATGCTGTTGCCTTGTCGCCCGAGAGATTCGGCATGGCGATATCCATAAATACAATATCGGCACTCATTGCTTCGCTGTTTGCCAAAAAGTCTGCGCCATCATTTGCTTCGGCAACAACTCGGCAATTGTGTTTGCCGTCAATCAAACTTCGCAATCCGTTGCGGAATAGCGCATGGTCATCGACCAATGCAATTTTTATCTCTTTTTCCATCTTCGTTTTCGTCTTTTCGGGTGAGCCTCCTCCTGATGGAGTGATATGCGTGCGTGAGCCTGCATTCCGCTACCCTCATTACTGAATATCTTTAATTCGCCATTCAGCGACTCTATGCGCGAGGTGATATTCGACAATCCCATACCATTCGATACAACACTTTCGGTATTGAATCCACGACCATTGTCGTTGTAGTGCAACTCCAAAGCAGACTCTTTGAATGTTAGCGATATGACAATCTTGTCGCAACCCGAATGTTTGAGCGAGTTGTTTATAAGCTCGCAGATTACTCGGTAGAGAACGACCTCGATATCGTTGTCAAATCGCTCCTTTTTGAGGTTTGAATCGAAAATAATCTCTATGGTGTGGAGTGATTGTATGCGCGAAATAAAACTCTGCACTCCCTGTGCCAAACCAAAATCCATAAGAATCTGGGGCGACATGTTGTTCGAAATCTCGCGCACGGAGCGAATAGACTCATCAATAACAAATCGGGTGTTTTGCAAAAGCTCCAACTGCTCCTTGCTCATAT
Source organism: Alistipes sp. (assembly GCA_045540675.1). Taxonomy (GTDB): domain Bacteria; phylum Bacteroidota; class Bacteroidia; order Bacteroidales; family Rikenellaceae; genus Alistipes. The sequence goes on along the minus strand of JAZQHQ010000022.1, from coordinate 32,428 downwards.
TCTCGGTAGAGAGAGCCGACAACGACATCTTTGCCGAAGAGAGCAGCGGTCCCATACCATCGTGCAACTCCTTGGCAAATTGTGAGCGAGAACGCTCCTCGGTGCGCAGTACGGTTGATAGGAGTCGTCTGCTCAATAGGTTGCGCTGATAGTTGAGATGGTCGATATGATTGACCAAACGATGCGCAAAAAATACCGCTACAACAACACATAAAGAGGCTATAACATCGAATATGATTACCAACTCGAAGTTGATGGATTTGTTAAGAAAGATGTAGAGCATGTGTTGCGCAAAGGAGATTGCAAACGCCAAAATACACAATATCCAGATTATGCTGTATTTGGTGCGGCGAACAAGGTGTAAAGCATAGCCTATGGCAAGCAGTTGTATAGCCATAAGTACGCACATCACTATTTTTAGCCCAAGACTCAACATCTGTGTCAATATCCGTTATAGAATAGTTTTCAACTGCTCCATTTGGCTGTATGCCGTTAAATCGACCTGTACGGGAACAACCGACACATATCCGTTTGCCAATGCCCACTCATCGGTATCCTCTGCTTGCGGCTCGGCATTCGAGAATGCTCCCGTGAGCCAAAAATAGTCCCTTCCGTGTGGGTCGGTGCGCTTGTAGAACTCTTCGCGCCAATATCCGCGAGTCTGGCGAGAAAGTCGAACTCCCTTAATCTCGTTGCAAGGGATATCGGGTACATTGACATTCAGACATAGCGGTTTTGGTAGGTTTTCACACTCCAAAACGGACTTGATAATTTGCGTTCCATACTTTACCGCACCCTCGAAGTCGGCATCGAGGTCGTGGTCGGTGAGCGAAAGACCTACGCTCGGAATGTTGTAGAATGCCGCCTCGATGGCTGCTCCCATTGTTCCCGAATAGAGAACATTTACCGCAGCATTCGAGCCGTGATTTATGCCCGAAATTACCAAATCGACCTTCTCCTCGCGGAAGAGATGGTCGAATGCCATCTTTACACAATCTACGGGAGTTCCGTTGAGTGAATATACCGTTACATTCTCCTCCTCGCGAACTTTGCGGAGGTATAGAGGGTTGTAGATTGTTATTGCCTGACTCATGCCGCTTTGTGGGGCATCGGGCGCAATGGCAATCACGCGACCAAACTGTCGCGCAATCTCAATCGCCGCAGCAAAACCCTTGCTGCGGTAGCTGTCATCGTTAGTTAAAAAAATCAGTTTCTCGCTCTTCATATCATTACAAAGATAACAATAAAAACGGAAAACTTGCAAAAAAAATCGAGCAAAGTTGGAATTAGTGAAATTTTCGTTACCTTTGCGGTCGCAAAGCCCAGATGGCGAAATGGTAGACGCGCTCGTTTCAGGTGCGAGTGCCGAGAGGCGTGTAGGTTCGAGTCCTATTCTGGGCACTTCAGAAGCTGTCTAACAAGGTGATTTCTGCGTTACGCATCGGTCGTTGAGTTCCTCACATACGCCCAAGTATGCTGCGGACTCAACGCCTCGCAAGCCTTGAAATCCCTCTTGTTATACAACTTCTAATAGAAAGGGAGTGTCTAAAACTTGTTAGACACTCCCTTTGTTTGTCTTGCAAATTTTTGTGCTTGCTGTGCGATTGTGTCCTCTCTGGGGACGCTCACTCCGTTCGCTTACTGGGGAGCGCTGAAAGTTTACTCTCGTCTAATTAAAAGTTTTCCACTCCAAGCGAAAACCGAAAAACGAAAGTTTTCCGCTTTCCGCTTTCCGTTTTCAGTTTTTTTTACTATCTTTGTTAAGATTAACCTATTGGAGCAAAGTGGCGTCAATATATTTTCATATTCCGTTCTGCAAGCGGTTGTGTGGATATTGCGATTTTTATCGCAGTGTGAAGTTGAAATATATCCCGCAAGTTGTTGAGATGATGCATGCGGAGTTGAAGACACAACAAAATTTTTTGCACGATAAATATATTCGTACAATCTACTTTGGCGGTGGTACTCCATCGCTGCTTACGCCAAGCGAGATTGAACGATTTGTCGAGCAGGTGCGTGAACAATTTGATTGCTCCGAGTTGGAGGAGATTACTATCGAGGTAAATCCCGATGATATAACACCTGAATATGTGGCAGAGTTGCGCAGAACTTCGGTCAATCGTATTTCGGTGGGTGTGCAGTCGCTCGATGACGGGTGTCTGCAATTTATGGGGCGCAGACATTCGGCTCAGCAGGCTATTGAGGCGGTGCGAATGTTGCAAAACGCAGGATACGACAATATCTCGGTTGATGTGATTTTTGGTGTTGAGGGCTTCGGCGGTGAGTCGCTGTCAAATACTTTGGATGGTGTTTTAAGTCTGAATGTGCAACATATATCGGCTTATCACCTTACAATTGAGGAGAATACCCGTTTTGGTCGCATGTTGGCGCGTGGTGAGATGCACGAAACGGATGAGGAGCGCAGCGAGGCTGAATTTTTGCAGGTACATAATATTTTGACCGCTGCGGGCTTTGAACACTACGAGGTATCGAACTATGCACTGCCAACCTTCCGTTCACGCCATAACTCCTCGTATTGGCAGGGGGTGGAGTATCTCGGCATTGGTGCAGGGGCACACTCCTATAATGGAGAGATGCGCCGTTGGTGTGAGCAAGCGATAGAGGAGTATATAAAAGGTATAGAGTATGGTTCGGAGGTGCTGTCGGAGCGTGATAAGTTGAACGAATATGTGATGACTTCACTACGATGCATTGAGGGCTTTTCGCTTGATAGGGTGGAACGGGATTTTGGCACTTCGGAGCGTGAAAGATTGGAGCGTGAATTCTCGAAAAATGGCGTTGCGGGGTTGTTGATAAACGATAACGGTAATTTGCGAATTGCGCCCGAAAATATGCTGTTGTCGGATTTGGTAATAGAGGCTCTAATCGAGTTGTAGAGAGCCTTATTATATATATTGGTATAAATTATTAAAAAATTTTAATAAATACTTGGTTTTGTGATTTTATAGTCGTATCTTTGCGGCAAAGTTTAGAAACAATTAACAAATTATCAGATAATTATGAGTGAAGTAAAGTTTAATCCGGATGCCCTTTTTGAGGTCAGCTGGGAGGTATGTAACAAGGTTGGTGGCATTCACACCGTGTTGGCAACGAAGGCCTTGACTGTTACAAAGCAGATGGGCGACAGATATATTACTATCGGTCCCGATTTTTCGCAGGATAGCGAGGTGTCGGAGTTTGTCGAGGATCCAATGTTGATGAAGACTTGGCGTCAAACCCTCTATAACGATGGAATTCGTGTTCGCATTGGTCGTTGGAATGTGTGCGGTAACCCTATCGCAATTCTCATCGACTTCACAACCCTCTTCTCGAACAAAGATGAGGTATTGAAGGAGTTGTGGGAGGATTATCGTGTAGATTCAATATCGGGGCAGTGGGACTATGTTGAGCCTGTATTGTTCGGATATTTGGCAGGTAAGGTTATCGAGTCGTATGTAGATAACTTCTGCGCAACGACCGAGAAGGCTGTGGCACACTTCCACGAGTGGATGACATGCTCGGGTGGTCTTTATTTGCGTAAGCACTCGCCATATATTGCAACCGTGATGACAACTCACGCGACAGTGATGGGTCGTTGCATTGCTGGTAATAACCTTCCTCTTTACGGAAGCTTGGAGCAGTTCAATGCTGATGACCTGGCTCGTCAGTTTAATGTCGTGGCAAAACACTCCATCGAGAAGATGGGTGCAAAGAATCACGATGCCTTCCTTTCGGTGAGTGATATCACTGCTCGCGAGTGCGCTCACTTGCTTGGCAAGGAGGTTGATGTTGTAACCCCTAACGGCTTCGAGAACGACTTTGTTTGGACAGGTAAGGAGTACGATGCCAAGCGCAAGGAGGCTCGTAAGGCTATGATTGAGGTTGCCGAGGCTTGCCTATCGCATAAGTTTGAGAAGGAGCCATTCATCATTGGCACAAGTGGTCGCTACGAGTTCCACAATAAGGGCTTGGATGTATTCTTTGATGCATTGAAGGCGCTCGAAACATCAGGCAAGCTCGACCGTGAGGTGTTGGCTTATGTAACCGTACCTGCTGCCAACCTCGGAGCGCGTCACGATTTGCAGGCTCACTTGCAGGATAAGTCGCAGGCTATCGATGCTTCGCAGTATCGTTACTCAACACATGTGTTGGAGTATCAGGCTTGGGATCAGGTGACAAATGCCATCAATGGTAGCGTTCTCGATCGCGCAGAGTCGAAGGTTAAGGTTATATTCGTTCCTACATATCTCAATCAGAACGATGGCATCTTCAATAAGAATTACTACGAGTTGCTCGTAGGTATGGATTTGACAATCTATCCTTCGTACTATGAGCCTTGGGGATATACTCCACTCGAATCGATAGCATTCTCTATCCCGACAATCACAACAACATTGGCAGGCTTTGGTGTGTGGGCATCGGAGCAGGAGAATAACGATGGCGTTGTAGTTGTTGAGCGCAACGATAACAATACTGCCGAGACTGTTGCTTCGGTGGCAGATGCAGTACTTCGCTTCCTTGCCCTTTCGGATAAGGAGGTTGTGGCTGTTCGCAAGGCAGCATTCGAAATGTCGAAGCGGGCTCTTTGGGATAACCTCTTCTCGTACTATCGCAAGGCATACGAGTGTGCAATCGAGAGTTGTGTAGCGCGTACCAATCGTGCCGTTATGGGCGATGGTGGTGCTTCGCACGAGCAGATTAACTTTGTGCGTCAGCAGCTCTTCGTAGAGCGTCCAAATTGGCAGCGTATAATGGTTGAGAAGTCGTTGCCTGCACGCTTGCGCCCACTCGAAGAGTTGTCGCGCAACTTGTGGTGGAGTTGGACTCTTGGTGCACGCGATTTGTTCGAGGCTATCGACAAGGAGTTGTGGGTTGAGGTCGATAGAAACCCTATCGCTCTGCTCGACAAGTTGTCGATGGATCGCCTTTCAGAGATAGAGAAGGACGAGGCATTCCTTGCAAAGATGGACGCTGTATATGCACAGTTCCAAGAGTATATGAATGAGAAACCAAATCCAAAGGCTCCGAAGATTGCATACTTCTCGATGGAGTATGGTTTGCACCACTCGTTGAAGATATATTCGGGAGGTTTGGGTATCTTGGCCGGCGACTACTTGAAGGAGGCTTCGGATAAGAATGTTCCAATGGTTGCCGTAGGTCTTTTGTATCGCTATGGATACTTCACACAGCGTCTTTCGGCACAGGGTGCGCAGGAGGCTACTTACGAGGCACAAAACTTCTTCAAGTTGCCTATCTTGCCTGTTCGTGAGGAGGACGGCTCGTGGGTAACTACACAGGTGGCACTTCCTGGTCGTACTTTGAGTGCGCGTGTATGGCGTTGTCAGGTAGGTCGTACTCCGTTGTACCTTCTCGATGCCGACTATGAGGCTAACTTGGAGGAGGACCGTCAGGTTACACACCACCTCTATGGTGGCGATTGGGAAAATCGCTTGAAGCAGGAGATTTTACTCGGTATCGGTGGTATCCGCGCCCTCAATAAGATGGGTATCAAGCAGGAAGTTTATCACTGCAACGAGGGGCACGCCGCATTTATCGGTGTAGAGCGTGTTCGCAATCTCATGTCGCGTAAGAAGCTCTCGTTCTCGGAGGCGTTGGAGGTTGTGCGTTCGTCATCGCTCTTTACAACTCACACCCCTGTACCTGCGGGACACGATGCATTCCCAGAGTCTATGATTCGTCAGTATATGTCGCACTATCCTGATGCACTCGGCATCACTTGGGACCAATACATCAACCTCGGTAAGGTTAATCCGAACGACCCGAACGAGCGTTTCTCGATGTCGGTACTCGCTTGTAACCTCTCGCAGGAGGTTAATGGTGTGTCGTGGTTGCACGGCGAGGTGTCGAAGGATATTCTCGGTAATATGTGGCCTGGATACTTCAAGAAGGAGTTGCATATCGGCTATGTAACCAATGGTGTTCACTTCCCAACATGGACAGCATCGAATATGCGCCGCCTCTACTCGCGTTACTTCCCTAACGGATTTGAGGGACATATATATAACATTCCGGAGTGGCAGAAGGTTTACAATATTCCTGACGAGGAGTTGTGGAACGAGCGTATGTTCCTCAAACAGCGACTCATCAAGACTATCAAGCGCCGCTATGCAGACCCTACACAGGTTCGTTTCGACCGTCCGAGCCAGATGGTACAGGTTGCAGACCGCATCAAGCCTGAGGTTTTGACTATCGGTTTCGCACGCCGCTTTGCTACTTATAAGCGTGCTTACCTTCTCTTCTCGAACTTGGAGCGTTTGTCGGCTATCGTAAATAACAAGCAGCGTCCTGTACAGTTCATCTTCGCAGGTAAGGCTCACCCAGCAGATAAGCCGGGACAGGATTTGATTAAGCGTATCGTTGAGGTGTCGTTGATGCCTGAGTTTGTAGGTAAGATTATATTCTTGCAGAACTACGATATGGAGTTGGCTCGCCGTATGGTTCAGGGTGTTGATGTATGGTTGAATACCCCAACTCGCCCATTGGAGGCTTCGGGTACTTCGGGTGAGAAGTGTGTGATGAATGGTGTTATGCAGTTCTCGGTACTTGATGGCTGGTGGGTTGAAGGCTATAAGGAGAATGGTGGTTGGGCACTCCCTATGGAGCGCACATTTGCTGACCAAGGTCACCAAGACGAGCTTGATGCCGAGATGATTTACACCACTATCGAGGAGCAGATTGCGCCGAAGTATTATGCTCGTAACGAGAAGGGTATTCCAACCGATTGGGTTGCTTCGATTAAGAAGTGTATTTCGGATATCGCATCGAACTTTACAACAAACCGTATGCTTATCGACTACGAGGAGCGTTTCTACAATAAGTTGGCAGCGCGTAAGAAGGAACTCGTATCGAACAATTATGTTCTCGCTCGCGAGATTGCAGCGTGGAAGCGTAAGGTTTCGGCTGCTTGGGATAGTGTAAGAGTACTCGACTCACAGCGTGTACGCGTGGATAAGGAGTCGATGATGGTGGGTGAGAAGTATCACTTCGAGGTAAAACTTGATGTTGCAACCCTCTCACCGGAGGAGATTGGTGTAGAACTCGTTGTTGCAAAGCAGATGGTTGGTACACAGGCTCCTGATGTAACACTTGTTGAGCAGTTGCAGCTCGTTAAGACCGAGGGTACAATTGCGACCTACGCTTTGGATATTGCTCCTAACCGCACCGGCGCATTCGACCTTGCATTGCGAGTTTATCCAAAGAACGAGAACTTGCCATATCGTATGGACTTTGCCCTCGTAAAATGGGCATAACCATTCGAGGATAGTTTTATACACATACATCAATACTGTTGGGCACGGATTGCCCGGCAGTATTTGGTGTGTGATATAGTGAGAAAACTATTCTATTTCGTTGGAAATTGTAAAAAGAATCGTCGGTTTTTGAAAATATTCGAAGATTTTGGAACAATTACACGAAAATTTTATTAACTTTACAAGACAAAGATAATTTTTACAATAAAATAGTTATGCCGGGACTTAAATTTGACAAACAAGAACTTGGTAACTTGGAGTATTCATTGCAGCGTGAGATGCTGGCAACTGACCGCCGTGGCGGTTATATGAGTACAACTATCGTAGGTTGCAACACTCGCAAGTATCATGGTCTTATTGTTGCCCCGATTGATTCGAGCAACAATTCCTATGTGCTGCTCTCGTCACTTGACGAAACAATTGTTCAGCACGACCAGTCGTTCAACTTGGCTCTTCACCGCTTCCGTGGTGTGTATGAGCCTCGCGGACACAAGTATATCACCGACTTCGAATATACTCCGTGTCCAACTATCACTTACCGTGTCGGCGGTGTGATTCTTCGCAAGGAGATTCTTTGGATTCACAAGCGTACACAGATGATGATTCGCTATACGCTTGTGGACGCTCACTCCGAGACGACACTGCGTCTGCGTCCTTTCCTCGCATTCCGCAACAAGCATGAATTGTCGAAGGCTAATATGTACGCCAATGTTCGCTCCTACCCGGTTACAAATGGAGTGAAGAACCGCCTCTATGAAGGCTTCCCTTGGTTGCACATGCAGTTGTCGAAGGCGGATGCAAAGTTCGTTCCTGCTCCCGATTGGTACTACGACTTCGAGTATCAGAAGGAGATTGAGCGTGGCTACGAGGGGTATGAGGATTTGCTCACTACGGGTTACTTCGAGATGAATATCAAGAAGGGCGAGAGCATCATCTTCTCGGCTTCGGTTGATGAGATGCCTTCGGGCGAGGCTATCGTGGAGGCTTATGAAACCTCTGTTGCTCGCCGTACTCACAAGATTGATTTCGAGAGTTGCTTGCACCACTCGGCTCGTCAGTTTATCATTCGCCGCCCCGGTAACCGCACAGAGGTTATGTCGGGATATCCTTGGTATGGCAAAGCCGGTCGCTCGGCATTTATTGCACTTCCGGGTTTGACTTTGGAGCAGGGATACAAGGAGGACTGCATAGATGTTCTCGATACGATGGTTGGCGATATGCACAATGGCGACTTTGCAGGCTCGGCTTCGGCAGAGGTAGCAGCAGATGCACCACTCTGGTTCTTCTGGACATTGCAACAGTTGGAGGAGCATATCGGCGCACAAGCTATCTGGGAGCGTTACGGCAAGGCAATGAAGAGTATCTTGGCGGCATACCGCAAGGGCTTCTTCGGAGGTTGCGTAGCAATGCACACTAACGGCTTGATTTGGGCCGCTCGTGAAGGTATGGCTTTGACTTGGATGGACTGCGTGATGAATGGTCAGCCGGTTACTCCTCGTGCCGGATATACAGTCGAGATAAACGCCTTGTGGTATAATGCCGTATCGTATACTTTGGCATTGGCAAAGAAGATGGGCGACAAGGAGTTCGAGAAGGAGTGGAAAGCTTTGCCTGAGCAGATTAAGAAGTCATTCGTGGAGATGTTCTACCTTTCGGACGAGGGCTACCTTGCTGACTATGTAGATAATTGTGGCAAAAATGATGATATCCGCTGCAATCAGATTATTGCTTGCGGCTTGAACTATACGATGCTTGACGAAGAGCAGACCGTGAATGTGTTGATGACAGTGCGTCAGCACTTGCTCACCCCTGCGGGCTTGCGTTCGTTGTCGCCTCGTAACCCGATGTTCGAATCTACCTATAAGGAGAATCCAATCGAGCAGGAGGCTGCCGCAACTAATGGTGCAGTTTGGGTATGGCCGTTGATGTTCTATGTAGAGTGTGCCTTGAAGCTCGATGGCAAGCGTTTCTTGCCTATTGCCGAGGATATCTTGGCAGCATTCGATGACAATATCCAAACTTACTGTATCGGTTCGGTTGCAGAGTACTACGATGCTAACCCTCCATTTGCTCCACGAGGTGCTATCTCGCAGGCTTGGAGCGTTGGAGGAGTGCTCTACATCAAACAGCTTGTTGAGCGTTACAAGGCGAAGGCAAAGCGTGCGACAAAGCAGGCAACAAAGAAGAGCCCCGCGAAGCGTACAGCAACAAAAAAGAGTGTTAAGAAATAGTAAAAATATAGAGAAATGAGGGTATTAATGTTTGGCTGGGAGTTTCCTCCGCACATCGCGGGAGGACTTGGTACAGCCTGTTACGGAATGACTCGCGGATTGGCGCGTAACGATGTGGATGTTACATTCGTTATGCCTCGCGCTTCGGGCGATGAGGATGAGCGCTTTATCAGCGTGGTGAATGCGAGCGATATCGAGACCGTATTCGGAAATGTAAGCTCCGATTGCGCCGATATCATCGACAAGATGTCCTTTATACATGTTGACTCTAACCTCGTACCTTACCTCTCACCGGAGGATTATGAAACCTATCACGATGAGTTTGTAAAGACCGGAGAGAAGCGTTGGGAAACGAGCGATATTTGGAGTCAGCGTTACACTTTCTCTGGTAAGTATGGCGCAAACCTTATGGAGGAGGTTGCTCGCTATGCTATTGTTGCTGCACAGGTGGCAAAAAATCTCGAAGGTCAGTTTGATGTTATCCACGCACACGATTGGCTCACCTACTATGCAGGTATAGCTGCAAAGCGAGTGTCGGGCAAGCCGCTGGTCGTACATATGCACGCAACATCGTTTGACCGCTCTTCGAGTGACAATATCGACACTCGCGTCTATGAGATTGAGCGTACAGGTATGGCGGCGGCAGATAGGGTTATTGCTGTGTCGAACCTGACTCGCAATATCGTAATCGAGAAGTACAATATTCCTGCCGAGAAGGTTGTCACCGTACATAATGCGGTGCGCTTTGCCGAGAAGGAGTCTGAGTTGCCTGAGCGTGGTGTTACCGATAAGATTGTAACTTTCCTCGGTCGTATTACCTTCCAGAAGGGTCCGGACTACTTCGTTGAGGCTGCTGCAAAGGTGTTGAAGCGTGTTCCTAATGTTCGCTTCGTGATGGCGGGTTCGGGCGATATGATGAACCATGTTATTCGCCGTGTGGCTCGTTTGGGCATTGCTGACCGTTTCCACTTTACGGGCTTTTTGAAGGGCGATGATGTACACAAGATGTTCCAACTCTCCGATGTCTATATCATGCCATCGGTATCGGAGCCATTCGGTATCTCGCCTTTGGAGGCTATGCGTGCCAATGTACCTTCAATCATCTCGAAGCAGTCGGGTGTTGCAGAGGTGTTGGATTACGCCGTGAAGGTCGATTATTGGGATGTTGATGCTATGGCAGATGCTATCTATGGTCTGATTACCTACCCTGCTCTCTCGAAGATGTTTGCACAGAAGGGCTTGGAGGAGGTTACCAACCTCAAATGGAACGATGCTGCCAAGAAGGTCAAAAAGGTTTATGAAGATGCCATTGCATCGATGAAATAACGGAAATAAGAAAAAAACAAAAACACAAAAAATATGAAGACAGTTTGTTTATATTTTCAGGTACATCAGCCTTGGCGACTGAAAACCTACCGCTTTTTCCATATCGGCAAGGACCACAACTACCTTGACGATTTGACCAACCGCGCCATTATGCAGAAGATTGCGCGTGAGTGCTACTTGCCAATGAATGCTCTCCTCCTTAAACTCATCAAGGAGAACAAGGGCGCATTCCGTGTTTCGTTCTCACTTACGGGTACTGTTGTTGAGCAGTTTAAGGCTTACGCTCCCGAGGTGTTGGATTCGTTCCGCGCCTTGGTTGATACGGGTTGTGTAGAGTTGTTGGCAGAGACCTACTCGCACTCGTTGGCAGCCCTCTCATCGAAGGAAGACTTCAAAGAGCAGGTTAAGAAGCATACCGCAATGTTGAAGGCAGAGTTTGGTGTTAAGCCAAAGGCATTCCGCAACACCGAGTTGATCTACTCTGACGAGATTGGTGAGACAGTTGGCGAGATGGGCTTCAAGACTATGTTGGCAGAGGGAGCAAAGCATATCCTCGGCTGGAAGTCGCCTGACTTCGTTTATGCAGGTGCAGCGGATCAGAGCCTTCGTCTTTTGCTCCGCAACTACAAACTTTCAGACGATATTGCATTCCGCTTCTCAAATCAGGGTTGGGACGAGTACCCACTCACAGCCGACAAGTATGCTACATGGCTTTCGGAGTCGGAGGGCGAGGTTATCAACCTCTTTATGGACTACGAGACCTTTGGTGAGCATCAGAAGGCTTCGACCGGTATTTTCGACTTTGTGAAGAATCTCCCTGCTGCAATTTTGAAGCGTGGCGATTTGAAGTTTGCTACCGTTAGCGAAACCGCTGCCGAGCATCAACCTGTTGCAGTTCTTCACTGCCCTCATGTTATGTCGTGGGCAGACGAGGAGCGCGATATTACCGCTTGGTTGGGTAACGACTTGCAGAACGAGGCGTTCTCGAAGTTGTATGCGATGAAGGATAAGGTACGCTCGTTGAAGAGTGCAGATTTCGAGTATGTATGGAACTTTATGCAGACTTCGGACCACTTCTACTATATGGCTACAAAGTGGCTCTCTGACGGAGATGTTCACTCCTACTTCAACCCTTATGGCTCGTCTTATGAGGCATTTATCAACTATATGAATGTTTTGTCGGACTTCCAGATTGAGGTGGAGAAGGCTCTGACTTTGAAGAAGTCAAGTCGTGCTAAAAAATAGCTCAATCATCTCTGATTTTGGATAGATGGAGGGTGGTACTTTAAGTACCGCCCTTTCTTTTGCGATACACCACATCTTACCACTTCTGACAGGAGATTATTGCGATAAATAAAAAACAATTTCCCGCTTATTAGATATTCTCTTGCGTGTCGTGTGGTTTTATGTAGCCCTCGACACGCTTGATTATATCGCTGCGCTCCTCGCAGGAGATATAGTATTTGTCGCCGTCAATATCAGTAATCTCCACAAACTTGCCCCAGCGTGAGGCGTATATATGCACAAACTCCATTGTGCGGAGATTTAAGAAGCGACCATAGTGACCAAAGAAACCCAACGCTCCGAAAATCGGCAGACAAGCATTCATCTCTCGTTTTTCGACCTTGCGGATACGGGCAATATCTTCGTATGCAAGCGTTGTGTCCTCGGCTATACATTGAATTTCGATACCCTCCTCATCGACTACTATTCGGCGCGGAATAGAGAGTATCATCAATGCTAATACCGCCAATATAAGCGATATAAACCATGCCGAGATATATCCGCCCTCATAGACAAATGCCAACAATACCGACACTCCGACAAAGAGTAGTATGTATATTATGGAACTATATATAACTTTGCGCCCTAACTTATATCTATATATTCTCTCCTTCTCCACAGTTTTCCGTTTTCCGATTTCAGTTTTCCGTTTTAATTATCGCTTCTGCGATAGTCAAATCATTTGGTGTTGTAATCTTGATATTCGAGTACTCGCCCTCGCAGAGCACGATTTTCTCGCCCGAATACTCAACTACCGATGCATCATCGGTAAATTCGCTGCGGAACTCGGTGTCGTAGGCGGCACGCAAGATGGGTGCTGCGAAAATCTGCGGTGTCTGCACAATGCGCAGCGGGGTACGGTCTATAATATGTGAGCCATCGCCATCAACCATACGATATGAATCCACTGCCTTAACAACAGGTATTGCTGCTCCATTTTTGGCAGCGCAAGCCACTGTGCGAAGTATCAACTCCTTCGATGCGAAGGGACGAACACCATCTTGTACGGCGATTAAATCTACCGCATCGCTCAACGCCTCAATACCGTTGCGTACCGAATGAAAACGCTCTTTGCCACCCTCGACTATGGTATGCTTTGCAACCTCGAAACGAGCCGAGAAATTTTTCCAGAACTCAATATATTCGGCAGGTAGCACGACCACAATGCGCGATGTCGGCAGTGCTTTGCGGAAGGTGTTTATCGTGCGTGCCAAAATAGGCTCGCCACCCACCAATGCGAACTGCTTGGGGAGTGCGCCACCCATTCGCTTGCCACTACCTCCGGCAACTATTATCACTCCTACTCTTGGTTGTTCCATATCAACTTCTTGCCAAAACCGAGCGTGTTGTCGGTCAATTTTATAAATGTTGGCGTTACTGCCCAGATATTCAAAGGTGCGACTGCTGCGTATGGAAAACGCTTAATATACATCGCCTTATCGCCCTCATCGCCGCGCTCTGCTACGCCACAAATCTGCGCCCCCTGCACCTTGCCGACAATGCGTGTTTCGAGAGTTATGCCGATGGCAACTTTTGCGTTTTGCAGCATCTCTTGCGCGTGGCGAGTTGTGTCGTCAGATGTGAATATTAAGCGGTTGCGCTCCTTGTCGTAGGCGTAGAAACAGGCAGCACAATATGGCTCGCCCTTGCTCGATACGGTTGCAAGAGTGAGGACATGGTGTCGCCTTATAAAATCTACAATGCGCTTATCGACCATCTTTCTACTTTAACATTTCGAGGTTTGTAACCTTCATCGAGTCGGGTACTTCGCCATTCAACTCCGCCATAACGAGCCCCTTTACGCGCTCAAACCTCTCGCGATTCTCCTTCGAGATGGGTTCTGACGGTTTTTGTGGAACCTTCAAAGGGTTTATTGGCGTTGACCCTTTCCATAAACGGAAGTCGAGGTGCGGACCTGTCGAACGACCTGTGCTACCGACATAACCGATAACCTGCCCTTGCGTAACTCTTGCTCCAACCTTTATGCCCTTGGCAAAACCTCGCAGGTGGAGATAACCCGATGAGAGGTTGCCCGGGTGCTTGATTTTAAGCATATTTCCGGCAGCCTTGTCATACGATTTTTTGGTAATAACACCATCTGCTACCGCGCGTACCGGCGTACCCGATGGTGCAGCATAATCTACTCCGTGGTGAGGGCGATACTTCTTCAATACGGGGTGAAGTCGAGCGTGCGAAAACTTCGATGAGATGCGGGTAAATTTAAGAGGAGCCTTTAAGAGTTGTTTGCGCAGAGAGCCTCCATCCTCCTCCCAATACTGCAATCTGCCCCCCTGCTCGAAAGGTATGGCGTAAATATCCTTGCCGCGATGGGTGAATTTTGCGCCCCAAACGCGACCAATGCCCACCGAGAGAGTATCAATAAACTTCTCATCGTAGATGACGGTAAAACTATCACCCTGCTGAATGCCGAAGAAATCGACAGTCCATTGATAGATATCCTCCATCTCCGAGGCAAGCGAGTAGGGTAGTTTAGCCTCCATTATTGCTCCCCAAAGCGAAGATGAAATGACGGCACTACTCTTCTTGCGGCGAATTTCGACCTCGCGCTGACCTTCGCGTACAGCTACCGAGTCGCCAACAAAGGCAAATACCACATAATCAACAAGATTTTTCTCGTAAACCAAGTAGTCGAGATTTACCGCTGTGGAATCTTGACGAGTAAATGTTGTATAGTGGCTTCCAGCTCGAATTGTACGCAGAGGAGATATCTCTTTGGTGAGCTGGTCAAGTCGAATTATCTTTTGGGTTGTAATGCCATAGTTGTCGAGAATCTTGCTCCACGACTCGCCACGCTCGACAGAATGGCGCTCGACATTATAGTTGTCGGCATTGATGCCAAAGAGGATATTCTCTTTTTTGCTCTCTGCCATCTTCGATGAGCAACATACAGAAGATGTTGCCACACCGATAAGAATCAAAAAATATACGAACCTTTTCATAGTGACAAAATTAGAAAAAATGCTCCATATTTCCAATTTTTTCAAAAATATATGGAGCAAAATTGTAAAATTCAATAATTTGTTTTATCTTTGATTGGAATATGCTATAAAGACCCGAAAAGAGGCCGTGAAAAGATTTTTTTTGAAAATAGCATCGTTGTTTTATGGTGTTGCAATCAAGTTGCGACATCTGATGTTCGATTTGAATATACTTCATAGCGAGCGCTTCGATATTCCTATTATATGCGTTGGAAATATCACGGTTGGTGGTACGGGAAAAACCCCTACTGTCGAGATGCTCGTGGAGCACTATTCCGAGAAGTGCAATGTGGCAGTTCTTTCGCGAGGATATGGGCGTGTTACGAAGGGGTATCGTGAGGTGACAATCGAAGATCACTATCGTCAGGTAGGCGATGAGCCTCTGCAAATTAAGCGCAAATTCCCAAATGTGAAGGTTGTTGTTTGCGAGAAACGCGCCTTTGCCATTCATCGCATACAGGAGGAGTCTCCGGAGATAGATATGATAATTATGGATGACGGTTTCCAACATCGCTATGTCGAGCCACTGATAAATATCATAATTATCGATTATAATCGCCCTGTCGAGCACGACCACCTCTTGCCATACGGGCAGTTGCGAGATACTCGTAGTTCGTTGTATAGAGCGCACTACTTTATCGTCACGAAGTGTCCGGAGACGATGAAACCTATCAATATGCGTGAGCGTAGGTACTTGGTAGAGAAGGCATCGCAAGAGATTTTCTTCTCGCGTATGCAACCGACTGCGGCTCGCCCGATTTTTGCAGGGATAGAGGGTACGGTATCTCACGGAGCAGATGTTATAGCAATGTCGGGGATTGGTGATAGCGATGCTTTCAACAGAGGTTTGGCTCAACGCTACAATGTTGTGGCAACGATAGATTTAGACGATCACCATCCATATAGAATGAGCGATTTGGATACAATGACCGAACTTCTTGCCAAGTATCCGGAGGCGGTTATCATGACTACCGAAAAGGATGCCGTGAAGTTGGCAAATAGTACCTCCATATCGAAGGAGTTGCAACACAAGATGTTCTACGAGAAGATATCGTTGCTCTTTATAGGAGATAGTAGGGCGGAGTTGTTTGCACGAATAGATAGCGACATAAAAAATAAGGATAATGGAAAGTATATTAGAGGCTTGTAAAGCGATAAAGGCAGCAACAAACAACTTCCAACCCGAGGTAGGTATAATTCTCGGTACGGGTTTGGGTGGTTTTGTCGATAGTATTGATGTTGAGTATCGTTTGGAGTACAAGGATATTCCGAATATGCCCGTTTCTACTGTTGAGGGACACAAGGGTTGTCTTATCTTCGGCAAGGTAGCAGGTCGCAATGTGGTGGCTATGCAGGGGCGTTTCCACTACTACGAGGGCTATGCAATGAAGCAGGTTACATTCCCTGTTCGTGTAATGTCGTTGCTCGGCATAAAGTATCTCTTTGTGTCGAATGCTGCGGGAGGAGTGAATACATCGTTCTGCGTGGGTGATTTGATGATTATCACCGACCATATCAACCTCCTGCCTAATCCGCTTATCGGACCAAATATGGCAGAGTTCGGACCACGATTCCCCGATATGCATGACTGCTATGCCTCGGCTCTTCGCAACAAGGCGACTGCAATTGCCGAGCGCGAGGGGATAAAGTTGCAATATGGTGTCTATGTAGGCACTACGGGACCAACCTTTGAAACACAGGCAGAGTATCGCTATTTCAAGGCGATAGGCGGCGATGCCGTAGGTATGTCAACCGTGCCGGAGGTTATTGTGGCGCGTCATATGGGAGTGCCTTGTTTTGGCGTTTCTGTCGTAACAAATTGCGGATTGAGCGAAGAGAAGGGTGACCACGAGGATGTTCAGTTGCAGGGCAGAAAGGCGGGTGAGCGTATGGCTCGACTCTTCACCGAGTTGATTAGAGAGTTATAAAAACAGAGAGATATGATTAATAAGGTTATTTTAGTAGGAAATGTAGGACTTGACCCCGAAGTTCGAGCTTTGGAGTCGGGCGTAAAGGTTGCTCGTGTGCGTTTGGCTACAACAGAGCGTTATACCGACCGTCAAACCAACGAGACAAAGGAGCTTACCGAGTGGCACACTATTACATTGTGGCGCAATCTGGCGGATGTGGTAGATAAGTATGTTCACAAGGGTAGTCAGTTGTATGTTGAGGGCTCGTTGCGTACTCGCGAGTGGACAGACAAGGATAATCAGAAGCGATACACTACCGAGATTGTGGCGACAGATATGAAGTTGCTCGGTCGCCGTAGCGATGCTCAACCTACACCTGCTGCTCCACAGACATTTGCGCAGCCATCGCAACCATCGCAACCTGTTGTTGCGCCACAACCTGCACCACAACCTGCCGTTGCACCGCAACCTGCACCGCAACCGGTAGTACCTGCCGATAGTGCAGACGACCTTCCGTTCTAATCACAATAGGGTAGAATAAAGATGGGGATACCTGCAAAGGATATCCCCATCTTTGTTTTGTGCCTAATACTCTCTACAAGAAAGGCTTTATTGTTACCGAGCGCACCTTTTCCGGCTCGCGAGCCTCATCTACGATTGTCGCCGGTATCTCGTTCTCAATATAAATCGAGATGTCTGCGCTACTCTTCTTGCTAATAAGACGCATACGCTTTGGCTCTGCTGCAAAGGTTGCTGTGTATTCCGAACTCCACGCCTCACCGTCAGAGTATGTTCCCGATAGGGTAGTACCATCGTATTGGAAAATTCCGGTGTAGTGAAGCCATACAACAGAGTATGCCTGCTGATACATATCGAATGTACCATCCTCATTCAAATCGAGATATATTCTCGGCTTTGCTTCGCTGCTACCATCAAAGGAGGTCAACTCCCATTCGCCGATAATAGAGCCCTCGTTTGTCCATGCGGTATCGTTGTTTGTTCCTCCTCCATTCTCTTGGGTACAAGAGATGGCGAACATTGCGATAAATGCTAAAAATATCTTTGTCATCTTCATAATCCAAATCTCTTTTTATAACCAACCTCCGTTTGCTGCGAAGCCATCGCGTACAATCAACGCAAACTTCTTGGAGATAGACTTACCTCCCGCTTGGTTATCTGTTCCCAAATTATCGCCACCTGCAATCATCTTTACGGTTACGATTGCCGAGCCACTATTCTCGCATGTAACATAGAATGTGTTGTAGGTGCTGGAATATCTCGGCTTACTCTTCATACCAAGACGCTTCATATCGGCATCGCTAATCTCCATATCGATAAGTTTGATATTGGCATTGCCGTCAGCCATATACTTATTTACATCTATTTGGAAGTTTTTGCTACCCTTTGGTACCTGTATGCAGGCGATACCTTCGATATTCATCAGGAATTGGAACGCATCGATGCGACCTGTTCCCATCTTTCTTACATAATCAGGGTATCCGCTGCTGATGTAGTTGTCAATCTCGCTTACCGAGAGCAGGAATTTTGTGTCGAAGTCATCGGCAGTCAATCTCTTGCCAATCTTCTTGGCGTAGGCAATACCGAGTGCCGCAACACCTGTAACATGCGGACATGCCATAGATGTTCCCTGCATCAAAACATATTTTTCATCCTCATCTACATAATCGCTGTCAAGAGTTGGGTATCCGGGCGTTGCAGTAGAGAGAATTGCAGCATTCCATCCTCTTCTTTGATCTCCTCCCGGAGCTGCGATATTAGCACCCGGACCATAGTTCGTGTATACTGCAGGATAGCCATCAATACCGAAAGAGGTTACGGAGATAAAATCGCGATATGCACCAGGGTAACCCACTTTTGGTTCAGAGTCATTTCCTGCCGAGAAGAAGACAACTCCTCCCTCGATATTAGGGTGATTGGATTTGCCTCTGAAATAACGGATAGCCTCCAACTCTATCTTATTCACTTCTGCATACCAGCCATCATCCTGTGAAGATGTAGGAGCTTGTCCCCACGAATTGTTTGCCAATACCGCACCATTGTTTGCCGCATACTGAAAAGCTCTGGCAACAACAGCGGCTGTCGCATTGTTTGTTGAGCGACCGGAGAATATCTGTGCAGACATAATCTTCACTCCGCTATTAGGCGTTCCATCTCCTCCGGCAATACCGCTGATACCCTTGCCATTATTGCTTACGGCTGCGATTGTTCCGGCAACATGAGTACCGTGTCCTACATCACCCAATCTTGCTTTGCCATTGACTATTTGAGGAACGATATCTTTCATCCATGTGATAGGTCCGTAATACTTGCCATCTCTTTCATCCATATCGACAAAGTTTACTCCGTGGATATCATCGATATAGCCATTGTTATCATCGTCAATGTTGTTATTCGGAATCTCATCCTCATTTACCCACATATTGGCTTCAAGGTCCTCGTGTGTATAGTCCACACCTTGGTCTATAACTGCCACAACAACCGATGGATCTCCCGTAGTATATTTCCACGCCTCGTAAGCATTGACATCCATACCTGCTACGGCATAAGCGTTGAATTCTTTATCTCCGTTGTGAAGATCCCACTGCCAACTTGCCAAAGGGTCATTAAAATTCGGTGTTGCCAATCGTGTTGTAGGTTGGCTGCTCTGTCGAGATGCCGACTCTCCCGACTTTACCGGTTCAGCAGTAGCAAATTGAGTATTGAACTGAATTGTCTCAACCTCGCCAATCTGTGCCAACGAGTGAGCCACATTGTCAAGTGAGCACTTTTCGTTGAAATGTACGATATACCAACGATGCAAACCGGCTTTACGAGCATTAGCCTCGTGCTTGGCATCGATAGGGAACACTCGCTCGATAGATACAGCATCAATATCGAGCAAAACGGTGTTCAGCGGAGCGATGTTAGAACGAGTGACACCTGCACTGCGTGTGGCACTCTCAAAGGCTTGTACTCCCGCCTCGTTGAACTTAACGAGGAGCGTACCTGCCATTGCCGAGCGCGATGTGTTGATAATCTTTGTTGCAGAGGCGGTGTGCGACTCTCCAACAGAGATATCGGAAGTTAAATCTTTTGTACATTGTACAAGTGCCAATGCGGCAATAGCCAATGCGCAATGTAGTTTGATAAATCGATACATATGTAAATAAATTATAAATAGTTTTTTAGACACCGCAGAGCGAGCATACTTTGTGTGCTCGCTCTGACAGTGTTATTTAGCATCGACTAACGGGCAAAAGCCTTAATGTTAGTCTTTAACTTGAAGCTTGTCGACTTCTCGGGAGTATAACTCTCTACCAACGATGGCTTCACGGTCTTAATACCGCTCTTCGAAGCATTAGTAGCCTTTACTACATTTGCAGCCTTTATACTCTGCAACTTCTTTGATAGCGAAGCCATCTTGATGTTGTTCATAAGAGTCTGTACCGAAGGTGTGCCAACACTCATTATAGAGTTAGTCGAAGCGCCACTATCGGATGGCACATAAGGAGCAATAACAGTAGTATCGTCAAATACTCTTGCAGAACCCAGTAACTTAACACCATCACTAGTAGGTTGACCTACATATACCCATACCGATGCACCTGTTGGCAATCCACAAATCTGCTTTGTTGTTGGATCAACCTTCAAGACAACAGGATCATTACCTTCTTCAGATGTTGCTGTTGCGAAAGAGAATATACCATATACCTGCGTCCCGTCAGAGTTGTAGTCGCCATACATTATTCCAAACATTGGACCAACATCATATCCAAATATGTTACCATCAAGAGTAAGAGTGCTAGCTGTAGAGTCGTATGTCGCGCACCACTTATAGCCATCCTCCATTGCAAATGACTTTACAAGGAACTGATCGTTGGATTCAGGCACATTTGTAACATTGAAAAGATTATTCGATGTATATTCGTCCTCTGTACCGGCATTTATAGTACATGACATCAGATAATCACCCAATACCAACTCTCCTGTATATGCAGGTGCAGGCTCGGTCTTTTTCTCAAGACGAATCTCCTTCTTCTTATCATAATTGTTCGTTGCATAAACAAGAAGAGTGTATGAGGTGTCTGGTGTTAGATTAGGATAGTAATCCTTTGCACCCTCCTCTGAATTTACCAACGCAAGAGACTCGGCATTAAATGGAGTTACACCAGCAGCCTCAAAGAGCTCGAGCATTGTCCATCCGTCTTGATCCATATACTTTTCAACAGTTGCTGTTGGGAACAATGCCAAATAAACCTCTTTGAGATCGGAGCCCTTGATATGTACACCAAGTGTTCCATAATCAGGTTCCATATTGTCATCCCAGAATGCAGAGTACTTGTCCAATGTAGCATTAACCTCACAAGGATGCTCCTGTACAGCACCAATGCCTCTGAAATAGAACGATTTAACAAATACCTCTTTGCTACGCAATTCGTTGTTCTTATCAGCAGGAGCAGCCACGATTGTATAAGTAGTGTCTGATTCCAATCCCACACGAACATTGGCAGTCTTGCCTCCCTTTACAAAATCCTCTACGGTCAAGATATTCTCATCAGTACCGGCAAAGAGCGTTGCCAATGCCTCTAACGGATTATTCTCGACATTACCCTTTACAATCATATACTTAATGCCGGTAACATTATCTCCGTAGGTGAACTTGAATTTTGCAGTAGCAACATCGTCTGCCGTAACATCCATACCATTGTACTCAACAGCCAATGAGTAATCTGCAACCTCTACGCCAGGCATTACAATACGGAACATTTCGCTTGTATTTGCGTAAAGGAGAGAGTTTGCACCTAGTCCATTAGCAATATTAATACCTGGAGAGTAGAATAGTATGCCGGTGCCGGCAGGGAATGTGATAATGCCATCCGCAAGTGTTCCCGCTCCGGATGCTGGATCTGCTACATACAAAGGATATCCAGACATGATGGACATATCGCCATAGCCGATATCTATTCCCATAGACTGCTCCTCGAAAACAACAGCATTAGGATTGCTGGCATCAATAATAAAGTCAGCGTTAGTAGTAACCATTCCAGCACTTATAGCGTCCTCAATAGTCGAATATCCGAAACCAAATGCAAATGTTGCTGTCCATGGATTAGCAATCTTATACACACCCGGTTTAGACTTGTGTTCGTAGATATCAACTTCGGTCTCAAGAGTGGTGTCAATATTCCACACATAATCAACAACTGCAAGACCGCGGAACTTACCCTTTGCATTGTTGCCCTTGCTATCTTTAACAATCTCCCAAGGATTCAAAGCATAATTAACCTTCCATTCGGTATAACCGTATGGAGTTGACATCATCTCATCAGCAATCAAGAAATTAACGGAATAATCTACATCACTCGACAATTTACTCTGATCTACGGTGTAAACCAACTCGGTAGTTGCCTCGCCGGCTGCAAAAGTTACAGTCTCCGGAATAGAGAAGATTGTCGAATACTTTGAGTCAACCTCGATAAGAAGATCTACTGTAAGCTCCTCCTCTTTCTCGATACGCGTCAAGGTCAGTTTCTGCGTATTCTCGTTCGCTGCGCCGGTAAACTCTACCTGTGTAGGGTTGCTCGACAAGAACGAGACCTGCGGTCCCGGCATCTGCGGTCCCGGCTCAAACTCGTTGGTACAAGCACCAAATGTGCTTGCAACCAACGCGATAAGAGCGATATATAACATTTTCAAATTTTTCATATTGCAAATTTTAATCGTTTAACAATATCTTTACGATTTGATTATTTCTGGCTCTCTGCCTTCAAGGTCAAAGAAGGATCTGGATTGTTTCTTCCGACCAAAGCATTGTTTTGCTGTGTCTCCTCGATAGGAATACAGAGGTTCCAAATTGGGCAACGACCTTCGGTCTCAAAATCCATTCCAGGAGGAACATTTGTACCCTCGTAGCCATTGTGAAGTCCCATATCCAAACGCTTGAAGTCATAGAAGAGGATACCCTCGCCCCACAACTCGCAACGCTTCTGGAAGATAATCTCCTCGATAAGAGTATCGCCTGTTAATCCATGAGGTACTTTATAGTTAGGGTCGCGTTGTGCAACCGTAGTCATAAACGAAGTAATCAACTGCTTACCGGTAGCCTCATCGTAGTGTGCAGTAGCCTCTGCCTCGATAAGATACATCTCCTCTACACGCATCAAAGGAATATCTACAACATTACCTGTTGAAGAGTTGTGCTTCTCACCGCCATTTCCACGGAATTTCAAGTGTGCATAAGTTGACATAGGAATACCCTCATCGCCCCACTGATTCCACTCTGCCTCGGTAAGGTTTGTAACATCTTTGTAATCTGCCCATTTTGCGCCAGGACCTACAATCAACTTCTTGCGGAAGTCGGTGTTCGACATACGCTCGTAAGACTCCTTACGAACTCCCGGTCTTGAACAGCTACCATAACTCCACGAACCCTCAACGCACATGTGTGCAGCCCATGTGTAGAGTGTAGCAATAATGGTATCGCTCGACTGAATCATAGCCCACATCCAAGCGTTGTTAGCCTTGTTGAATCCGCTCTTCTTGTCGCAGTACTCCGCCTCGGTAAGAGGCTTACAACCCGAAGTTGTGATTGCCAAACGAGCATACTCTGCTGCTTTCTGATAAGCTGCATTGCCTGTCAATACATCAGGATACTTTGCAAGGTCATATTTGCCCTCCTCAAATCCTCCTAACCAGAGGTAAGCACGAGCCTTCAATCCATAAACTACTGCCAACGAAGGATCATTCTTCGCCTTTGGAGTGTAATCCTTCAAGCAATACTCTGCGTCATTCAAGTTGTTAAAGATGTATTGGAACATATCCTGACGCGGTACACGCGGATTGTTCTTTGCCATCTCCTCGGTAGTGTTCTCATCAACGATAGGCACTGTCAAACCCTCAATAGACGCCAATGCTGCCTGATATTCAGGGCGCTCGGTCGAAACTGCATAGAGTGGGTCATACAAACGAGCCATGTCGAGATAGTAGAGTGCGCGGAATGTCTTTGCAACACCACGCTGCTCCTTGAGAAGCTCGCTATCACCACATACCGAGATCATGTCGTTTGTCAGTTTGAGGAACTGATAGTAGTGATACCAGAACTGTGCACACCAACCATCGGCAGGACCGAGATATTGCTGGTATGTGAATTGAAGGAATCGGTCATAGTATGGGTTACCCTGATTGTAGTAGGTCGAAGCAAATACCTCGCCAATAGCGTGATCAAGGTTAGCCATCAAAGATGGATATCCGAAATCCGAGTGGTCATTAAAAATGATATTAGTAACGAGAATCGAAGGAATGGCCGAAGTCATACCATCTGCGGCAAATGTAGATTCGCCTACCTGCTCGCTTGTCGCACTTCCACTCATCGGGAAGGTCTCCTGAATACAGCCTGTTGCCAATACCGAAGTACCGAATATCAAGGCTGCCAACTTAAATATCTTATTCATTTTCATATTCATAATCTCCTTTCTCTGTAAATTAGAATGTAATAGTTACACCACCCGAGAATGTACGAATTGGAGAGTGCATGTAAGGGTTGGTATCACCCGAAATATACTGGCGAGGATCAAGACCCTTACGGCGTGACCAATAGAACACATTGTCGCAAGTGAGATATAAACGCAACTTCTCAACCAAGAACTTACGGGTAATCTTCGATGGAAGAGTGTAACCTACGGTGATGTTCTGAATATTCAAGTACGATGCATCAGTCAAGAATCGGCTCGATGAAGCATTGTAGTTCTGATCGTCATAACGGAAACGAGGAACATCAGTGTTGGTATTCTCCGGAGTCCATGCATTCCACAAATCGCGGTGATATGCGAAACCTACCGACTTCTCGCGTGGAGAACCCATCAATGAGGCATAACCCGAGTCCATTACCAATCCGCCAATTTGGTAGGTGAAGTTAGCCGAAATATCAACACCATAGAACATAAACGATGTGTTGAAACCACCATATACATCCGGTGTAGCATCGCCCTGCAACTCACGACCACTCTGACGAGCAACGGAGTAGTCGGTTGTAATGCTTCTAACTCGATTACCATTTGCATCGGTTACAAAGTTTCCGTCTGCATCAACCTCATAGTAGTACCAGGAAGACTCTCCATTTGCAGTTACGCCTGCGTAAGTAGGGTAGTACAATTCGAACATTGAGTGTCCCTCTGCAAGGAACTGGCTACCATTGTCGTAACCGATAACCTTACCATTGTTGGAAGTGTTCTGCTTATACTCACCAGGAAGACGAGTAATCTTGTTACGATAGTGAGTCAAGTTCAAACCGAAGTTCCAAACAAAGTTCTTACGGCGAATAAGGTCTGCACCCAACTCAATCTCAACACCCTGATTTGCCATATCACCGATATTGGTGTAGTAGTAAGAGTATCCGAGCGAAGGAGCAACAGACAATTTGAACAACATATCGGTAGTCTTACGATAGAAGTAATCAACATTACCATAGAGACGATTGTTCCAGAATCCGAACTCTACGCCGACATTGAGGTTACCATTGGTCTCCCAAGTGATATTTGGATTACCCTTCTGTGCAAAGATAGTAGAAATACCGCCCTGACCATCATTCGAGATAGAATAGAGGTCGGTGTAGAGATACGAACCAATACCATCATTACCCTGCGAACCATACGAAGCTTTCAACTTCAACATATTGATAGCCTTCACATTGAACCAAGCTTCATTGCTAATCATCCACGCTGCCGATGCAGACCAGAAGTTACCCCAACGGTGATCAGGGTGGAACTTCGAAGATGCATCGCGGCGATATGAAGCCGAAACAAATATTCGCTGATCAAAGTCATACTGTGCACGACCGAAGAAACCTTCATTATTGTATTGTGTCATCGAAGATGAAGCTTCTGCCTTATCAACTACTAAACCAGCCAACTCGTCATTGTTATACGAGAACATTCTGTTCTTTGTAGCCGACAAACTGTATGTTTTACGATCGTAAGTTTCGTGACCGAGCAAAACATCGAGGTTGTGCTTGTCTCCGAATGTGTGGGTGTAGTTGAGCAACTGCTGCAAGTTGTATGAGATGCTACGACCGTGTCCCTTGATTACGCGACCACCCTCTGCCACAAACTGACCATAGTATGGGTTGTACATATTTGTTGTACGATATTCATCAAGGTTCATACCTGCATTGAATACGAACTTCAAATCGCGGTAGATACGCAGCTCTGCGAAACCACTTGCAGAGAAGGCGTTACCATTGGTAGCAAAACGGTTCAACTGTATATCCTGCAAGTCATTAGATGAACCACCGGTGTTACGCCACTGACCGTGGTACTTTGTCTGGTAGTTACCTGTATCGAAGATAGGGAATCCATACTGGTCATAGATGTGATTTCCCTGTCCGTCACGAATGTAGATAGGATAGATAGGGGCAGTTCTCAATGCAGTAGCGAATACATTACCACCATCGCTAGCGCCTTCTGCACCATCACCCTGCTCCCAAGTGTAGTGAGTGTAGGAGAAGTTTCCTCCAACCTTCAACCACTTCTTTGCCTGATAGTCGGCACGCAAACGGGTAGTGTAACGCTCGTTGCTTGTACCCTCAACGATACCATCGTTATCCAAGTAACCGAACGATGCGAAGAAGTTAGACTTCTCGCCCGATGCAGCAATATTTACATTGTACTCCTGACGGAACGAAGGCTTATAGAGCTCGTTCAACCAATCGTCAGGTTGCAACCAATACTCTTGACCATCAAACTCGCTGACAACCTTACGACCTACAGTTGCATTTGGATTCAATCGACCATTGCTACCGATAAGAACCTGTCCTGCCGGTACGGTCATTACATTATAACCCAAACCACCAGGGTTTGTGCCAATGAGGAGCTCATTCGCCAAGAGATGAGCCTCTGTCTTACTCTTACCGCCGAGGAGGTAGTTGTTGTATAGTGACTGATAGTGCAACTCGTAGTACTCACCAGCGTTATCAACATAGTCGTATGTCTGCAAAGCGCGAGTGTTAAGACCCCACTTACCATCGAAGGTAACGCGTGCGTCACCAACCTTTGCACGCTTTGTAGTAACCATAATTACACCGTTTGCACCACGAGCACCATACAATGCATTCGAAGCGGCATCCTTCTGTACAGTAATCGACTCGATATCGGCAGGGTTGATATTGTTGATATCACCCTCATAAGGCATACCATCAACAACCCACAATGGAGATGTTGCTGCATTGAGTGAGCCGACACCACGAATTGCGATAGCCGAAGAGTTTCCTGCACGACCCGAAGGCGATGACATCTGCATACCTGCAACCTTACCAACCAAGGCCTCGGTAACATTTGTTGCCTGTGTCTTCGCAAGGTCGTCAGCCGAAACGACCTTTGCCGAACCTGTAAATGCGTCTTTCTTCGCCTCACCGAAGGCAACGACAATGACATCGTCAATAGCCTTTGATGCCTCTTTCAGAGCAACATTCAAGGTTGTTTTGCCATTGATGGCAATCTTGGTCTCCTCATAACCGATAAACGAAACAACGAGTACGCCATTAGTCGGAGCCGACAATGTGTACTTACCTTGCAAATCGGTCGATGTGCCAAGTGTGGTACCCTCTACCACCACGGTAGCACCGATAACCGGAGCACCGTCCGGACCGGTAACTGTACCAGAGAGTTGCTTATTCTGTGCAAACGCCGAGGCGAGAGCGAACAGAATCGCAGCCATTGATAGTACAATTTTTTTAACCATAAGCATTAAATTTTTTTGTTAAAACATATATAAATATAAAGTGCGTTTGACCGCAAAGATAGTAATAGTCTATCTGAAAGCCAAATATTTTTAGCATAAAAATGTGCGATTTTGACAATATGATGCAAAATATAGTTGAATAGGTTTCAAATTGTAAGCAAACGCGCAATGATTGCTTATAAATTAAAATGTAAAAATTTTAATAATTCGAGGCAAATTGCCCTTAAAATGGCGTAGAACGGGGTTGTTGCCTGCCAAAGGGAGCTCGTTGAAGCAGGTTGCAAAATGTAATCTTATGGTAGTGTGGGAAAGTGTGAGGAAAATGGAGGTGCAGTGTAATTTTTTTTGCCGATTTCTTCGCTTTTGCGACCTACCTTTTATTATATTTTATTATATTTGCACCCACGAACAGAATAAACAACAAAAAATAGCATAAAACAGTATGGAAGCAATCGTTAAAACAAATTTGCAGTTGCCGGGTCAGACTGCTCACTATGTGGGTAAGGTGCGCGATGTGTACAGCATCGAGGGCGACTATCTCGTAATGGTCGTTTCAGACCGTATTTCGGCATTTGATGTCGTGTTGCCTAAGGGTATTCCGTTCAAGGGACAGGTGCTTAATCAGATTGCAGCGAAGTTTCTCGATGCGACAACCGACATTCTCCCGAACTGGAAAATCGCTACTCCCGATCCTATGGTTACCGTAGGTCATAAGTGCGAGCCGTTCAAGGTTGAGATGGTTATTCGAGGCTACCTTTCGGGACACGCTTGGCGTGAGTACAAGGCGGGTAAGCGCACCATTTGCGGTGTGGAGATGCCGGAGGGAATGGTCGAGAATCAGAAGTTCCCTGAGCCAATCATCACCCCTACAACCAAAGCAGCCGAAGGACATGATGAGGATATCTCGAAAGAGGAGATTATCGCACAAGGCATCGTATCGCGCGAGGACTACGAGCAACTCGAAAAATATACTCGTGCCATCTTCCAGCGAGGAACAGAGATTGCGGCAAAGATGGGCTTGATTCTTGTTGATACAAAGTATGAGTTCGGCAAGAAGAACGGCGTCATCTACCTTATGGACGAGATTCACACCCCTGACTCTTCACGCTATTTCTATGCTGAGGGTTACGAGGAGCGTCTTGCGAAGGGTGAGAAGCAGAAGCAGCTCTCGAAGGAGTTTGTGCGTGAGTGGCTTATGGCAAATGGTTTCCAAGGTCAAGAGGGACAGCAGGTGCCTGAGATGACTCCTGAAATCGTTGCAAGCATCACCGAGCGTTACATCGAGTTGTACGAGAATATCGTGGGCGAGAAGTTCGAGAAGGCAGAGTGCGAGAATGTTGAGGCTCGTATTGCGAAGAATGTAACAGAGTTCCTAGCAACTCTTTAATTAAATTACAAATAGTTATAACAATCAAAGGCGGCAGAAATTGTCGCCTTTGGTAGCGTAAAAAGTTATGAAAAAAGGTCAATATTCGGGCACACTTGGCTCTTTTATCGTGTTCGGTTGGTTTATGTATATAATGCTGTGTCCGAGCGAGTTCGTTATTCTCTCCACTAATGATATGCACGCCTCGCTTGACAATATGGCGAGGTTGGCAACTGCCGTTAAGGAGTGCCGCGATACGGTATTTACTATTGTGGTCGATGCGGGAGACCGTTGGACGGGCAATGCCTATGTTGATTTGGCGGAGGGCAGATTGCCGATGATTCATCTGATGAATGCCGTTGGGTATGACGTTGCTACTCTTGGTAATCATGACTTTGATGCAGGTCAGCAGGTGTTGGATAATGCTATCGATAAGGCAGAGTTCGAAGTCGTCTGTGCTAATATGACCTCTTTTGGAGAGTGGCTTGATGATGTTGATAGGTGTGAGCGTATTGTAACGCCTGCGGGCGTTGCCGTAGACTTTGTAGGTGTGGTGACGAGCTACTCGAATGGTCATCCTGACGGCAACGATGTCAATTTTGAGGGGTTACAGTTTGAGGACCCTCAGATTGTCGCAGAGCGTGAAGGCGATGACTCGAATGGCGATGTGAAGGTGTTGCTTTCGCATATGGGCCACGACCGCGATTTGGCATTGGCAGAGCGATATGGCGGTTACGATGTAATTATCGGTGGCCATACCCACAAGTTGCTCGATACCGTGGTGAATGGCACGGTGATAGGGCAGACCCAGCGCAAATTAAAATATGTGGGCGTAACGAGGATTAAGATGCGCGGTAAGAGGGTTGTGGATGTGGAATATGAGAATATCCCACTGAAAAATTATGCACAAGATGCAGAAATTGTGGCTCAGGTTAAGGAGATTGAGGCAAATCCTGCACTGCAAGAGGTTGTCGGTGAGATGGCTCACTCCACAAATCATGTGGGCTTATGTAATTTGCAGACCAAGATTATTAAGGAGGCGACAGGAGCCGAGATTGGTATCTATCATCGCGGAGGTGTGCGTATTATCGAGGGGTTACCGAAGGGTGATGTAACGGTTAAGACACTCTTCGATAATGAACCATTCTTCTCGCAGGTGCATCTTGTGGAGATGACACCGTCGCAGTTGCGAAAACTGATTGTCGAGAAGTATAACGATACGGTTAATGCGAAGGAGGCACATGTTGTAGATCTCTATGCTACAACACCTTACCATATTATTGTAGATGAGAATGATATGGCATACGATGTCCATTTTACTCGCTTGCGAGAGGGCCGAAAATACAAGATTGCGGTAGCCGATTATGTCGCTCGCAACTACGCCCACTTCGAGTGCGAAAATGAGATACGATTGCCTCTCTTGGTTTTTGAGTTGGACAGGGCATATTTTGAGAAAAATTCGCCGGTAACGACCTCGAACAAGATGTTGCAAAGCGTGGTTATGCGCAAAAGAGAGTAGCGGTGGATGCGAAATTATTATTCTCTGCCTTGACAAAGTTCCTTGGTGGTGTTGTCTTGTTGGCACTTTTGCTATTTGTGCCAGCGGGAAATATTTGTTACGAGGGTGCTTGGCGATTGATGTTGATACTCTTTGTACCTATGTTGGTGTTGGGGGTGATGCTGCTTGTGTTTGCACCCGAATTGTTGAGGAGACGCCTCTCCTCTCATGAAAAACGCTCGACGCAGAGTAGGGTGGTGAAGTTATCGGGACTTGTCTTTGTGGCGTCGTTCGTTGTTGCAGGGCTTGATTATCGCTTTGGTTGGAGTGATGTAGGTCGCACGATGGAGATTGTTGCAATGATTACATTTTTAATCGGTTACGCACTATATTGGGAGGTTATGAGGGAAAACGAGTGGCTCTCTCGTACGGTCGAGATTAGCGAGGGACAGCGAGTTGTACAGACGGGCTTATACGGCATTGTTCGCCATCCGATGTATCTTGCCACGCTACTGATGTTTCTCTCTATGCCGTTGGTGCTTGATTCGTGGTGGGCGTTTTTGTTAATGCTTCTCTACCTTCCGGTTGTAGTTGTTCGAACGATTGACGAGGAGCGACTTTTGTGCAAGGAGTTGAAGGGTTATGAGGAGTATTGCCAACGAATTAGGTGGCGTATATTCCCATTCGTTTGGTAACTCTTGTAAGTTAAAGCGTTGTAAAAACAATAAAATATCGGGATTATATCCCGAATATAATAAAAAAACGCTATCTTTGCAGACTTGATTTTGAATTTTGCATTTTGAATTTTGCATTTTAGAAAGATATGGCAGTAGAATTGAAAGATTTGACCAAGAGCGAAGAGAACTATTCGCAATGGTACAACGACCTTGTAGTGAAGGCAGGATTGGCGGAGAACTCCGCAGTGCGTGGCTGTATGGTTATTAAACCTTACGGATACGCTATTTGGGAGAAGATGCACGAAGTGTTGGACGGAATGTTCAAGGAGACAGGACACCAAAACGCATACTTCCCACTCTTTATTCCTAAATCATTCTTCTCGCGTGAGGCAAGTCATGTTGAGGGCTTCGCAAAGGAGTGTGCCGTGGTTACACACTACCGTTTGAAGAATGACGAGAATGGTAAGGGTGTAGTTGTTGACCCTGCGGCTCGATTGGAGGAGGAGCTGATTGTTCGTCCGACATCGGAAACCATTATTTGGAACACTTACAAGGGTTGGATTAATTCGTATCGTGACCTTCCGATTCTCTGCAACCAATGGGCAAATGTTGTGCGTTGGGAGATGCGTACCCGTCTGTTCTTGCGTACTGCCGAGTTCTTGTGGCAGGAGGGACACACTGCACACGAGACTCGCGAGGAGGCTCAGGAGGAGGCACTCAAAATGATTAATGTCTATAAGAAGTTTGCCGAAGAGTGGTTGTGCCTGCCTGTAATCGTTGGTCACAAGTCGCCAAACGAGCGTTTTGCAGGTGCAGAGGACACTCTCACCATCGAGGCGTTGATGCAGGACGGTAAGGCTTTGCAGAGTGGTACTTCGCACTTTCTCGGTCAAAACTTCGCAAAGGCTTTCGATGTAAAGTATGCTAACCGCGAGGGTAAGTTGGAGTATGTATGGGCTACATCGTGGAAGTCGGAGGCCAAGCGGTCTTAGGAAGACAACATGTTTCCCCAACTCCTTGGCTCACAGAACGACATGGCTACGATCCGACTTGTCAAAACTTCGCAAAGGCTTTCGATGTAAAGTATGCTAACCGCGAGGGTAAGTTGGAGTATGTATGGGCTACATCGTGG
>JAZQHQ010000021.1:0-15653 GCA_045540675.1 Alistipes sp. | reverse complement strand
CAGTACAAAGTTTTGACACACCTTTTCTTGTGAAAAGTTGTATAACAAGAGCTATTTTGAGGCTGCTCGCAGGCTGGAAAAGCGGAGTTTACTCGGCGTAAATGAGCATTTTCCAGACAAGGCAGATGCCGAAAGAGCCTTGTTAGACAGCTTCTCTGTTAGGTATGTTGTTCTGAATTAGAACTCCATCTTGCTGCGGCGTACATAACCCTCGTAACGCCATTTTGCATTCTCCTCGGCTGCCTGATACAACTCCTCTGCCTCCTGTGGGAAGGTCTTTTGGAGCGAAGTGTAGCGCACCTCCTTCAACAAGAAGTCGCGGAACTTCGACCAATCAGGCTCCTTCGAGTCGAGTACAAACGGATTCTTACCCTCCTCTTCGAGAAGTGGGTTATAGTGCCACAAGTGCCAATATCCGCACTCAACAGCCTGTTTGCCGATACTCTGTGTACGAGTCATACCGCCCTTGATACCATGGTTGATACATGGAGCGTATGCGATGATGAGCGATGGTCCCGGATAAGCCTCTGCCTCCTTCAATACATTGAAGAGTTGAGCCTGCGATGCACCAATCGAAACCTGTGCAACATATACATAGCCGTATGTCATTGCGATAGCACCCAAGTCCTTCTTGCGGATACGCTTACCCATCGATGCGAACTTCGCAACAGCACCTACCGGAGTAGCCTTCGAAGATTGACCGCCCGTATTCGAGTAAACCTCGGTATCGATTACGAGGATATTTACATCCTCACCGGTTGCCAATACATGGTCAACACCTCCGAAGCCGATATCGTAGCCCCAGCCATCACCACCGATAATCCACTGCGACTTCTTCACGAGGAAGTCCTTGTGTTCGAGAATTGCCTTGCACTTGTCGCAACCGCAAGCCTCGCACAACTCAACTACGCGTGGAGCGACCTCTGCCGACTTGGCTGCGAGGTGACGAACCTCCAACCACTCCTTCAATACGGCCTTCAACTCGTCTGAACACTTCTCGCACTCCAAAGCCTCGTTTACGAGCGAAGCCAAGTTCTCGCGAATCTTCTCGTTACCGATGTGCATACCGAGACCGAACTCTGCATTATCCTCGAACAACGAGTTAGCCCATGCAGGACCTTGTCCCTTCTCGTTGGTGCAGTATGGAGTCGAAGGTGCCGAAGCCGAGTAGATTGAGGTACAACCCGTAGCATTTGCCACCATCATACGCTCTCCGAAGAGCTGTGTAATGGTCTTGATATATGGAGTCTCACCACAGCCTGCACATGCGCCCGAGAACTCGAACAATGGCTGCATAAACTGCGAATTTTTGACGGTCTTTTCGCGGTCGAGGTTCTTGTAACCAACGGTGTGGTGCATATAGTTCCACTTCTCCACCTCGCTCATCTGCGATGCAAGCGGCTGCAATTTGAGAGCCTTCTCCTTTGGCGAAGGACAGACATCAACACAGTTACCACAACCTGTACAGTCGAGTGGCGAAACCTGAATACGGAACTTATACTCCTTCGTATTACCCAAGCCCTGCTTGAATGTTGTTCCCTCCGGTGCAGCAGCAGCCTGCTCCTCGGTTGCGAGGAATGGACGAATAGCTGCGTAAGGGCAGACATAAGCACACTGGTTACATTGGATACACTTATCAACATCCCACTGCGGAACATTCACTGCGATACCACGCTTCTCCCATGTGGCAGTACCATTATCCCAAGTACCGTCCTCGCGACCATTGAATGCCGAAACAGGGAGCTGGTCGCCCTTCAATGCGTTGATTGGGTCCACCACATTGCGAACGAACTCAGGGCGCGACATATCAACCGATGCGTGAGCCTCCTCAACAACAAGCGATGCCCACTCGGCAGGTACCTCTACCTTCTCAACTGCGGTAGCACCTGCATCAACGGCAGCGTAGTTCATATTGACAATATCCTCGCCTTTCTTGCCGTAAGACTTGTAGATAGCCTTCTTCATCTCCTCGACTGCCTTCTCGAATGGAATAACATTCGCAATCTTGAAGAATGCCGACTGCATAATGGTGTTTGTACGGCTACCCAAGCCCAACTCGGCTGCAATCTTGGTAGCGTTGATGATATAGAAGTTGATATTGTTCTTTGCAAGGAATACCTTCATGTGGGTTGGCAACGATGCGCAAGTAGCCTCAGCATCGAGTACCGAGTTCAAAAGGAACGAGCCACCACGCTTCAAACCCTTCAAAACATCGTACTTATCGACATACGATGGAACATGGCAAGCGATAAAGTCAGGGGTTGTAACCAAGTACGGCGAAGTGATTGGCTTGTCACCGAAACGAAGGTGCGAAGAGGTGTAACCTCCCGACTTCTTCGAGTCGTACGAGAAGTATGCCTGACAATACTTGTCGGTCGAGCCACCGATAATCTTAATCGAGTTCTTGTTTGCACCAACTGTTCCATCAGCACCCAAACCGAAGAACAACGCCTCAAAAGTACCCTCCTTTGCCATCGAAATCTCCTCGCCAACAGGCAACGAGAGATTCGTAACATCATCTACGATACCAACGGTAAAGTGGTTCTTTGGAGTCGAAAGTGCCATATTGGCAAATACAGCCAACATCTGTGCAGGGGTGGTATCCTTCGATGAAAGACCATAGCGACCACCGATAATCTGTGGCTGCAACTCGTGTCCGTAGAATGCATCTACGATATCGAGGTACAAAGGCTCGCCATTTGCTCCCGGCTCCTTGGTGCGGTCGAGAACGCAGAGAGTCTTAACACTCTTTGGCAATACATTGAAGAGGTATTTTGCCGAGAATGGACGATAGAGGTGTACGGTTACAACACCAACCTTCTCGCCACGCTCGTTCAAGAAATCTACGCACTCCTTCAAAGTCTCGGTTACCGAGCCCATTGCTACAACTACACGGTCAGCATCTGCTGCTCCGTAATATACGAATGGCTTGTATTCACGACCTGTGATTTTCGAAATCTCCGCCATAGTCTCTGCCACCATATCAGGCACTGCATCGTAGAACTTGTTTGCAGCCTCGCGAGTCTGGAAGTAGATATCAGGGTTTTGTGCTGTACCACGGGTTACAGGTTTCTCAGGGTTGAGAGCGCGCTCGCGGAACTGCTTCAACGCCTCACGGTCGAACAATGCTGTGAGCGAAGCCTCGTCCATCAACTCCACCTTCTGAATCTCGTGCGAAGTGCGGAAGCCATCGAAGAAGTGAAGGAACGGAACACGCGACTTCAACGCTACGATGTGAGCGACACCTGCCAAATCCATAACCTCCTGAACAGACGAAGTAGCCAACTGTGCAAAGCCTGTCTGACGAGCAGCCATAACATCCTGATGGTCGCCGAAGATTGAGAGCGATTGTGCAGCCAATGCACGCGCTGAAACATGGAATACACCCGGAAGCAACTCTCCCGAAATCTTGTACATGTTAGGAATCATCAACAACAATCCCTGCGAAGCGGTGAAAGTAGATGTCAAAGCACCGCCCTGTAATGAGCCGTGTACTGCACCCGCAGCACCTGCCTCCGACTGCATCTCGACAACCTTAACGGTCTCGCCGAAGATGTTTTTGCGACCTTGTGCTGCCCACTCATCAACATACTCTGCCATTGTTGAAGATGGCGTGATAGGATAGATGGCGGCAACCTCCGAGAACATATACGCAATATGCGCTGCGGCATAGTTACCGTCACAGGTAATAAATTTCTTTTCTGCCATAACTTTATGTTTTTGTATTTGTTGTTTTTTTTGAAAATTCTGTCTGCAAATAGCACGCAAAAAAGAACATTTTAGCCCCCAAATCGAGCAAAATCCCATTTTGCGCATACAAATTTAGCTATTCCAAATGAACAAAACAAAATTTTCGGCTGTTAGTTTACTAACAGAGGGAGGACTTTTGCCCTCCCTCTATCAACCGTAATCAAGATGCTCTTTGCTATCTGTTTTCTGCGACCCATTTGGTAAGTTCCACAAAGTCAGCGACCGACAACTGCTCGGCACGCTTGGTGAAGAATGGGTGCTCCAAACCTCCAAAGTCACCAAAGGCGGAGCGTAACGAGTTGCGCAACATCTTTCTGCGCTGACCAAACGAAGCCTTTACTACCTTTACAAATAGTTGTTCATCGCAATCGAGCGTAGCTGTGGCATTTCGGCGCAGGCGAATAACGGCACTCTTAACCTTTGGTGGCGGATTAAATACCTTCTCCGAAACGGTGAAGAGATACTCTATATCGTACCACGCCTGCAACAATACACTTAATATGCCGTAGGTCTTTGAGCCCTCCTTCTCGGCTATGCGCTCGGCGACCTCCTTCTGAATCATTCCCACACACTCGGGAACGAGATTGCGATGTTCGATAATCTTGAAAAATATCTGCGAAGATATGTTATACGGGAAGTTTCCGATAACCTTTACACCCTCCGGAAAAAACTCTGCAAGGTTCATCTTCAAGAAGTCACCCTCGCGCAGACGAGGCGTAAAATCGGGATAGTGAGCGTGGAGATAGGCGATACTCTCGGTGTCAATATCAACACCATAAGTCTCAATATCTTCACGGCGTAGCAGGTATTGCGTCAGTACACCCATACCGCAACCCACCTCCAACACCTTGTCAGGGTTGTCGGGCGTTCCTCCCGATAGTGAGTTGCAAATCTTCTGCGCTATATTAAGGTCTGTCAGAAAGTGCTGACCTAATGCCTTCTTCGCTCTAACTTGTTCCATACGGCACAAAGATACTAACTTAAACGAAAAACGGAAAACTTTTTATCAGTGAATAGTCAGACACCTTCACTCTACTTTACGATAGCCTTATTACCAACTCCGTCAATACATATATAGAGTGGTTTATCGAAACGAACACAGCGAATAAACTCACTCTCGTATGTGGCAGGCATGTCGTTTAGTTTGGAGAAATCAAACTTATCCTCTCCCATATACGGATTGACCGTTATATAGCCGACACCGAAAGAGGTGAGATTTTGGAAGAAATGTGTTCCCTGACTCGGCTCGATACGGAAATTATCCAATCCACACTCCACAATAACCTTCGCCTCCGAGATATCACTCCACTTTACGGGGACTCCGAGCCAAGGATTGCTCGAACCCCAGCGACCGAAGCCTGCAAGGAGGTATCCGCGTCCCTCTTCGCGCATTTTGGCATTGAAGTGCGTAACCTCTTCGGCAATCTTCTCGGTCGAGGCAGGATTGAAGTTCTCCTCGCGGAGATAAACTACATCGCAAACATCATTTACAACACCCACTCCCAGTGCACTCTCCGAGTATATGAGCGCATCGGAGGTATCAATCTGCGACCAATCCACCGTTGCGCCTGCCGCACCATCAGCAATAGGTCGCACCTGCAAAACATTGAAGATACTAAATCGGTCTCCCCTGTCGAGATTGGCAGCGAACTCAATCTCTACCGAACACTTCATCTCACGCTCGGCAATCGCAAGCAGTTCAACCAAAATCTCTGCCAACGGGAATGAGCCGTATTTAAGTATATTTGCAAAAGTCACAACCTTGATACCATCTACCAACGAAGAGTCACTCATACGCATATTTTGCATATCCCAAGTCGAAGCGACATGTTTGATATTGCGGAACGATGCACAATCGGCAATCTTTATCTTTTCGAGATTTATGGCATCGTCCAACGAGGTTTTGAATTTATCGGGTTGCAAATTTAGCGCATACATCACCTGTTGTGTATCGCGCATGGCGAGTGCAGGCTCCGAGGTCTGCAATATATTCTGCGGATACTTTGGCGAGAAGCGCAACACCTGCTCGCCATCAACTACCGCCTTACCCAAGCCGAATGCAACCTTCGCTATTCCGTCTTCGGGCTTTTCGTAGCCTATCGGATAGAAGTTCAACGAGCGTGCCACGCCCGAGAAGGTTGGGAAATAGTAACCTTTATCCTCAGAGCCGCAAACCTCCTCGATAACAATCGCCATCTTCTCCTCCGAAATCACATTCGCCGTGGCGGTAATATAGGCACGCGAAGAGGCGAAATATACCGAAGCATAGACACTCTTTATCGCTTTCGACAGCAGTCGCAACTCCTGATCTTCGTTTTCGGTGTGCGGAATCATATAGGTCGAATAGATGCCCGCAAATGGCTGATAATAGGAGTCTTCCAACTTCGATGATGAACGAATTGCCAACGGTTTACGCACATTTCGGATAAATACACGCAGAGCATCTGTCAGCTCCTGCGGCAATACCGAAGCGACAAACTCCGACAATATCTCGGCATCGCTGACATCGGCATTGATAACATATTGCAAGCCATTTTCGATGATAAAACGGTCAAAATACTCGGTCGTAATAACGAGTGTTCGCGGAACGAGTATGCGCACTCCGTCCCACTTACTATAAAAGTTGTACTTCTGCAATATATGATTCATAAAAGCCAAGCCTCGCGCCTTACCTCCGAGCGAGCCATTGCCCAACTTCGAGAACCATATTGCATCATTGAATGATTCGGGCGAAAATCGTGCTACTACACCTATACCCTGCTTGATACGGTAATCTCGAATGCTATCGGTCAAGAAATGACGCACGGCATTGATATCAGCGAACGCCTCCGGTGTAAGCGCACGGAAGGAGTGTCCGAGCGAAAATATACCTCGCGCAAAGAGCCACTTCGAGAGGTTTGTAGTATTAGCCATTCGGCACAGAATATCATCGGGTAACGAGTGCAATACTCGCTCCAAGCCATACAAATCGTGGGCGCGGACTATCTCCTCGTGAGTATCGGGGTCGGTAAACACAAAATCACCAAAAGCGCAAGCGCGACCTATATATTCGTTCAGCTCGTGCAACAGCGTTTTCGAGTTTTTAACGATAAATCCCACTCCCAACTCCTCTGCCACTGAGCGCATCGAGGCCTGCGAGGACTGCATCAAAAATGGCATCTCGGGATTATCCTCTCGGATAAGATTACACAAATCGACTCCCGCATCGAGTTTCTCGGTCGAAGGGTCATCATTCTTGTGCAGAACAAAACCGATATCCGAGATTACGCCAAGCATATTCTGCTTATACTTCTTGTACAACGCTACCGCATCATCATAGTTCGTAGCCATCAAAATTTTAGGGCGGGCGCGTTTACGCATAATCTGCTGATTTTCGTTCAACGCATCACGGATAGAGGCGATATTTTGTTGCAGCACCAACTTGTAGAGTGCCGGCAGGTAGGTCGAATAGTATCGGATAGAGTCCTCGACCAACATAATTGTCTGTACACCCACCTCCAACACATCGTGCTCGGCATTCATCGAGTCCTCCAACAACTTAATGATGGCAATAATAAGGTCGGTGGAGTTGTTCCAGCAGAAGATATAATCTATCGCAGTCGTACGATTTTCGCTGATACGGCGGTGTATCTCTTTCGTGGAGTTTGTCAGCAGCACAATAGGCGTAGCAGGTTGCAACTCCTTCATCTGCTCGGCAAATGCAAAGACATCAAGAGTGCCCACATTATACATCGTCATCACAAGGTCGAACTGCTCACCCTGTGCCACCAACGCAAGAGCCTCCGTAGGAGTCTCTACTCGCATTATGGCAGGAGGATTACTCAAATTGAGTTCATTGTACTCCTGTCGAATACGGGCATCTATGCGTCCATCCTCTTCGAGAGCATAGCTGTCGTAGCTGTTGCATACCAGCAATATACGGCGAATACGGCGACTCATCAATGAGCCATAATCCAAGCCCTTTTCGTTGTGTGAAATATCCATAATCTCGGTTTTATACCGACAAATTTACTTTTTTATTGCCGTTTTTGAAATTTTCTTGCAAAAAAATCGCTACCTTTACTGCAAATTATATCTTTTTAGAGATGGACAACCTCAAAATCAACGCCGAAGAGCGAGCACTGCGTGCCAAAGAGTATTTTAATAAAGGGTATAACTGCGCACAGTCGGTGGCTCTTGCTTACGCCGATATAACAGACCTTGACGAGCAGATGGTTGCGACCATCACCGCCTCATTCGGAGGAGGAATGGGACGATTGCGCGAGGTGTGTGGTGCGGTTAGCGGAATGGCCTTTTTGGCAAGTTTTATCTCACCCTGCCCTACCGCAGATAATGCCGCAGCCAAGAAGCAGAATTATACACTCGTTCAGGAGTTTGCCGAGTCTTTCCGCAAGCAGAATGGCGCGATAGTTTGTCGAACATTGCTCGGTCTTGACCGTCTGAAAGATGAGCCTACGCCATCGGCTCGCACTGCGGAATACTACAAAAAACGCCCTTGTGCCGACCTTGTTTATGATGCAGCGTTGATTATTGGAGAATACCTTGCAAACGGAAAACTATAAAATTACAATATTAAGCAGTTATGACAAAGATTATTACTATTGCGGCACAGAACGCACCAAAGGCAGTAGGTCCTTACTCGCAAGCTCGCAAAGCCGTTGATGCAGAGGCTACGCTCTATGTTTCGGGGCAACTCCCGATCAACCCTGCAACAGGCACTATGCCTGCAACTATCGAGGAGCAGACTCGTCAGTCGCTCGACAACCTTGGTGCAATTCTCCACGAGGCAGGAATGGACTATTCGGACATTGTAAAGACCACCGTATTGCTCGATGACATCAAAGATTTCGCAGCGATGAACGCTGTCTATGCCGAGTACTTCGAGGGTGAGAAGCCGGCTCGTATGTGCTATGAGGTTGCAGCCCTCCCAATGGGGGCAAAGGTTGAGATTGATGCCGTAGCAGTACGGTAATTTCAACACATAAACACAAATAAGCCTATCTAACCGCGCTGGTTAGACAGGCTTATATTTATTTATAAGGTATTCAAACTATTTTGCCGGTGATGTAGCAGGCTTTTCAACGATACCCAACTCCTTCTTTACGAGTGGTGCGATATCGGTGAGCTGCGCCTCATCGAAGTATGCAAGGCTTGGTACCGAAGTGTTGAATACCGCGATATAACCTGCTGCCTTTGCAACCTTGTTTACTGCATCGTTTGCCTTCTTTTGTACAGGCTCAATCAACTCTGCCTCCTTCTTCTGGAAATCTTGTTGTGCAATCTGCTGGAACTCGCTGAAACGCTGCTGCAACTGCTCCAACTCCTGCTGACGCATCTGCTTTACCGATGCTGCCATAGTTGCCTGATTCTTCTGGAAGTCTGCCAACTTATTGTTGAACTCCACCTGAATCTGCTCCATCTGCTCCTGCAAGTCCTTTCCGAAAGCCTCCAAGTTCTTCTGTGCCTCCTCAAACTCCGGCATCGCAACAACAACCTCCTGCAAATTGATTCGCGCAAACTTCTGCGCCGATGCGGTGCTTACTCCAAGCATTGCTACCGCCAAAAGGGTTAATCCCAAAAATCTTTTCATACTGTTCTTATTTTTTAAGTTCTTCAATTATTTGCGTTGTATGGTCCAATGCATTGCCATAGTACAAAATCGAGGCATTCGATGCCTTATCAAGTACGAGGTCGTAGCCATTTGCCTTGGCATACTTCTCAATCGCTGCAAAGACCTTGGTCTGGATTGGTTTAATCAACTCTACACGCTTTTTCATTAGCGTTCCATCTTCGCCAAATACCTCCTGCTGATATTTCTGTGCAGCCTCCTCTTTCTCTAATATCTGTTTCTCGATAGTTGCACGAGTTGAAGACGAAAGCGAAGCCTTCTGCGCCATATAGTTGTTGTAGAGCGACTCTATGCTCTTATATCTGTTATCAACCTCTGTTTGATACGCCTTGCCCAACTCATCGAGCGTGGAGAGAGCCTTGTTGTACTCATCGAGCGACTTAAATACCTTTTCGCTGTCAATTACGCAATACTTCTGTGCTGAAACAACTCCAAGAGTTGCCAACGCCAATACTACTATCAAAATAACTCGTTTCATACTACTTCTGTTTATTATATCAAACGCTTTTATCCTCAAATATATTGCCACTCTCACTCTTTGCAATTAGAAACTCTGTCCGATGACGAAGTGGAATTGGCTTCCGCTACGCTTGGTAGAGCCTGCCGGTGGATCGAATCCCCAACCCCAATCGATACCGAGCATACCTACGATAGGGAGATAGAGTCGCACACCAAGACCTGCCGAACGCTTAACCTTCCAAGGAGCAAAGTCCTTCCACGATGTAAATCCGTTACCTGCCTCCAAGAAACCGAGGACATATATTTGCGATGAAGGTTTCAAAATTACAGGGTAACGCAACTCTACGGTGTATTTGTTGTAGGCGATAGAGTAGTTGCTACCCACAGGGTCCAACTGACCATCTTCGTAACCGCGCAACGAGATGATATCGACACCATACATCGTATATCCCGACATACCATCACCTCCGACTTGGAAACGCTCGAATGGCGAAATTTTATGTTTGTTGTAGTGTCCGAGGAATCCCATCTCCGCCTTTGCCATCAATACGAGATTATTGTTTGGTGTGAGGGCTTGGAACCACTGCGCCTTGAACTGCCACTTGTGGAACTCGCTCCAACGATAACGCTCTTGCTCGCTCATATTAGGATTTGAGTAGTCCTTGCCGTCCATAGCCGAGAATGGAGGTGTAATCTGCAACGACACTGAAATATCCGAACCTCGGCGAGGATAGATCGGTTGGTC
The DNA here is from genome assembly GCA_045540675.1 of Alistipes sp. GTDB lineage: Bacteria > Bacteroidota > Bacteroidia > Bacteroidales > Rikenellaceae > Alistipes. Next base: position 5,070 of record JAZQHQ010000021.1, on the reverse strand, counting down.
GGTCGAATTTCGCGCCAACACCAATCGCAACGATAACATATTTGCCTTACCATTCTGCATAATGAACGAAGAGTAGTTCTTCAAGCCATAGTGCTGATATGCCAACTCACCGTAGAATGTGAAGTATGGGTCAGGCCACGACAAACGCTTACCCAATCCGACCGAAATACCATAAGAACGGAAGTACGAAGTTGCCGACTGCCAGATATAGTAGGCGTTATTCTGCTCGGAGAGGTGTCCCGAAATAGTAAATGAGTTAGGTTTGCGACCTCCGAGCCATGGATCTTGGAACGAGAGGGCGATAGCCTTATAGTATGTACCATTGGTCTGTCCCGAGATGGACAAGCGTTGATTTTGTCCCATTGGGTATGGCTTCCACGCGCCTTTCTTGAACATATTGCGTATCGAGAGGTTGTTCAGCGTCACACCTATCGAGCCGACAAATGTACCCGAGCCCCAACCTGCTGCAACATTGAATTGGTCGGAAGCCTTCTCTTCGAGAGGCCAATTTACATCGACCAAATTGTTCGATACAGGCTTGATATCCGGCACGAGAGCCTCCTCGTTAAAGTGCTGCATACCTGCCAATGTACGAATAGTCTGCATTATGAGGGCGCGGTTGTACAACTCTCCCGGGCGAGTATATAACTCACGGCGGATAACCTCGTCATTTACACGGTTGTTACCCGTGATACCCACATTGTTGATCGTAAACTGATTACCCTCGAATATTTTGATTTCAAGGTCGAGCGAGTCGGCACCGATGATAATCTCGGCAGGCTCGATTTGCGACATCAGGTAACCATCGTTCTGATAGAGCGATGATACCGACATATCATCAGGGTTTTGCTCCTTGCCTACACCGAGTCGCTTGTGAATAGACTTTTTATCGTAAACATCGCCTCGCTTTACCGAGAGCATTCGTTGCAACATCTCGGTATCGAATTTCGAGTTACCCACCCAATTTACATTGCGGATAAAGTATTTGTTGCCTTCGGCAATCTCTATCTTGATACCGAGGCGCTTCTCGTTCATTCTGTATATCGAATCCGATACGATATTGGCGTTGCGATAACCCTTCGAGTTGTAGAAGTCGAGCAACAACTCCTTATCTTCGGCATACTCCTCTTCGTTGAATTTGGTCTTTTGCCAAAACCAAGGACTTACTTTGTGAGTCTTTTTGAATGTGCGGGCAAGACGCTTCGCCTCGAAAGCCTTATTGCCCGAGAAGATAATCTCTCCGATGCGTACGCGCTGATTTTTCTTTACATCGAAGGTTACATTCACCGCCTGCTTTACTACGGTATCAGGCTCAACTTTAACCTCTACCTCGCAATCAAGGAAACCCTTTTCGGCGTAATGCTCCTTGATGAGTTTGATATTGCGGTCCATGATGTGGTCGGATAGCTCGTGACCGCGTTTGAGTTTGAGAGTCTCATCAATAAGGTCTTTTGCCTTACCCTTTGGCACTCCCGTTACGGCCCAATTCATCACTCGTGGGCGTTCGCGAAGCATAACCTCCAAATCGACACTATCACCCTCGATTGTCGCACCAATCTGAATATCCTCAAAATATCTTTGCGACCAAAGGCGCATCATTGCATTCTGGATAAATGAGCCCGAAAGATAGATAGAATCTCCCGGTACCAAACCCGAAGAGGAGCGAATAATATCGTGATTGATATGCTTTACTCCGTGGATATTGACCTTGCGAAGATGGTACATCTTATCATCTGCTCCACTGAAATATGGGGCATTCTCAGGCATTACAAAGTCATCTGCTACGGCTATACTGTCGGGTTTGGAAGCAGGTGTATTTTGTGCCTCTGCTACCAAAGAGGTCAGCAAGGCAGACAACACACAAACTATTTTGATAAATAATATCATTCTTCTTAAATTCGTTTCTATTTCACTAATCCGTAGCGGCGTTCACGCGAAGAGTATACCTCCAACGCCTTATCGAACTCCTCCCCACGGAAATCGGGCCACATCGTTTGAGGGAAGTACATCTCGGCATACGAAGCCTGCCACAACAGGAAGTTGCTCAATCTGCACTCACCACTTGTACGGATAATGAGGTCAGGATCGGGAATATCTGCCGTATCGAGATGTGCTGCGATAACCTCATCGTTAATCTCCTCGCTCTTCAACTCTCCTCTTTTGACCTTCTCGGCAATCTCGCAGGTTGCACGCACCAACTCATCGCGCGAAGAGTAGTCGAATGCCAACACAAGTGTCAGTTTATCGCCACCCTTTGTACTCTCCTCAATATGCAGTAATCGCTCACGCACCTCCTCCGAAAAGCGGTCACGGCGACCAATAATCTGCACTCGAACACCCTGTTCGATAAGTTCGGGTGTCTCTTTTGTTACGCTCTTGCAGAAGAGTTGCATCAACGCATCAACCTCCGCCTGCGGTCGTCCCCAATTCTCGGTCGAGAAGGCGTAAAGTGTAAGGTAGCGCACACCGCGCTTACGGGCAGCCTTAATGCAAGCTTTCACTGAGGCAACACCCTCAATATGCCCCTCGTAACGCTCTTTGCCTTTCGCCTTTGCCCAGCGACCATTGCCGTCCATTATGATAGCAATGTGTGTCGGTATTTTCTCTCCATTACCCATATAGGGCGCAAATATACAAACTTTAATTAAAAATTAAAAATTAAGAGTTGAGAATTAAGAATGAAGAATTATTTTTCTCTCCTAACTCCTATCTCCTAACTCCTATCTATTTTCCCGTTTATCTTATGTCCACTCCCCACATCATCTTATTTCGTAACGAATCGAAGAACGAAATATTGTGTGGCACAGCGAGGCGGATATACCTTTTTGCCTTTTTGATGGTCAAAATGGCGTTGTTCGCTATCTTGAAAGTGCGATTATCTATCGAAATTGAGGCATCGTTGCCACGAGTGTCAATATGCAACTTCACTACGCTTGAATCGGGCATTACGATAGGTCGCATCGTGAGGTTATGCGGAGCAAGCGGAGTGAGCAGGAACGAGTGGCACGAAGGGGCAACAATCGGACCTCCTGCACTCAACGAATAGGCCGTTGAACCCGTTGGTGTTGAGATGATTACACCATCGCCATTGTAGGTCGAAACGGTATTGTCGTCAATTGCCGCCTCAACCGAAATCATCGCTGCTCCAAGACGCTGTACCGCCACCTCGTTCAGAGCATAGAGTTTGGTATCGCCGACACCTTCGATGCAGAGCATATCGCGCTGTTCCAAGTTGAGTTTTTTCGAGGCAATACCATCGAAAACCTCTTTGATATTCTCGCGAGGTGCAAGAGCCAAAAATCCGAGGTGTCCGCCATTGATACCCACTACCGGAATATCTGTTCCGTTGAGGCGATGCACTCCTTCAAGCAGTGTGCCATCTCCACCATAGCAGACCATCACCGAGTCGGTTGGTTGTTCACCTACCTCTCCGTCATAGATAAATTCGGTCGTAATTATACGCGAAGTATGCTCCTCGATATTTTCGGCAAACGCCCTATTTATGGCATAGTCGAATCCGTAACGCTCTATGGCTCCGAAGATTTCGTCAATATCCTCGGTGCGAAGCGCAATGCCTTTTCGTGAAAAAAGTATAATTTTCATCTTTTATTTCGGCGAAATTAATTAACTTTACATCGATTTTGGCGCAAAGTGTGCAAAATCCATCTGCAAATATAGCGATTTTTATGACAAAGTTGAGCGTAAATGTAAATAAGATTGCGGTAATTCGCAATTCGCGTGGCGGAAATACCCCAGATGTGGTTGCCGCAGCACTTGCTATTGAGCGTTTTGGTGGCGAGGGAATAACCGTACACCCACGCCCCGATGCACGCCATATCCGCTACTCCGATGTGCGCGAGTTGAAAAAGGTTATCACGACCGAGTTGAATATCGAGGGTAATCCGATTGGCTCGTTTGTGGATTTGGTTTTGGAGGTTGTGCCGGCACAGGTAACGCTTGTACCCGATGCCGTTGATGCCATAACCTCAAATGCAGGTTGGGATACCATCGCCAACAAGGAGTTTTTGACCGATATCACGAAGCGCTTCCATGAGAAGGGTATTCGCGTTTCGATTTTCGTGGACCCGAAGCCGGAAATGGTTGCCGGAGCAGCCACTTGCGGTGCCGACCGAGTAGAACTCTACACCGAAGCGTATGCTACTAATTACAAGGCAGATAGAGAGGCTGCCATTGCTCCATATATCGCCGCTGCCGAGGAGGCTCGCAAGTGCGGACTTGGCTTAAACGCAGGTCACGACCTTTCGCTCGAAAATCTGCAATATTTTGCCGAGCAGATTCCTTGGTGCGATGAGGTTTCGATAGGTCATGCCTTGATTAGCGATGCCCTCTACTACGGCTTGGAAAATACAGTGCAGCTTTATCGCAGATGCCTTAAATAAACGGAAAGCGGAAAACGGAAAACTTTCAGCGCACCCCATAAAGCGAACGGAGTGAGCGCCCCCATAGAGGGCGGAACGCCCGCCCCCATAAAGCAGTCGCAGACTGCGCCCCTAGAAATCGTTGCGCCGTGATAATGGTAAGAGTTCAAAAAACGAAAAAGCTAAAAACAATGACTAACCCACTGCAACTACCGATTTTTAAGAGAATTTCACGCCTTGTTGATGAACGAGGTGTGGAGGCGTATGTTGTGGGTGGATATGTCCGCGACTACTATCTGCACCGCCCTTGCACCGATATAGATGTGGTGGTTGTGGGTAGCGGTATTGAGATAGCCGAAGCACTCGGTAGGGAACTAAAAACCAAAGTGTCGGTCTTTAAGACCTTCGGAACGGCAATGTTGCGTGCCGATGGCTACGAGGTGGAGTTTGTGGGGGCAAGGAAGGAGTCCTACTCGCCCGACTCTCGCAAGCCGCATGTCGAAGATGGTACAATCGAAGATGACCAACGCCGCCGCGACTTTACGATAAACGCTATGGCGTGGTCGCTCAATGGCAAGACCTTTGGCGAGTTGGTGGACCCGTTTGACGGAATGTACGACCTCGAAGATTGCATAATCTGCACCCCGTGCGACCCCGATATAACATTCTCCGATGACCCTCTGCGAATGAT
>JAZQHQ010000020.1:0-56251 GCA_045540675.1 Alistipes sp. | reverse complement strand
AGACACTCCCATTTTGCTCGAAGTTGTATAACAAGAGGGATTTCAAGGCTTGCGAAGTGTGAGAAACCGCAGCATACTTGGCGTATGTGAGGATTTCGAACACGAGTATAACGCAGAAATCACCTTGTTAGACAGCTTCTTACCTATAATTGTCAATTGTCAATTATCAACTGTCAATTATTTTGCGGGGTTTTTACCGAAGATAGCCTTCAAACGAGCTGCATCATATTTTGGTGTGCGGTCGTATAGATAGATACCATTCTCCTCTTGTTCAACATCTGTGAGCTGGGTGTAGCAATAACCCCAAACCTTATCGCTAAGAGAGAGCAACGCATTAACCTGCGACTCCAAACGCTTGTAGAAGTCCTCTTTTGTAAGAGCCGATTTGCCATATCCCCACGAGCTGGTACGGTCAGTATCCTTCTTAGGATTAGCCTCCAAACACTTGATACCTCCGAACTCATCGAAGATGTATGGGCGCTTACCATCATATACCGCCTGCTTGAATGGTGCTTTGGTTGCCAAATCTCCGGTTGTAGGGCAGCCGCTAGACATATTAGATTTAGGGATTTTGCTTGCGGAGTAGTGGTAGAATGCTCCGGTCTCAGGGTTATACACCTTCGCTTTGAGTTTCTCGCCATCTTGCTCGTAGTTGTGCATTGTACAGATATCGTACTCGTTGGTAATAATACCGCCACTTACGGTGTTTACAGGTCGGGTTGGATCCACTACATGGGTGAGGTCGTAGAGGTCCTTTACAAAACGAGGGTATTGTACGGTATCGGGATGCCATGCCTCATTCAGCGGAGTCCAAGTGACAATCGAAGGGTGGTTGCGGTCACGAACGATAATGCTCTGCCACTCCGAGAGGTAGTTGCGAGCTGTTATTGGAGAACCAACCTCTACGCCCCAACTAGAATACTCTCCCCATACAAGGTAACCGAGTTTGTCTGCCCAATAGAGGAAACGCTCTTCGAACACTTTTTGGTGCAAGCGTGCGCCATTGAAACCTACTGCCATCGACATCTCGATATCGTGCTTCAATGCCTCATCGCTCGGAGCCGTCCAAATACCATCGGGATAGTAACCTTGGTCGAGCACCAAACGCTGGTAGTATGGCTTGTTGTTGAGATATACCTTGTTGCCGTCAATGTGAACTTTGCGCATACCGAGGTATGAAGAGATACGGTCGAGAACCTTGCCATCTTTGTCGCTGATGATATACTCCACATCGTAGAGTTTAGGGTTTTCAGGCGACCATGTCTGATACTTCTTGAACGGAATAACGATTGGCATACCCTCTACCTGTGCCACCTGTTTCTTTGCAACCACCTTTGCGCCGTCTTTGATATTGATGGTAAGAGTGTTAGATGCCGTAGCGGTATAGTAACGCGGAGTAATGACTACTTGGTGGTTGTCGATATCGGTAATAACCTGCACATAGTCAAGGGAGTAGTCATTGGTTGCCTCCATCCATACTGTCTGCCAGATACCTGTTGTGCGGGTATATACACAACCGTAAGAGTAGCCTCTCAACGACTGCTTACCCGAGCCTTGTACCTTAGAACGAAGGTCACTATTGGCACGAACTACGAGGTTGTGAGCCTTGCCGTCTGCGAGATACTTTGTAACATCGAGAGCGAATGGTGACGAACCTCCGAAGTGGCGACCAACGAAGTTTCCATCAACATATACCTCTGTCTCATAATATACAGCACCGAAATGCAACATAATCTTCTTGCCACTCCAAGCGGCAGGAGCTTGAATTGTACGGTGATACCAGATACCGGTGATGATATCCTTGTACTCTACGCCCGAGAGTTTGCTTTCAGGGCAGAAAGGCACAATAATCTTGTCGCCAAAGCCCTGACTTTGGTAGAGTTTACGGTCAAAGCCGGTGTTCACAAGGTCAAGTTCATAGGTCCACTCGCCGTTGAGATTTACCCACTCGCTACGCTCAAATTGCGGACGAGGATACTCGGCACGAGGTTGCGCTGCAAATGTGGTTATGAATGTAACCAACATAACTGCGATAGTAAAGATTCTTTTCATAGTTTAGTAAGTATTAGTAATTGTTTGAGTACAAAGTTAATAAAAAAATTGAAACTACCTCTTAAATAGTCGTTCAATTTCCTCAACTGCATCATTTGTTGCATATTTTTTCAACCCACAATGCTCTATAATGGCGAAAGTGTCGCATACGGGCATAGCCGAGTCTATATCGTGCGTGGAAAAGAGTATGCACTTGTTTTCACGATGTGCCAAGTCAGCAAGCAGGCGACACACCTCGAAGCGTGTCGGAATATCGAGAAAAGCGGTAGGTTCATCGAGCAAAATTATAGGTGTCTGCTGCGCTATGGCACGAGCAATCATCACTCGCTGTAACTCTCCATCGGACAAAGAGGAGGTGTCGCGACCAACAAAATCGCCCATTCCCACCGCCTCGATAGCCTTGTGAACTATTTCACGGTCGATATCTTGCAGATGTCCCACCCAATTGGTATATGGCGCACGCCCCATAGCGACCAAATCTTCGACCAAGAGGTTTTCGATGCGGATACGCTCCGTAGTAACTATTGCCACGCTCTGTGCCAACTGCTCTGCCGACATATTGCCGAGCGATGAACCATTAACAATCACATCTCTGTTTGAGGTTAAAGCCCGCAACAATGTGCTCTTTCCCGCACCATTGCGACCAACAAGTGCGCACAACTCGCCCGCGCGTAGATGTAGCGACACATCTTGCAAAATGGTGCGAGAGCCATACGATAGCGATATGTTTTCGAGGCGTATCATCGGCGGCGTGTTACTATATATACAACAATCGGAATACCCATCAACGCAGTGATGGTATTTATTGGCAATACAAAATATTTAGCTAAAATATCCCCCACAAGCATCATCACTACGCCCGACAAAATTGTCGCAGGGAGGAGCGTGCGGTGGTCAGCCGAACGGAACAACATTCGGGCGATGTGCGGTACGGCGATACCGACAAAGCCGACAGGACCACAAAATGCAGTGATTGTTCCCGCCAAGAGGGTTGTCGAGATGAGGATAAGTGTTCGTGAACGGGAGATATTCAAACCCATCGAAGCGGCATATCGTTCACCCGCAAGCAACATATTCATCGGTTTTATGGTAGCCACTGCCATTGCCAAGCCTACAACGACAATCGGAGCAAGCACAGCAAGTTGTGTGGCGGTAACATCGCCCAACGAGCCCATAGTCCATACAACATAGGATTTGAGCGAGGCTTCGTTACTGAAATATTGCATTATCTCGACCACGGCACCTACGCCCGAGGAGAGCATCATGCCGAGGATAAGCATCACCATTATATCCTTGATGCGGTGCGAAAGAGCTACAACCATCATCAGTACCACGGCAGCACCAATCCACGCTGCTCCTGCTGTACCAATGGATTGTATTGCGGGTGATATTGTTAAGCCGAGAATTGGCGCACCAAGTAGAAACAGGGCAACACCGAAACTTGCACCTGCCGAGACACCCAAGACATAAGGTCCTGCCAACGGGTTGCGGAACAGTACTTGCATCTCCAAGCCGCTGACCGAGAGTGCCGCACCCGCCAAAACGGCAACTATGGCTCGCACAAGACGGATATCGAGTACGATACTGCGCACCTCCGCAGAGCCATTGCCAAATAGAGCCGACACCACCTCCGAGAGAGGTATAGCCACCGAGCCTACGGCAATATCCACCACAAAGAGCACCGCACAGAGTACGGCAAGCAGAGTGAATAGTATGGTCGAGTGGTTACGCATTACTCCATCTTTTTATAGTAGTATAGTGAGTCTGTTGGGGCTTCGTAGTGCAGAATTTTTACAAGGTCTGCAAGTATCAAATCGGGGCGAACACAACCCGACTCCCAGAAGTCGCTACCACGACTCTCGTTTGTTCGTTTTGTATTGTTGTATATGCGACCAAACTTCACGGCATCAACCCCTGCAAAGCGAGGTGCCACAGCGCACAACTCCTCCTTCGAGGATATCTGTCCGAGGTTTATCCAGAAATCCGCCTTCATCGCCAACACCAACGCCTCCTCCAACGAAATCGGAGTGGATTGAGTTGAGGTATTTCCGTTTTCCGTTTTTCGTTTTTCGTTTTCCGTTAAAATATAGGTTCCTCCTGCATCCTCGATAAGTTGCACCATATAACTGTTGCGAGGTGGCATAAACCAACTGTCGCGATAGGGCAGGTTAAGCATTACATAAGGGCGATATGCCGAGCAGTGCTTTTGGTTGCAGAGAGCGTTGTATCGCTCCTCAACCCCTTTGAAAAACTCTTTGCCCTGCTCGCCAACACCACACAGATAGGCAAGTGCTACCACCCACTCCGCTTTGCCAAGAGGGTTGTTTTCGAGGTACTCGCCTATATATATATAAGGTGTACGAAGCTCATCGAGCTTATTGGTTATCATCTTCGCTTCGCCCGACACGCCGTAAAGCAATACTGCATCTGCTCGTAGCGAATGAATCTTCTCGAAATCGAAATTGGAGTCGTAGCCTACTTCGCCAATTTTACCCTCTGCAATCTTTTTGCACAGATTCGAGTTATATACAAATCGACAACCCGACAATCCCACAATGCGGTCAGAACACCCTACCGCATCGAGCATAGCAGCGTGGCTTGAAGACATTGTTACAATGCGCTGTGCCGGCGCAAGTGTATCTATCGGATAATAGTAGCAGATATTCTCTGCCCCCTGCCAAGGGTTTTTGACGCATAACAACACCTCGCCACTTGCCTTATCGCACTCTATCGAAAAGCCTTCTGCATAGCGAGGGTTATATATAGGCTCGGTTTGGCGCAAAATAGTGTTGTTCTCACACGAAACGAGGAGTACAACCACAATGAGAGCCATTATTTGAGCCAAGTGTTTCATTGTGTAAAGAGTTATAATGAGAGAAGGTGCTTTGCTTGCGCCAATGCAGCATCTGTGATAGTGTCGCCAGAGAGCATCTTGGCAATCTCCTCCACGCGTTCCTCGTTGGAGAGAGGTCGAATATGGGTACGACTCTGCTCCTTATAGACAAGGAAGTGGCGCGAGCCCTTCGATGCCACCTGCGGCGAATGGGTGATGTCGATAACCTGCATCGACTCGGCAAGGCTGCTGATAATATCGCCCACATCGTTGGCAGTACGACCCGAAATGCCCGTATCAATCTCATCGAAGATTATTGTCGGCAGTGCAAGGTGTCGTGCAAGAGTGGTTTTCAGTGCCAACATCACGCGCGACAACTCTCCGCCCGAAGCAATCTTCTCGATTGGTCGAGCCTCGACCGAAGCGTTCGCCGAGAAGAGAAAATCGACCGTATCTGCACCCGAAGATGTCGGGGTGCATGGTGTTACGGCAATCTTGAACTTGGCATCTGCCATGCCCACTTTTTGCAGAATTGCAACCACCGCATTTGCAAATGCCGGCGAAGCCTTCACACGGCTGTCGTGCAACTTCACAGCGAGTGAGGTTGCTACTTTTTCGCACTCAGCAACCTTTGCCTCTGCCTCGGCAAGTAACTCATCACTATGCTCAATGGCAGATAGTTGTTCGGTGTATTTATCACGCAGGGCAATCAGTTCGGAAATGCCCTCGCAACGATGTTTTCTTTGTAGTGTGTAGATAAGGTCAAGGCACGAATTTACCGCATCAAGGCGTTCAGGGTTTGCCTCTATACGCTCCAAATCGTATGATGTTGTCGCTGAAATATCCTTCAACTCCACAGATACAGAGTGTATGCGCTCGATAAGTTCTTGTGCCGAAGCGTAGTTTTCGGATACTCGGCGCAGCGCATTTTCGCTTTCTCGAAGAGCTGTTAAAACGCCTGTAACATCTTCGTCAAGCGACTGTGTTACACGCTGCAACGCCTCGCTTATGCTATCGGCATTTTCGAGTGTGCGCAACTCCTGCTCCAACTCCTCCACTTCGCCAACACGAAGATTTGCTCCGCACAACTCCTCCGCCTGATGGCGCAGCCAATCCTCCTCATCGGCATTGCGCTTTGCCGCCTGCTGTAACTCCGACAGGGCGTGTTTTGCCTCCTGCAAAGCGATAAAAGCCTTGCCATACTCCGCAAGCAATTCGCTGTTGCCCGCAATGGTGTCGATGGCACGAATACGGAATTGCGGCGATGAGAGGATAAGGTTTTGGTGTTGCGAATGGATATCTATCAGATAGGCTCCGAGTTGTTTCAAGTCGGTGAGTTGTACCGGCTGGTCATTTACAAAGGCGCGACTCTTGCCACTTGGCGATATTGTTCGGCGGATAATGGTTTCGTGGTCGTACTCGATATCCAACTCCGCAAAAGCCTCCTCCAAGCCAAGTCGGGCAATATCAAACTCGCCCTCTACAATACAAGCGCGCGAGTTGTCCTTAATGGTTGTGCTGTCGTTCTTGGCTCCGAGCAACAACGCCAAAGCACCCATCAAAATCGACTTTCCGGCTCCCGTTTCGCCCGTAATAATATTGAGCGAGGAGTCAAACTCGATTTCGAGATGCTCGATAAGAGCGTAGTTCTCAACAACCAATCTCCGTAGCACAGCCTATCTATCTTAAAAGTTCTTCAATTTTATCTGCGATGCGCTCGGCAACCTCCGATTTCGACAGCAGTGGCAACTCCTCACGGTGCGAAGCGTCAATGAAAGTGACCTTGTTGGTGTCGCAACCAAAGCCTGCACCCTTATCTCGCAACGAGTTCAAGACGATAAGGTCGAGGTTTTTCTTGCGCAACTTCTCTTCGGCATTCGACTGCTCATTATCAGTTTCGAGGGCAAAGCCCACAATTTTGCGGTCGCCCTTCACCTTTCCCAACTCGAATGCTATATCCTTCGTCTTGCGCAGTTCGAGTGAGAACGAATCTTCACTCTTCTTGATTTTGTTGGTCGCAACCTCCACAGGAGTATAGTCCGCAACCGCGGCACACATCACAGCGCAATCCGACTGCTCGAACTCTGCCACCGCAGCGTTGTACATATCCTCTGCCGACAGCACATCTACACGGCGCACGCTCTGCGGCGCAACCAAAGTAGTCTTACCGCTTACCAAAACCACTTCTGCACCTCGCTTTGCCAACGCATCGGCAATGGCGTAGCCCATCTTTCCGGTCGAGTGATTCGAGATATAACGCACAGGGTCTATCGCCTCAATTGTCGCACCCGCGGTAACCATCACACGCTTACCCGACAAGGTCTGCTTTGCCTTGAAGAGGTCGTTGATAGCCTCAACAATCTGCTCCGGCTCCATCATACGCCCCTTGCCCGTAAGTCCGCTTGCCAACTCGCCCTCGGGTGACTCCAAGACGATAACTCCGCGCTCGCGCAACTTTGCAAGATTCTCCTGTGTAGCCTCGTGGCAGAACATGTCGCAATCCATAGCAGGCGCAACCACCGTTTGGCAACGAGCCGAGAGGTAGGTTGTAAGCAGGAGATTATCGGCTATGCCGTATGCCATCTTGGCGATAGTATTAGCCGTAGCCGGTGCTATCAAGTAGCAATCCGCCCACTCGCCCATCGAGATATGTGAGTGCCAATCGCCATTTTCAGGGTTGTAGAACTCTACGGCGATAGGATTTTTCGACAAAGTAGCCATTGTAACGGGAGTGATAAACTCCTTGGCTGTCGGAGTCATCACTACCTTGACCTCTGCTCCTGCTACACGCAAAAGACGACAAAGCATAGCCGCCTTATATGCCGCTATGCTACCTGTCACACCGAGCAGAATATGTTTGCCCTTTAACATTTTCTAAAAACTTTTAGTAAAAAGTCTATCTTCCGCAATTAGGAGTTGTATAACAAGAGGGATTTCAAGGCGTGCGAGGCGTTGAGCGCGGAGCATACTTGGCGTATGTGAGCCACTCAACGACCGAAGCATAACGCCTAAATCACCTTGTTAGACGGCTTCTACTCTTTTCCGTCACGGAAATATATCTCATCATCGAGGTACTCCTCCGTAGCGATAATCACCGGCTTTGGAAGACGCTCGTAGTAGCGAGAGATTTCAATCTGCTCGCGGTTCTCGAAGGTCTCCTCCATACCATCGGAAGGTGACGAGAAGTCCGAGAGTTTGCGATTCAACTCGCTCTTCAACTCTGCTGCAATCTGGTTTGCACGGCGGGCAATAACATTGATGCTCTTGTACACATTACCTGTCTCGTGGTCGAAATCAACGAGTTTACGAGTTACAGTGTTGTTCGGAATGTTCTTCTTAATTTCCATCTTTTTATTTTTGTTTGTCTATGTTATTTTTGTCTAAATAATCTTTTGCCTCTTTGGTGTAGCGTTCCAACTCTTTGCGATGTTTTGATTCGGGAAATTCGTTAATGAACGAGTAGTACGAATCGAGCATATTCAGATATCGCTCTCCCTGTTTATCCTCGATGGAGTTGTGAGCCAATCGATAGTTCGACACTGCAATAAGGTAGAGAATATCCTCACGGTGTGGAGTGTCGGGGTATAGTTTCAGTGCATTGCGCAACGCCACCACTGCCGACTTATATCGCTGAATCTTGTAGTAGGTGTAGGCATTGAGGTATGCCTTCTCCTTCAAACGCTCGGTCAGCTCCTTGATAAGGTCTGTAAATGCCGGCACACGCTTCGAGTTCGGATATCGCTCGATAAACTCCGAAAAGGCAATTATCGCCTCACCCGTAATTGTCTGGTCGCGCGTAGGTCCGGGTGCAAGATAGTAGTGACACATCGCCAACATAGCCTCGGCATCTTCGATAAATACGCTACGACCATATTTACGGCGGAACTCGTCAAGTTGCGTGGTAGCAACACTATAATCACGGTCCTTGAATCGGCTTCTTGCCGAGAAGAATGCTATGGAGTCCTCTTTCACATCGCCGACATAGTATGCCTGACACGCCTCGAACAAATCTCCCGCCTGCTTCCACTTCTCGCGCTCGTAGTATTTAACTCCCTCCGAGTAGATGAGTTCGGGGTCACCACTCTTGATGACACTGTGAACGCTCACCCTCTTTCCCTTCTCCATCTTTTCGCGCAAGCTAATCTTCTCGGACTTGGCATAAGCCAATCCCGCAGCCAACACAAAACATAGTGTCAAAAAGATAGTTTTAGAGCGTAACTTCAACATAAACCCCTTCTCTTTTTCGCGCGCGTATGCGTGCTAAATCGTGCAAAGTTATAGCAAATATATTAAATCACAAAATTTATGTGGCATTTTCCGCCATTTAGCGCAAAACACCCTTGGCAATCAACCATTCGGCAATCTGTACTGCATTCAAGGCTGCACCCTTCTTGATTTGGTCGGCAACACACCAGAACGACAAGCCATTCTCGCAAGTTATATCCTTGCGGATACGACCAACATAGACTGGCTCCTTACCGGCGATAAACAACGGCATAGGGTACTCCTTCTCTGCCGGATTATCCACAACGACAACACCCTGAGCCTTAGCAAATGCCTCGCGAGCCTCCTCCGGCGAGATTGGTCGCTCGGTCTCAACCCATATACTCTCCGAATGGGCACGCATAACGGGAACGCGCACACATGTTGCCGACACCGAGCAGTCCGAGTGCATAATCTTGCGGGTTTCGTTATGCATCTTCATCTCCTCCTTGGTGTAGTCATTATCGGTGAAAACATCGATATGCGGTATCACATTGAATGCCAACTGATAAGCAAACTTCTCAACTTTTGGCTCCTCTCCATTTGCCAGCGATGCGTGTTGTGCCTCCAACTCCGCCATTGCCTGCGCACCTGCGCCACTTGCCGACTGATAGGTCGAAACATGCACACGCTTGATGTGCGACAACTTCTCGATAGCATTCAACGCCACAACCATCTGGATTGTTGTACAATTTGGGTTTGCGATAATGCGGCGTGGAGCATTCAGTGCGTCTTCGGCATTTACCTCCGGCACAACCAACGGCACATCGTTGTCCATACGGTAGCACGATGAGTTGTCAATCATCAAACAACCATATTTTGTGATTGTTTCGGCATAATCGCGCGAAATAGCACCACCTGCCGATACCAAAGCCAAATCGATATCCTTGAAGTCGTCATTGTGTTGCAACTCCTTGATTACAATCTCCTTGCCACGAAAAGTTCGTGTTTGTCCTGCACTGCGAGATGAGCCAAACAGTACCAACTCATCGAGAGGGAAGTTATGCTCGTCTAAAATTTTCAAGAACTCTTGTCCTACGGCGCCACTTGCGCCAACTACGGCTACCTTCATAATTCGTTGTTATTTAAGTTATATTTTTTGTTTTGTTTGTATTTGTTTTGTTTTCCGAACTCCGAGCGTGATCATGGCGCAGCCTTTTCTGGGGTTTACTGGGGGCGGGCGTTCCGCCCTTACTGGGGGTGCTCACTTCGTTCGCTTTATGGGGAGCGCTTTGGCTTTTTTGTTTTCCGCTTTCCGCTTTCCGTTTTCCGTTATTCGAAAAATTCGTCTTGTGTCATTGTTGCTGCGGCAGCGGGACTCTCGGCATCTTCGCACTCCACCGCCTGCCACAATGCAGGGCGAACAAATTTATCTGTTCTATCAACATTTATATTCGGGTCACTATGCACCCTACGAAGGAAATCGCCCACTATCGGCAACGCCATAACCGAGCCTTCGCCTCGGCTCGAAGTGAGGTGTATCGATTGGTCTTCGCCACCAACCCACGCTCCGGCAACAAGTTTTGGCGTAATACCCATAAACCAAGCATCACGATTTTCGTTTGTTGTACCCGTCTTTCCGGCTATCTCCACACCATGCATATTAAACGCCCAACCCATACGGCGACCTGTACCATGTGTGATAACATTCTGCATCATCGTAAGCATCGTATATGCCGACTCCTTGCTGATTGCATCTTGCGAGGAAGATGTAAAAGATGATATTAGGTTACCCTGTCTATCCTCAATATGGGTTACGAAGATTGGAGTATTATATACGCCCTCATTCGCGAAGGTCGAATAGGCACTAACCATCTCGTAAACATTCGACTCAAACGAGCCTACACACAATGCATATACAGGATCTATAAAGCTCAAAATACCCATATTGTGGATAAAGTCTGCCACCGCTTCCGGTTGTTTTGCCTGCTTCATAATCCACGCCGAGTAGTTGTTGCGCGAGTGTGCCAAGCCCCAACGCAATGGGTGCAGAACACCATCATACTCAACATTTCCCGACTCCTTTGGTGACCATGCAGCTCCCACTGCCGTTTCGATTGTTACGGGGAGATTTGGCACCATCGTACAAGGTGTCAAACCGAGGTGGTCGATAGCGAAGGTGTAGATAAACGGCTTGACGGTAGAACCAATCTGTCGCTTACCTTGCTTTGCCATATCGTACTTGAAGTATTGGAACGAAGGACCTCCGACATACGCCTTGACATGACCTGTCTGCGGCTCCATTGCCACAAATGCTGCTCGCATAATGCGTTTGTGGTGCAAAATAGAGTCGCGTGGTGTGAGCAGCGTGTCGCGCTCACCCTCGTAAGTAAAGACCTTCATCTCGCATTTTTTCGAAAAACTTTCGTATATCTCCTTGTCGCTCACGCCCGCCGACTTCATATTGCGGAAGCGGTCGGAGTTGCGCATCGCACGCTTGATGATAGCCTCTTCCTCCTTATCTGTGAGGTTGATGAAGAGTTTTTTCGTTTCACGCACCTGCTTATCCATTGTAGGCTGAATTACCGTCTGCAACTGCTTCTGCACCGATGCCTCGGCATACTCCTGCATTGAGGCGTTGATGGTGGTGTAAATCTTCAATCCGTCGCGATATATGTCGTAAGATGAGCCATCAGCCTTGCGGTTTTTGTGACACCAACCGATAAGCGGGTTCTCGTCATACTCCTTGCACGCCTGCTCGTAGTCCCAAGTGGTGTAGAAGTTACGGCGTTTAGGTCGCTGTGCATTCATCGTCAGGCGCAACATCTCGCGGAAGTAGGTTGCACGACCGTAGTTGTGAGATACGGGACGATAGTTCAGTGTGATAGGCAGTGCCGACAACGAGTCGTATTGAGCCTCGGAGATACCTCCTGCCGTAGCAATTCGTTTGAGGACAACATTGCGGCGGCGCAGAGCATTTTCAGGATTGCGCACGGGCGAATAGCGTGTCGGAGCATTTACAACACCCACCAAAACTGACGCCTCCTGCAAGTTTAACTCCGCAGGTGTCTTGCCGAAGAAGGTTGATGCTGCCGACTTTATGCCAAAGGAGTTCGAGCCATACTCTACGGTGTTGAGGTACATCGCGATAATCTCCTCTTTCGTGTAGTTATATTCGAGCTTCAATGCGGTAATCCACTCCTTAAACTTCGATACTACCAATTTTGCCGTACGGACAATCTTTCCCTCACCTCGCTTACCACGCGGGAAGAGGTTTTTTGCCAACTGCTGTGTGATGGTACTTCCGCCCCCCTGCGATGAGCGTTGCAGGGCAATGGTCTTAACGCCTACACGCGCCAACGAAACGAGGTCTATACCCGAGTGGGTATAAAATCGAGCATCCTCCGTAGCAACAAGAGCCGCAGCAAGTGGCGGCAACTGATGCCCTGCGATATTGAGCAATGCGGTCGAGTCCTGCGGAAAGAGGTCGGCATACTGCACATATGAACGATTTTGCACGAAGAAACTGCCAATAACCTGCCCATTGTCGGCATAGACCTCTGTTGCGAGGTTGCTTTTAGGATTCTCCAACTCCTCGAATGACGGCATACGACCAAATGCCCCTACTGCCGTCAGCGCAAGCATCAATGCAAGTATAGCAACGGGCGTCATTGCCACGATCCACATCCATTTCACGACAACTCTTGTCGTACTCCTCTTCTTTGTCGCATTTCCTCTTTTTCGGGTAGTTCTGCGAGCGGTATTTTTCTTTGTCTGCATACTCTTATCTTGTTAGAACGGAAGACCGAAACCCACCGATACAAATGGTTTTTTATCAAATCCTTTAACGAATGGCTGATATACTGATAGTGTTAGCGATGTTGTTCCCGAATCGGGCATACGGAAAAGGTTGAAGTCCAACGAGAGATCTCCTCCTACCGAATATATGCGCTTGCGCTTGACCTTGGTAATGATACCGCCATTTGTGCCATCGATATATGGCAATTTATTGCCAAACGAAGCGTAGTCAAATCCGAGGTTTAGGCGCACTCGCTTGAACTGTATAACTGCACAACCGAGGTCTGGATACCAGATTGGCAGAGCATAGTTCAACGAGGTGGCAACATAGTTTCGATTCTCTATTTCGGAGGTGTAGAATCCTCGTGGCACCAACCTTCCGGAATGGAATGCAAGATTTGACAGCGCATCTTCGCGATCAAAGCCCTTCAACGAGGTTTGATAGACCGCAGCCAACGACAACGAGTGGTGTTTTGCCACACCCGGGAAATATGCCTTACCATAGACCGAAATAAGGTGTCCGAAGTTGTTATCCGCAGGGTTAAGCGCATAGTTGAGCGATATAACCTGTCCCCATTTTGGCAGAAAATCCTTGTGTGCCAACTGCACCATATCTTGGTAGCCACAGCCAAATTGCAATAGATGCACTCCCTCTTTGTAACCAATTTTTGCGATGTTGCTTACTGTACCTTTACCGATTTCGACAGAGAGTCTATCCACCTTGGACACAAGTCCGTTCGAGTAGTTGTAGCTTGCCGATACTTGCACATAGCGAGTGTGGTAGCCCGCCTGAAAATAGAGAGGTAGCGATGCCATAACGCCAACATTGTAGTATTTGCCAAGTTCCGGCACTTCGTTCAATATCAACTCCTGCTTGCCGGTTATAGGGTTGGTCACATACTCCTCTTTTCCACCCGGCAATACCGCCTCGTAGCGACCGCTCATCGGATTATAGAGGTAGGTGTATGCCGAATAGAGTTGTTGTGTACCTCCGTATGTGGCATTGATGCTCAAATTTATACCCAAGCCGTAGTAACGGAAAGCACCCTTGAAAACATTTCCCTCTTTGGCGTTCCAGCCCCAAGTGAGATAGCCGCTGGCGGTAGAGAGTATGTTCTGCGACATTATTGTCGCACCAAGGTTGAAGTCTAACGCACCCTCCTCGCTCAACGAGAACGGGTCGTACGACACCGGAGCCCACGAGTGGATATTGAAGAGGTGAGCAGCACCGTTATATCTCTTATCGCGCAGTGGCTTAACACCCTTGCGCTTCGTCTGTCCGAACTCTTTTGCCGCTTGAAGCATCGAATCTGCGCCAATAAATCGCACCGTATCGAGATTTACCGTATTCCACTGCTTGCGCTGCGGATTTACAAGGTTTATCGGTAATTTCGAGTACTCTATTTTTGGCAAGGTATCGCGCTTAACCTCCTGCTCGGCAATATGGTAGCCATAGCGGTCGTAGGTGGTCATCAACACCCTCTCCTCCTCGACAGGCATCGGCGCAAATGAGCCGTATGTAGAAGCCGATATGCGGTATTCGGTCGAGGTACGAAGGTCGTAGCAATGCACCTCGTCTTTGCCCGACTGAATTGAGCCGAAATACAAAACTCCATCTTTGGCACGGAGGTCGCTGATAGTGATGTATGCTCCTTGCGTAATGTGCTCTATATCTCTGTCCCTGCCCACCTTACCGAGCCACATTCCGCTATCGTCTGTGGCGATAAAGTACAAGGCGTGCGTGTAGTTGTCGTATGCCAAGCCGTGTACCTCAATCTCCGAAGGGATTTCCACTCGCAGATACTCCTCTTCGTGGCGAGGTTTCGGATTTCCGCGCACAATACTATACACCCCACTCGGTGCATACTCCACCCACGCCAACTCATATTCGGAAATTGGGGTTGGATATAGGACCTTCTGCATACGGTTAAGTGTACGAGTTCTGCCTCGCTCCAAATCCATATAGCAGAGCTTCGAGTTGATACGCTCGGCAAAGAGGGTACTGCGGCGGTACTCTGTCCACCAAATACGACCTCCCACAACTTCACTCGGGCGGCTCGAAACAGCTCCCGTATAGGCGATATGGTGGCTCTTGCCCGTTTTGCTATCCGTTACGACAAAGGCATCGGGCTTGTCGAGCGTTTCGCAGAGCGACAAGACCATATCTTTGTCGATATATTGCGGATAGCGGTATTTTGTGTAACCTTTTTTGCGCTTGGCAGAGATTTGTGTCGAGGTATTTGGTTGGTATGGCAGGGAGTTCCAATAGTCATTCAAATCGGCAAATGTTTCGCGGAAGAGTTTTGTGGTAGATGTACCATAGTACTTCTTCATTGCAACATAAGTCGTTGCAAATGTATATGGATTTCGCACGGCATAGCGAACTATTTTATCCCAAATATTCTCGTTGTATTTAGTGTTGGCGTATGCAGTTATTTGGTAGCCGAGTTGGTAGTGGTCGGGGATATACTCTTTATACGAGCCACAGAACCATTTATTGTATCCTCGCTCCTTTGTCGGGTTGCCGATGGCGCGGTAGTGCATCGTGAATGAGGGTTGCAGCGCACGACCGAATGAGGACATTTGTGTTTCGGAGAGCACGGCATCACCCTCCAAGCCCCACAATGGCATAAAGAGCAGTCCGATGGTCGAACTCTGCTGACCGAGTATGTAACTAAAAGCACGAACAAAGCCCCGGTTGATGTTGTTGTATTGTACGGCATGACGATACTCATGTGCAGCAAGTTGTTTCAACCAAGGCATCGAGTAGCCGTTTACTGCCGGCGAGGAGAGAATCTCTACACGCTTCGGAAGCCACATCACCAAACCATTTGACGAGAAGTTTTCGGGGTGGATAACAAACGGAATCTTCATCGGGCCGTGACGATAGCCAAAATCGATGGTCGGTTGCACGGCACGGGCATAATACATCATTTTGTAGCCCTGTGTGCGTGCTGTGTCGGGGTAGATAACATCAATCTTATCGCCTTTGAGTTTGCGCCAGCGCATATAGGTCGGATCGGCACCCCACGAGTAGTATTGTGCCGATGCCGAATATACACCAAGTAGCGCAACAATGGCAACTACGGTATGTCTGATAAACCCCTTCACCCGTTGTCGTTAAACCTTTTTTGTCTGCGAATACCCTTTTTGTAGAAGTAGCGCCGTAACTCGGTCGCGGTGGTCGCCTTGGATTATTATCTCGCCATCTTTGACCGAACCTCCCACACCGCAAGCCTGTTTTAGAAGACGACCTAAACTTTGTAAATCTTCGGTTGAGCCGACAAAATCACGCACTATTGTAGCAACTTTTCCGCCACGACCTTTGGTGTCGCGCCAAACGCGCAACTTCTGCTGTGCAGGGGCAAGCGTTTCCGCCTCCTGCTCTTCGCCGTAGTCGTATGTAAAGTCCGGATTTGTCGAATAGACCATTCCGAGTCGCTCTTTCCAATCTGTCATAGAATTAACTTTTAGCCGTTAGCCATTAGCTATTAGCTTTTTTAATATCACAATATCCCAATTAACGATGCAAAAGTAGCAATTATTTTTGTTTCTCGGCGATATTTTGTATATTTGTTATAACAAATATCACAAACAGATGGCAACTCGCAATCAAAATAAGGAGCGCAAACGCGAAGAGATGCTCGAAAAAATGCGTGCCAAAGCGTTGGTACGAGGCAAGGTCGATATCTCGACTCTACCCTCATCATTGCCAATAGATGACGGTAAACGACTTGTTCGAGTATTTGTCGAGGGGTATGAGGATGTTGCCTTTTGGCGTGGTATCTTCGACCATTTCCACAATCCCTATCTGCGTTTTGAGATTTCGGTGCCGACACGCAAGGACTTACCAAAGGGCAAAAAGGTACTTCTTTCGATGGCAGAGCAGGCGAACGAGGAGTTGCTGTTATGTATGGACTCCGACTTCGACTACCTCTTCGATGACGAGGACGAGGTGTCCCGCCGAATAGTCGAATCGCCATACATGTTCCATACCTACACCTACGCCACCGAGAACTATCTGTGTTATGCACCTTCGTTGCATAATGTCTGTGTCAAGGCGGTAAAGAATGATGCTCATATCTTTGATTTCGAGCGTTTTATGGCAGACTATTCGCGCACTATTTACCCTCTGTTTTTGTGGTACGCCTACTCTGCATCACGCAAAACCGAGAGTGTCTTGCCACTCGTTGATTTCAAGGCAGCGGTGCGCATCGGCTACCTCGATATTGAGCAGAATGGAGTGAATACGATAGCGTGGTTGAAGCGAAATGTAGATAGGCGTGTTGCTACTCTCGAAGCCGACAATCCCGAGATGGCGCGCGAAATTCCTGCCTTTGCTGAACGGTTGCGCAAAAAGGGGGTAGAGCCCGACTTGACATACCTATTTATGCACGGTCATACGCTGATGGATAATGTTGTTTTGACGGTGTTGAGTGGCGTGTGCGAGAAGTTGCGACAGCTCTCACTTTCGCAGATTATATGCTCCTCGAAGGAGGGTGTTGCTCTAAAAAATGAGATGAGTAACTACACCAATACCTTGCGTTCGATTCGCGATGTATTGCTCGATAACGACAACTATGAATCCTCTCCGTTATATAAGCGGTTAAAATCTGATATTCAGCGATATATAGATGCTACAATAGCAAAAATGGGAGTGTAAATCACCCCCATTTTTTGATGCTGTTTTTTTGTGTTACAACGGTCTTACATAACGCACAGTGTCTGGTGTCAGCTGGCTGATGATAAAGTCATCGCACGCTACATACCTATTGAGCAGATCATCGTTGTAGTGGCGAATGGTCAGGAGTTCAACTTTCTCGATGATTTCGGTGTTGAATCCCTCCTCCTGCAAAGCAGTCGCAACCTCCTCCAAGTGCCAACTCTCCTCAACGCACAAGCCTAACTCAACGGCGGTGTTGTGGATAAGATTTGTCTTGATACGAAAACGCTCCAAAGTGGCAAATATAATCGGGAACTTCTCCTCCAACACGAACGACAAATCGCGAGAACGAAGGCGCAGGAAACTCTGGTTGCGCTTCAAGATGATAATCGGCGTGGTGAATGTTGGTGCTGTGCCGTTAATCTCCGTGCCGGCAGCGAGTTTATTGCCGAAAGGTTTAACATACAATGGTATGTTTTTGTTCTGCAACGGCTTTATGGTCTTGGGGTGTATAATCTGCGCACCGCTATATGCCAACTCGATGGTATCCACATAGTTGAGTTGGTCAATTTTCACCGCATCGGGGAAGATTTTAGGGTCTGCGTTGAGGATTCCGTCAACATCCTTCCATACGGTCATAGACTCTGCATTGAGGATATTTGCAACGACAGCTGCCGAGTAGTCCGAGCCTTCACGACCGAGTGTTGTGGTCGTGCCATCGGGAGCCGAGCCGATAAAGCCCTGACCAACGAAAATGCGACTCTCCGCACCTGCAACAGCAAGGCGAAGCGGTGTTTTGGACTGCTCGATAAGGACATTTGCATCCTTGTGGCGTGCCTGCGTGTGGAAGCACTTGCGCATATCAATCCACGAATTTTTGACACCCTCTTTGTTGAGAAATGCCGAGATGATGGTTGTCGAAACCAACTCGCCGTAGGCTACGATATGGTCGTACCACTCCTCGGCACGACTGCGCTCGAACTTATTGGTTGTTACCGCCTTACGCAACGCCTCAAAGAGTGCATCAACCTCCTCGATACGGTACTCTGCCGAGCCGAAAAGGTCTGCGATAGTGGTGTAGTGGTAAGCCTTAATCTCCTCTATTTTCTTCTCGCAGAAGGCGGTGTCGCCCTTGCGCATAGCATCGAAAACCTCCTCCAAGGCGTTGGTGGTTTTGCCCATTGCCGAGACGATAACGAACAACTCCTCCTCGCCACTTACGATATTCAAAAGGTTGCGCACACCCTCAGCGTGACGCACCGATGCTCCTCCAAATTTGTAAACTTTCATAATTTTCCTTTGCTTTTCAGTCGCAAAATTAAAAATTAAAAATTAAAAATTAAAAATTTTGAGGCTTTGTAGCGCAATTTATAGAGGTTGTTAGTGGCAATTAGAGGATGTTAAGGTGGTTAGTGTGCGCCACATTAATCTCCGCTAATAACCTCTAACAACCCTTAACACCCTCTAATCTCGTGGCGCACAAAAATCATAAATCGTCATTGCGAGCGAATGTAATGAGCGTGGCAATCTCCCACTTTTTCAATTAAAAACAATAATGGAGATTGCCACAGTCGCTATGCTCCTTCGCAATGACGGATATTTATTTTCGATTTTTAGCAAAGTTTATTGAAAAATGTCTATCTTTGTAATACATATTCGCCTAATCGCTATCGAACTACCACACTGATTTATGAAAAGGCGTCACACTCCATTAGGTAGGTACATTATGCGTGTGCTTACTTGTAGGAGTGTATAGGGTGTGGTAGCCCTAGATAGCGTGCAGGTTGAGTGCACGCTATTTTTGTCTAACTTAAAATAATAATATTATGAAAAAAACACTAATTCTAGTAGCCAGCATTTTAATAGTTTCGGTTGTAAATGCGCAAGATCTTATTGTAATGAAAAATGCAGAAGAAATTTTAGCAAAAGTAACTGCGATAACAACAGATGCTGTTACTTATAAGAAATGGAGCAACCTTGAAGGTCCATCTTACACCACACCTAAATCAACGATATTTTACATTAAATATCAAAATGGAGATAAAGAAGTATTCCAAGATATAGAGATGATGAATAAGATGAATTTGCCAAGTGCAAATAACTCTATTGTTCCAATAAAATTTCAAGGATACGCTACACTTGGTACTATATTTACTCGCCAATTTAGCACAACAGGCGTGGGTCCTACATTAGATTTAAATATGGGAATGAGAATATATGAGCATTTCTATATTGGCGTTGAATCGGGATTTCATACAATGCTTACTCCTATAAATAATAGTTATCTTGAATCACTTGAAAATTGGATATCTGAAATGTATGTTCCTCTTGGGGCAAACATGAAAGTTTATTTCACTAAAAATAAAGCAGTAAATCCTTATATAAATTGTTCATTAGGAGGCTTCTTTGGTGTTGGAGATAATATGGCTGGATGGAATGGTTTCTATTGTCAAGCGGGTGCAGGCTTTGATGCTCAACGATTTACATTTAGTATTGGATATTCTGGTCTTGTCAAATATGGCACCGCAAGTTGTGGATATATAAAATTGGGTGTCCGTCTTGGCAAATAATGAAAATCTAATGAGTGTTTTACTCCTATACACCAACACAAATTGCCGAGCATGTGTTCGGCAATTTTCTATTGAAAAGCTAAAAAGCTAAAAGCCAATAGCCCCAAAAACTAATAGAGTTCCACAAACTCCCACGAGTTGCCCACCGCTTCGAGGTAGCGCATAAACTCCTCGCGCGAGATAACCACCGTACCTCGGCTGTCGTTGGGGTGGAAACTTAGGCTTTCGGCACTCTCCAAATTCTTATCGAGGAAGAGATGCGTGTGATTCTCCTCGTCATTGATAAGTCCGAAGGGCGATACCGAGCCGGGCTCCAAGCCGAGATAACGCTCCATTCGCTGTGGTGATGCGAAGCTCAACTTGCCCTGATGCAGGCGGTGTTCGAGGTCGTGTATTGCCATATCTCTGTCGCAATCGAAGCAGACCAGGTAGTGGCGGTTGCCCTTATGGTTGCGGAAAAAGAGGTTTTTGCAATGCACCGAGCCGTCCTTGCGCCAATACTGCTTGGCAATCTCAATTGTCGGCGACTCGGGGTGAAAATAGACCTCGTATTTTATGTTGTGAGCATCGAGGAACTCAAAAACTCTCTTGCTGCGTAGTTCTAAATCTTCCATATTTTTTTGCTGTTAGCCATTAGCCATTGGCTTTTTTTAGTTTTGCAAACTCCTACCCTTATCACGGCGCAATATAATTAAGGGTAATTAACGGCTAGTAATGGCTAGTAAAGAGGGCGCATACCCTTACTAGCCTTTAATAGCCCTTACTTGCCCTTACTTGCCCTTATTAAATTGCGCAGTTTTATACTTTGTTTCCGTGTTCTCAAACACAAACGCAAAGGTATCCGCCACCTCCTCGATGCGTTTCGAGGTTGGCTTGCCTGCACCATGTCCTGCGTTGGTGTCGATGCGAATAAGGACAGGATTTTTACCCTTGTGGCAGTGCTGCAACTCGGCAGCAAACTTAAACGAGTGCGCCGGCACAACTCTATCATCGTGGTCGCCCGTAGTGACGAGTGTTGCAGGGTACTCCACGCCCTCGCGCAGATTGTGCAGTGGCGAGTATTTCAGAAGATACTCGAATTGCTCTTTGTTATCTGCCGAGCCGTACTCCACAACCCAGCCATGACCAATTGTAAAGCGGTGGTAGCGCAACATATCCAACACACCAACCGCAGGCAGTGCAACAGCGTACAATTCAGGGCGTTGTGTCATACACGCACCCACCAACAAGCCGCCATTCGAGCCACCTGCAATAGCGAGTTTTTTGCTCGATGTATAGCCCTTATCGATAAGGTATTCGGCAGCCGAGATAAAGTCGTCAAAGACATTCTGCTTGTTCTCCAACATACCGCCTTTATGCCACTCTTCGCCATACTCCGAGCCACCACGCAGGTTCACTACGCACCATACGCCGCCCTGCTCCATAAACATCACCGCCGTAGTCGAAAACGATGGGGTGAGGTTGATTTGGAAGCCACCATAACCGTAGAGGTAGCAAGGATTTTTGCCATTCAGTTTTAAGCCCTTTTTGTGCGATACGAACATCGGCACGCGCGTACCATCTTTACTTTCGAAGAATATCTGCTCGGTTTCGTACTTCTCGCTGTCGAACTTAACCTCTGCACGGTGGTATAACTCGCTCTTGCCACTCTCGATATCGTAGCGATAGATTGTTCCCGGGGTGGTGTAGTTGGTTACGGCATAATAGACCTCCTTATCCTCGCGCTCGCCATCGAAACCGCCCACCGAGCCGATAATCGGCAACTCAACCTCACGCACAAGGTTGCCCTTGCGGTCGTATTGGAAGATTTTATTCTGCGCATCAATCAGATACTCGGCAAAGAGGTAATCGCCAGCCATACCCACCGCTTCGAGCAGTGAGCTGCCCTCAGGGATAATGTCGTACTGCTCGCCCGTAACGAGATTTACCCCAACGAGGCGATAGTTTGCAGCGTGGTCGTTGGTCATAATCATCGCCTCATCGTTGTAGCAGTCGAGCAAGTAGTAGTCGTACTCAAAACCCTTGAACATTGTGCGCCACTTGCGCTCCGAGGTGCGCTTGTAGAGCAGCTGCGTACCCGAAGTACCTGCCGAAGAGGTTACAAACTGCCACTTGCCGTCCTCGCTCTCGCCGCCATGATGGTAGTGGAGAGGGTTTTTCTTATCCTCAAATATCAAAATATCCTCCTCCTGCTTGGTGCCAAGGCGGTGGAAATAGACCTTCTGGTTGGTGTTTTGTGCCGAATATACACCATCGCCCTCCTTCGGGGCATCGTAGGCGCTGTAATAGAATCCGCGACCATCGCGAGTCCACGAAGCACCCGAGAACTTCACCCACTTGATGTGGTCAGCGAGAGGTTTCATGGTCTTGGTATCGAGAACAAAAATCTCCACCCAGTCCGAACCTGCCGAGGCGAGCGAATAGGCGAAGTAGCGACCATCTTTTGTGAATGTTCCTGTGTTGAGTGCTACCGTACCATCTTCCGAGAGGGTGTTAGGATTGAAGAAAACCTCCTCCTCGGTGTCGGTGAGGTTGCGCTTGCGGTAGATGACGCTCTGATTTTGCAGACCGCTGTTGCGCGAGATGTAGTACCACTCGCCTCGCTTTGCGGGTGCGCTCTGCGTTGGGTAGTTCCACAACTCCTCCAATCGCTCACGAATAGCCTTGCGCTGTGGGAGCGAGTTGAGGTAGCCGAAAGTAACCTCATTCTGCGCCTTCACCCACTCGGCTGTGCGCTCCGAGTTGTCATCTTCGAGCCAACGATAAGGGTCGGCAATCTCCGTTCCGTGGTAGTTATCCACCACCCCCTCACGGGCTGTTTCGGGGTATTTCAAAACTTCTGTCATATCTTTGATTTTTCTAATTCCTCGACCAATGCCATATCCCAAGAGGTATGCCACACCAAAAATGGCGGCACAAATCACCACCGTCTTTGCAATCTGTTTGTAGTTAGCCTTCATAAATCGAATTTTGTTTGTTGCAAAGATAGTAAAAAGATAAGAAAAAAAGCTAATGGTCAAAGGCTAAAAGCCAACAAAAAAAATGGCTCGGAAATCTCCGAGCCATTTTTCTATTTCGGTTGATTCTGTTCATCTAAATCGTAGAGCAATTCGATATCATCGACATACATCCACGACTCGCTGCTACCCGTAAAGTAATCACCATAGCCCGAGCAGGTAAAGGTGAGCAAGAGCTGTGATGGCACAATCTCAGGATTTGAGTACTCGATAGGAAGCGTCATAGTGTGCCAACTATCGGTGTGCTCGACAATCATCTCGGGGTTACTGTCGCTATCGAAGTAACCCAAGCCAAAGACTCCTGCGGCAGTGCGAGGGTCGAAGAATGTCTTTTCGTCGGCACTATTCACGCAGTGTGGCTCCGCCCAATCGGTAAGACAGAAGAAGACCTTTGCAACATCGGGTTGTCCGCCTATAATCCTTATTTGCTTGCTACCGATATGGTACTCGGTGTTGTTTTGGGCAGCCTGATATTTGTTGTTTATCGTTATCCAATTGATTCCACCACGCGAATATTTAATCTTGAAGCGTACAGCCACCGGCTTGATATTCTGTGTCATTGGCTGACCAAAGAACACGGTAGCATTTGTTCCAAGAGTCTCGCCATAGTGTCCTACGAAGAGATTGCCAGCTGCAAACTTCATGTTCAACACGCTTTGTGAACCCATATATGCGCTTATATCGCCCGAAGAGTCGGCTGGAACATTGTCCGGATTAACACTCTTATATGCAGGGTAGGTAAGATTGTACTTCTCGCCCAACGATGTTCCGCCAGGGTTACCCGTAGCCCAGAACATATCCTTTATCGAAGAGAATGGATACCAGCAAGGACCCGGAACATCCGTAGGAGTAGAACCGTCGTTTTTGAGTTGCGACCACTCTTCCATCTGCGAGTTTGGAAGTTGGTAGAGCGGTGCCGTAGTAACAATCTTTATATCAGACTGTTTCTCGTCGGCATAACCAATAATCTCATACTCGGTATTTGGCTCTAAACCTCGTATAACTGCCTTCACAAAGCCCTCCTCGTAGCGGTTGTACGGATTTGAAGAGTCGGCAGCATACCACTCATTCTTAACCCTTTCCCACGCCTCCGAGCCACGCTTGCGGTAGGCGAATTGGATAGATGCTCCATCGATATTTGCTGCCTTAATCCAAATTACATTTGCTCCGGCTGCCACATACTCGAAGTCGATAGCTACCTCAGTAGGAACGACTACCAACTCCCAAATTTGATGTTTATTGTGAGCCGTAACGGTTATAGTACGCGACTTTGTCGGATTGTTGAAATTAGTAGGCATATCGGCAATTGCAGGGAAGTCGTAGGTGGCGGGTCCAAAGCGCACATCAATAGTTTTGACATCGTCAAGCGGATAGTCCTGACGGCGTTTTACAATAGCGCGTAGTCCCTCCAAATCCCACTCGGTAGCACCAATCTGACCATCGACACTCCAAATGCGATTAATGGTCTGCGTAGCCACAATCTTCCACTCGTAGGTCTGGAAGTAGGAGAGATAGATAATTTCGGGATTCCCATCAGCCAAATTTATCTCCTTACCATTCAAATCCTTCGATACAACAATCTGCGAAGCATCTGCCTCGTAGTTGATATTGGTCAAGACATCTGCTCCATAGGTTATGGAGTTGATTTTTACATTGTAGATATCGGTCTCCTCTTTGAGAGGAATTGTTGCGGTGTAGGTCGAGCGGTCGAGAATAACCTCACCACTTGCCCCCTCAACATCGAGCGAAGCAATATAGAGGTCCACCGTAGGTTTTGGCAAATCGTTCTTGATACATGAAGCGAGTGCCAATGCCGAAAATAGTATTATAGCTAGTCGTTTAGTCATGTTGCTTTCTCAATTTTTGTTCGTTCTTCTTACTCCACAAATGCACCGTTACACCAATGTTAATCTCGGCGATATTGAGGCGATAGCGCAATTTCGAGTAGTTGCGTGTTCCTCCCGTAGGGTTCATATTGGCATCGAACTGCTTGATGTGATTATACTGCAAACCGCCCAAGCCAAACGATACCGTAGCGCAAACATTAGGGAAGATATATGCTGCAATTCCCGGATTGAAATTGAACGCCACCTTGTATGTGTCGGAAACGGAACAATTCCACTCGTTATTGTACATAAAGCCAAACTTCGAGCGACCGTACTGTCCCTCCAACTCCAACTCTCCGAATACACCGAAACGACCTCGTTTGTCGAGTGGAACATAAGCTCGATGGAATATCGAGAAGGAGTAGGCGTTACTCAAATAGTTCAACGCAATGCCTTCTGTGCCAAACTCTATACCATTGATAAAGTTGCCGAGATTGATGTTTGCATTATCGAAATTCCCCGCCATGTGGGTATATCCAAATCGCGCACCAATCGAGAGGTTGTTGCGATAGAAATATCCGAAATATGGTTTTACCGTAACGATAGAGCCTCCGAGTTTGAGGTCTTCAATAACAAGTGCTATATCCGAATCGTCTGTTGAAAGCGTTCCGTACGAGGCGGTGATACCACAAATCCACTCATCTTTGTAGGCGAATACATTTTTGTCAATCTCGCGGTCGATGCGATTGACCTGAATTAATCCGCCCGGCTTACGATTTACCTTTGTTGTGTCGCGCTGAATGCCGAAAAGGATACTCTGCGCCTCTGCGTCATATATTGATATCGTGCTTGCAACAAGCACTGCCATAAGAGTTGTAAATATCTTCTTCATCATAGTTGTAGTCGATTTTAGAGGTAAAACGATGCACCCAATCCAATGGAGAAGATGTTTATCTTAAAGTTCATTTGCGAGGTTGAGGTCGTTCCCGAAACCACCTGATTTGCTATCTGACGAGTGTTAGAGTAGCTGAAACCGAACACTCCGATATTGACCTCGATTGCCATATTGTTGGTCAAGAACGCTGCGATACCCGGATTAACACCGAGTGACACATCGAAACTTGTGGCGTAGGTACCACTCAAATTCTGCTGTGGTCCCGATGCCAACTTCTTTTGTGAGCCTCCCATTGCCAATGCCACCTCTGCAAAGAGTGCAAATCGCTTGTTGTTCTTTCCCAGCGGAATATACTTACGCCACAACGCCTCCACATTGTAGGAGTGTTTGAGCGAGTAGTAGAACGAATTGTCGAGCGAGGTTATCGAGAGACTCGCATTGTCCAACTCGGTCAATCCGCGCGAATAGCCAAAGCGTACACCAACTAACGAATTTCTGCCGTAGGCATAACCTACGAGTGGCGAGATCTTGAATTGATAGCCATTGGATTTGATATCCTCGACAATCAAAAAGGTGTAGTTGTCGTTAGTGTGGGTTGAGTACGATACCGAGCCTCCAAATACCCATTGTCCCTTTGGCACAAACTCGGTTTTAAGATTTGAAACGCCTCGATTTTGACGGCGAAGGCTGTGATTATATGAGGTGCTATCCGCCTTAATCGCCTCTTGTGCCATTGCGACAGAGGGTAGAGCGAAAAGTGCCACCATCACTATTTTTAGAAATCTACTCATCGGTTTTTTACTACCTAATTATATATTAGTAAACAAGTTCAATATCATCGACATACATCCACGAATCACTACTACCCGTGAAGTAGTCGCCATAACCCGAGCAAGTTGCGGTCAGAACAAGATAGTTAGCCCCGCTACTATCGTCAGTTCCCTCAATCTTTTCGAATGGGATATACAACTCGTGCCACTCGGTGTTCGAAGTTCTCGACTCGAAATATGCAGTGTATAACACACCATCGTAGCGTCCGTCCGTGCAGTTTTTGATGTCATTCATACTTGGGCTGAATGTAGTCTCGTTGGCTTTTGTGCTATCTACACACCAAGCACTTTCCCAATTACATACACAGCAAAAAATCTTTGTCAGATCGGGCTCTCCTGTGTTGACTCCCGCAGAACCTTTGTTGTCGATGGTGCCACAGTTGTACTTAACCCACATTTTTACCCCCTTTGGCTTGGCATTGTAGGTAAATGGCTGTCCGAAATATACGGTTGCTCCAATTGGTGTCAAACTTGCCTCACCAAAATCTCCGACAAAGATGTTTCCTGCACCAAATTGTTTCATGATAACAGCATCAATAGTTTTCGAATCAAGCAAGGCGCTATATTGTCCTTTTGAGCCGGGGCGAATATCTGTACTGCTGCTTGTAAGAGTCTCCCCTACCATCGAAGTTCCTTCGTTACCCGAATCCCAATACTTACTGTTTACGCTTGGTCCTGGGTATGTTACCTTGTCGCTTACGCACCAACTCTCCATATCTCCATTGGGAATCTGCGCTCCTTGTACAGTGGTAAACAGCACACTTGTACCTATCTTCTTATCGTTGACTACAAGGCTGTACTCATAGGTGCGACCTGCTCCGATGCCCTCAATATTAGCCTCATAGGTATTGCTCTCTTGCGATGCAGAGGCTGCAATTTTATTCCACTCACCCTCACCTTCGCGATAGATAATCTCTACACTTGAAGGCATTCCAAATACCGTTGCCGAGAGTAATGCTGTGCCGTTCCAAAGATTAGTCTTTGCACTATCGTAGGCGCGTGCGCCCTGCAAGTTGTAGCACAACGACTTGCGAGCCTCTCCGTGACTTGTCTCTGTTACACAGAGGTCGATAATCTGCTCTCCCTCACTCAACGAGTTGAAAAAGTCATCGGAGAGAGTGATATAGAGCTGTGGTGAGTTCAGACCGGCAAGCGTGACACCTGCCACCTCCTCATTTACGGGGTCAAAAACCTTATCGCCAATGGTCAGCGTTACCTCGCAAAAATCCGCCGCCGCGGTTGCAAGATATTGACGAGCGCCACCTGTGTAGTTGCATGGTGCGTTGATATCGAAGCCTACACCCTTCAACTCTGGGTCTGGCGAGAACGAGAGGTGGTCATCGCGCTCTTCGACACTCTCGTCAAGCGTAACCGACAAATCTCCACCCAAAAATCCCGATGCATCTTTCGAGAACTTGAACGATAGCTTATAAGCCTTTTTCGACTCCACATTCTCGATGGTTCCACTCTTATCCACTGCGACCTTTTCGCCATCTTCATATTCAAGAGTACCCACGAAATGCCAAGTGAGAACATTGCAATTTTCGGGCAAAATAAAGTAGCCCTTTTTGCTCTCCGTATAGACGAGCTTTACAGCCTCATCAGCCTTTACCTCGACATTGTAGCCCTCGTGAAAACCCTCAATAATGGTGTTATCGAAGACCACCTCAACAGGGATGTTCTTCATTGTAGCAACTACATCAACCGAGGTTTGAGCTCCTGCTGTAATATCAAAATCCTTCTCACCATAGAAGTATTGCTCCGCCTCGTTGAAGGTTGCCGAAACAGCTGTTCCACTCTCAACTTTTGCAGTGTAGTTGCCCGCCAATAGCCAGATATATTCAGGCTTTTGCATATCGCTCTTCGCAGAGTCATATTTGCGCACAAGCGTAGATTTTCCACTCTCATTCTTGTAAATGCAGAGAATATGATCTCGCATTGCGCCACTCTCGGTGCGGGTCTCTATATTGATAGTCAGCGAGCCCTTATCCGCAGATGGGGTATTGTCCGACATATCCTTGACCTTGCCATCGCTTACGCACGATAGCAACATCGACACACACGCACATACTATTATGTTGAATAATCTTCTCATTTTGCACTATTTTCCTGTTTGAAGCATCAAAGTCTTAACAGTGGTATTACCCTCGTTATCGGTAACTGTTAGTATGAAGTCGTGGTGTTTCAAATCAGCACCACTGACGCCCTTCAACATTCCCATGAATGAGGTAATGGAGAGTTTTACGAAGGTCTTGTTAATAACATCTTCTCCCACCGCAAATTGGAGGTTGCGAAGAGCCTCCTCGGTGTTGATAAACTCCTCCGGATTACGCGAGTCATACGACTTCTCGGGGTAGCATAGGTTGAGTACATTGCAGATATTGATGCCACTCAATACATCAGGAGTAAGCGAGTCGGAGTCAATTTGTACCAAGAACTCCTTTATACCTTTCGATGCCGAAACAAGCAAATCGACCTCGATGCCATCTACAATCTGTTCGCGCTTCGAGATGTCGTGTCCGTCCCAGACGATACTTGGGTCTTCGGCAGGTGTTGCAGGTTCATCATTGCCTCCATCTTCGCCCTCTTCTTTCCACTCCTCCTCGACAATGAGGTCGGCAACATTGCAAGTGATAATCTCATCGGTAACCCAGTCGCGTACCTCTACACCCACCTTCACATTGCCTTCTGCGGCATGCTCGATGTAGAAGTGGATTTTGCTGTGCTGACCGGCCGTTACATCGCGCACCTCCTTGTTCATCTCGATAATTTTGCCATTCTCGATATCCTTATCGGGAGCATAAGTGCCGCTGATGCGCAAATTTATGGTATTCTTAACGCTTGGAGCAAGGAAAAATCCTGCACGACTCTCCGTGAGAACATACTGCAACGAATTTTCTCCGACCGAGACAGTTGTTGTGGTCTTTGAGCCAAGACGCTCCAACAAATCGGGTGCAAACGATACCGAAACTTTAATCTGCATCAACGAGCAGACAATCTCCGAGAGAGAAGTTACCTGATTACGCATGATTTTGAAATCCTGAACTTCGCCATAGATTGGTGTCTCCCATGCCGCTCCCGGAACTTCACCCGACACGATTTTGAAGAGATAGTCGCCCGTGGCAAGTTCGATATTCTCGGTTGGGGCATCGCTATATTTGAATGCCTTTACCACCTCGTTGCTCTCTTTATTTATGATTGAGCAGTCGAAGTTGTTGACATCTACCGAAGTGCGAGTTGCTCCCGCACTCAAAACACCCACCTCGGGGTCGCTCTCATCAACACGACACGATATTGTCAGGTCGGCAATCGAAAGATAGCCCTTGTTAGAGGCGATATCTCCCTGCTCGTTATTGAAGGTGATTTTCTCCTCTGCACAACCCATGGTCATAAAAGCCACGAGGAGTGTTACTAATGTAAGTTTTGTGATTTTCATATCGTTAAGCATTTTCATTCAATTCAAATTCGAGTTCTATTGTTTCTACTATTTCGTTGTCGAACACCACATTTACCTTGGCATTACCTACGGTAGAGAGTTCAAATACCACCTTGTGGCGTGTTGTCGGTTTGAGTTCAATCTTGCTTTCGAGAGTTGTAACCTTACCCGTTTGGCGTGTCGCCTCGCAGGTTATGGTCGCCTCGCCTGCATTCAGAAAGAGCATATCGCGTTTTGACGAATCCCAATCTATGCCGTTGATTTGAAACTTCGAAGTAGGGAAGTATCCGTTGAACTGCTCGCTGGTCTCAATCTCGACAATCGAATTGGCGAGAACAACGGTAATATCGGCATCAACCGAAAGACCATACATCGGCACTTCTACGCTTGTTGAGCCCTCAAAATAGGGCTTCGACCAACCTTCAACACCCTTTGTGCCATGCGACATGGTAATAGTGTGGAGAGTTGAGGCGAAGGTCAAGCCCTCTTCTATTGCCCTCTCGAAACTATCCAGACTTTCCCAAGTTTGGGTTGTTCCATTGCCTGTAATTTCCACCTTCAACTCCTTTGCATTGGGAAGAAGGTAGTCACCAAGCACAAACTTATCGGCTGTCGAGTCGTTATCGCCAACCTCGGCACGAGTGGTGGTGTTAATGGCTATCTTGCCAAACTGAACATCACCCTCATTCTCTGTGTGACACGCAGTCGCTACGACCGCAAGTGCTATTGCAAAAAGTATCTTTTTCATATCTTGTGGTCCTATTGTGCGATTGAAACTTTGATATTGTCGATGTAGATGTAGTAGTGGGCATTCTTTGCTTCGCTTGACTTCTTTGTCGTTCCCACACTCCACGATATACGAGTTGAGTTAGTGCAATTATCAATCGAAACGGTGTGCGTTGGGAAGGTATCACCAAAGCTGTTGCCTCCATAGGTGCCATTTAGATAACCAGAGGTGAACGCTACCGAGTCATAGAGTTTGGATATATTGCTCTTATCATCGATGACCTCCCATACCAAAGCTGTTGTTTCGTCTGCTCCGTTGAGAGCATTGCTTATTGGTTGCGTATGGGTTCCGACCATAAAGAAGGTTACACCATTATCTGTTCCATAGTCGGAGTTGATGTAACAGCCCGAATCAAACATTAACTTGACCTTGACATTTGCACCAGGTTTCAAGCAAGAGATGTTTGGCGTATCGAGACGACCATTGGCGTGAGTGTATCCAACAGTAGATTGGCAACGGGCATTGATACGGACAGATTGTCCTGAAACACCTTTGACACGAGCTGCATTCCAACCCTTAACGCTCATATGGTCATCAAGCAAATAGCCCTTTGCCTCCATACTTGAATCAACTCTCTCATCGTCCCAATCAAAATTCTTTTGAATCGAGGTGAAATCCTCGAACAAGAGGTATGGCACATCCACAGTAGGAAGTGCATTTACTTCGTATTTGGCTATTTCTGACGGGATATTTATTCGCTGCTCCACGATTGCATGCTGACTTTCAAACTGCATTATGAAGGTCTTACCTGCATAGGAGCTGAAAATACCATCCTCATAGAGTCCGTATTGCTCTATATCATAGATATTCTCCGAATTTGGCGTAAAAGTTTTTAGAACACTTCTATTGTAGTCCAAAATGGTGATTTTTTGAACAGCCTCACCCAGGTTGTTCTTGCCAACCGAGAAACGCAATACAGTTGGTGGAATAGGCTCTGGGATAGTGAGCGAGAGAGGTGTGATATGACCCGCAAGACACTCCTTTGACATCCTGAATGTGCGCTCGAATGTACGCTCGCCTTTTGTCGATACTGCGTAGTACGACACATTTCCTGATATGTTGGCAGGGAGTATTCTTGCCCACGCAATTTCGCCCTCTTCGAAACCTTCGGGAATATTTACTATCAACTGTTTGCTGCCACTGTTTATCGTAGGGTTGGCATCAATTTTTGTTGCATCAATAGAGATTTTTCCCGTAATGACATTCGGGAATGTGAATACCACGCGACTGACAGGATCAGCAAGTGGATTTCCGTTTTTCGGAATAACCAATTTCAAGAGATGTGTCTTGTGGCTGAAATCGAGAGACAAATCGTTAATCTTCTCGGTTGAGAGTGCCGCAGTTGTAGTAGGAGTTGCGACCATAAAGTCGTATGCCCCATTTACAGTGTTGCCCTGCTGCTCGACAGGAAGAGTATAGGTAACGATGCGGTTGCTTACCGACTCCGGCTTTGGCGATACGGCATAGTAGGTGTAGTCGCCTTCAACAAGCTTATTGGTAGTTGAGGTAAATACCGCCGATTGGGTAGAGTGCCAATAGTACATCATTTGGAACTCTGCTCCATTCATATTAAAACCTCCCGTTGCATTCTCTGCCCATAGGAGGAATGTGTCGCCCTCAACCCACGAGGCTTCACCCTCATCGTTCATCGCAGTACGGCTGATACCGATAGGCAAACCGATGGAGAGTTCGGATTTGGCAACAACAGCGCAACTCTCCTCCTCGGCTTTGGTACAGCCGTAGAGTGTTGCGAGGATTGCAAGTGCTGCTACAAAGTAGAATTTCTTCATAGTATTCCAATTAAATCACCGCAAAAATAGAAGTGTTATATTACATATAAAAATTTTTTCAACGAACAGCCGATTTTTCCCCACGAACAGGTAAAAAGCAAGGAGTGAAGGGCTTTCGCTCTCCACTCCTACACTTAAAATTACTCTATTTCGTACTATTTGAGATATTTGTTCAGCCAATCAAAAAATTCTCGGTTCCAAACCAATGAATTTTGGGGTTTGAAGACCTGATGTGCCTCGTTCTCAAACGACACCAAACGCGCAGGAATACCACGCATACGCGCCGCAGTGAAGGCTTCGAGCGATTGCGTGTAAGGTATGCGATAATCCTTCTCGCCCGTGATAATCAAGATAGGTGTATCCCACTTATCCACCGCCTTGTGTGGCGAGTTGGCGTAAGAGCGCATTGCAGTCTTATTCTTCTTATCCCAATAAGCACCACCATAGTCGTTATTCACAAAGAACAGCTCCTCGGTATGTCCGTACATTGATTCAAAATTAAAGATTCCGCAGTGGGCGATAAACGCCTTAAAACGCTTCTCGTGATGACCGGCAAGATAGAATGCGGAGTAGCCTCCATACGATGCACCCACACAGCCAAGTCGCTCTCTATCAACCCACTTCTCCTTCGTAACATCGTCAATAGCGGCGAGGTAATCGCGGATATTTTGTCCCGAGTAATCACCCGAAATCTGGTCGAGCCACTCCTGCCCGAATGATGGCACGCCACGGCGGTTTGGAGCTACGACAACATACCCTTGCGCCGCCATAAGTTGGAAGTTCCAACGGTAACTCCAAAATTGCGACACAACACTCTGCGGACCTCCCTGACAATAGAGCAGCGTAGGGTACTTTTTGGACGCATCGAAATCGGGCGGAAGGATAACCCATGTGAGCATCTTTTTGCCATCGGTAGTCTTAACCCAACGCTTCTGCACCTCGCCCATCTTGATGTTTTTATAGACAAAGTCGTTTACTGCTGTGAGTTTTGTCATCGCTCCATTTGCAAGGTCGAACCCAAAGAGTTCGGGAGCCATCGAAATAGTCATCACCGAGCCGACACATCTGCCCCCGCATAGAGCAAAGGAGTTGATATCGTGGTCGCCTTTTGTCAGGACTTCAACTGAGCTTCCGCCATCAGCCTTAACACGGCATATCTGGTGTGTTGCCTCGATTGGTGCGATAAAGTAGAGTGTTTCATCATCCGCCCACACAACATTTGTTGCGTGATAGTCGAAATCGCTGGTCAGATACTTCACCTCTCCCGAAGCCAAATCGCAAACCATCAGTCGCTCCTTGTCCGCCTCGTTACCGGCACGCTCCTGCGAGCGAAAAGCAATCTTATCGCCACTTGGCGACCATACGGGATACTTATCATAACCCACAAAAGGGAGGTGTGCAACTTCTTTGCATAGGTTGCGAGTAGTGCCATTTTCGAGGTTGTAGATGAAGATATCCGAGTCGGTAGATACGGCGTACTCTGTACCGGTAAGCGGTTTGCAGGTGTAGGCAAGATGCTTACCATCGGGGCTCCACGCAATCTCCGAGTGGTCGAAATATGGCGCAAGCGGAGTATCCCAAGCAGACTCTTCGCCTGTGATATCCTTACCCGAACCTACTCCATTTGCCAAAAGGTCGGCAACAAAGATGTGGAGATACTTTCCGCTGTCCCAATAGTTCCAATGACGCACCATCAAATCGTCATAGATGCGAGCCTTCGACTTTGCCATATCTTTGTGAATATCAGCAGAGTTGATATCCTTGGCGTGAACATACTGCGTGTAGTAGATATGCTTCTCATCAGGTGCGATACCGAAGCCTTCGATACCACCCTCGATATGGGAAATCTGCTTTGGCTGTGAGCCGTCAGCCTGCATCTTCCACAACTGCATATCGCCACTGCGATTTGTGGCAAACCATATATCCGCACCGTCTGAACTCCAAACGGGCGAAACCGATGTAGAAGAGGTCTCTGTAAGTTCGCACTCCTCGCCTGTTGCGAGGTTGCAACTAACGATAATCGTAACACCTCTGTTCTCCTCCATATTGTAACGCGTCAGCGTATAGAGCAGAGTTGAGCCATCAGGAGAAACAGCATATTCGCCAATGCGCCCCATCTTCCACATAACCTCGGGTGTGAGGCGTGCTGCGGCAACCTCCTCGGCGGTCAGCGCGTTGTCAATTTTGAGTGGCTCGGGGGCGGTGTTGCACCCTGCAAAGCCTGAAAGAAGCAGTGCCATAGCGATAAATAGTTTTTTCATATCCATATTTTAGTTAAATTTCATATCTTTGTATTGCTCAAAACGAAAACAGAGATGCGTACAGATATATATTTTGCACACAAGGTGTTGATACTCACCGACTCTCCCGTGGAGATTGACGATTACTATCGTATGCCTTCGTCAGAACTTTCAAGGGCGAATGTACTCAAAATTTTTGAAACCGCCAACACTATCGTTGTTCTCGACTCGATGATTGAACACTATATCGAGCAGTTCTATCGCGAATTTAAGTATGTTGAGGCAGCAGGAGGTTTGGTCGAGAACGAGAGGGGCGAAACATTGATGATATATTGCTACCACCATTGGGATTTGCCAAAGGGGCATATTGACGAGGGCGAGAGTGCCGAGGTGTGTGCCGTGCGTGAAGTTGCCGAGGAGACAGGTGTTGAGGGGGCAAAAATTGTTCGATTTTTGTGCAATACATTGCACGCCTACGGCGTTTATGGAGAGTGGGAGTTGAAGCAGACCTCGTGGTATCTGCTCTCGGCACAAAGTTGTCCGACCAAGCCTCAAAAAGAGGAGGATATAGCCATTGCAAAGTGGTGTAGCCCCGGGGAGGTCGAGGCGAATTTGCGCGAAACATATCCCACAATTCGTAATGTTTTTGAGATAAAAAGAGGTTGATTATGGTAAAGATTCTTTGGGTAGATGACGAAATCGAGTTGCTGAAACCGCACATTCTTCTCCTGCAATCGAAGGGGTATGAGGTCGATACCTGCAACAATGGCTACGATGCGATAGATATGGTGAGCGAAACCGCTTACGATGTCATAATTCTTGACGAGATGATGCCCGGAATGACAGGACTTGAAACTCTGCCACTCATCAAAGATGTACGCCCTACTACTCCCGTAATTATGGTGACAAAAAGCGAGGAGGAGGATATTATGGATAAGGCTATCGGCTCCAAAATAGCCGACTATATTGTCAAGCCGGTGAACCCGTCACAAATGTTGCCTCTGATTAAGAAACATGTTCTATCTCAGCAACTTGTAACCGAGCAGACAACTGCCGACTATCGTGCCGAATTTGGTCGTATTGCCGTATCGATGCAGAATGCTTCGACCTTCCAGCAGTGGGCTTCGATATATCGAAAATTGGTAAATTGGGATATTGAACTCTCGGGTGGCGATGAGTCCATTCGAGAGATTTTACACTACCAAAAGGCGGAGGCAAACCGAGTCTTTGGTCGCTTCGTGTGCAACAACTACAAGGATTGGATAAACTCCCGTGATGAGGAGACTCCCGTGATGTCGCATACGCTGATGCGCAGCAAGATATTCCCCGTTGCGGACAAGCACTCCAAGACCACACTGCTCCTTATCGACAACTTCCGCTACGACCAATGGCGCGTTATAAGCGGAATGTTACGAGGCTACTTCGATATCGCTACCGATGACTTTTATTGTGCAATTCTCCCTACGGCTACGCAGTATGCACGCAATGCCGTTTTTGCAGGTTTGATGCCGTTGGCAATAGATAAACTTATGCCACAGAAGTGGCTCAACGACAACGAGGAGGGTGGGAAAAATCAATATGAAGAGGAGTTCCTTGCGCGACAGATTGCACAGTCGGGCAAGCGATACAAGTGGTCCTTCGACAAACTTGTACGCCCTGAGGCAGGTCGCAAACTTATTGACAATATTCAACATATCTACGATGCCGATTTCTCGGTTATCGTCTATAACTTTCTGGATATTCTCTCCCATGCGCGTACCGAGACAGAGATTATACGCCAACTCACCGAAGATGATGCCTCGTTTCGCTCGCTTACCCGTTCTTGGTTCGAGCATTCGGAGCTGTTTACGCTGTTGAAGATGCTATCGGAGCGCGGTCACACCGTAGTTATAACCTCCGACCACGGCACTGTACGCGTGGACAACCCTGTGAAGGTTACGGGCGACCGCGAAACATCGACAAATCTTCGCTACAAAACAGGACGCAACCTTGCCTACAATCGCAAGGAGGTATTCGAGATTACAAAGCCCGAAGAGGTTCAACTGCCATCGTCAAACCTTACATCAAGTTATATTTTCGCCTATAACAACGATTTTTTGGTCTATAACAACGATGCCAATCGCCATATCCGCTACTACCGCGATACCTTCCAGCATGGTGGTATCTCTATGGAGGAGATGATTGTACCTTATATAGTCTTACAACCCAAATAGAAAGTTGTTATAATGGGGGATTTTGTGCCAGACTTTTTAGATCGTTGCTTATCTTATTGTTACTTTACTATTTGTTGGTACAATTTCATAGGTAAAACCTTGTGGTAGCGATAGCTCTACATCGAACTCACCATTGCAGAACTTCCACTCAACATCTATCTCTTCTTCGCCTACCGGAATAGAGCCTTTACACCACTCCAAACCGCTATCAATAAAACGCAGGCGCACTTTGCGCTCACAAGGCAAAACTTCATATACGCCAAGCACATCGCGGTACATCACATTCGTCAAGTGCGAAGCAAAGCCGTGGTTGCAACTTGCATTTGCACGCAAACTCTCCCACAATGTTCCTGTGCGGTCTGCCATAGATTTGTAGGTGGCAATGGATTCATCGAGTATCTGCTTCGACAATCCGTATCTCGACAGCAACTCCAAGCGGAGATAGCTACCGATAAAGGCGTTGATTGGGTGTAGGTCGGGATATAAACCCTTCTCCACTCTACCCGGAACAACCTCATCACGCAAGCGAGCCCACAATGCAGGGTGGCTCTCCGGCGATGCCAATCCAAAGAGGAAGGCGTAGTATTGACACACCTCGGTATGTTCGCCACTCAACTCCAATTTGCCCCTCTTGTTTCGCACTGCATTATCCACAAAATACTCGCCATCGAATGATTGGCGCAGTATCTCCTTGCGAATTGTAGCAGCCTGTTCCGCAAGCGATTTATCACCATAGAGGCGCGACACCACATCGAGCATCTCGGCATAGAGCATATTTGACGGATAGCTTACATCCTGCACCAACTTATTTGCGCGTGACCACTCGACAAATACCCACTTCGGTAACTTTTCGAGCAGACCATCTTCATTCAGGTATGGGCGGAAGAACTCTACCAATTCATATATACGCGTACGCGCACAGTCTATCGTTGCACGGTCACCCGTACGCTCCAAATACTCCTCCAACTCCAACACAAACCACATAGCCCAATTCGGAATGTAGTTGTGGTTGCGGTGGTCGGCAGGGTAACACATCGGCAACATTCCCTTATCGATATCCTTAAACTCGGTTGGGAGCAAGAAATTTTCGATAAAGTTGCGTTCGATACGACTCTTGCCCGACAAAGCAAACTCCACACGCCCTGTAAAGTAGCTGTCGCACAACCATCCTGCACGCTCGCGCGAAGGGCAATCCATATAGATATCGAGGGTATTCTGGCGATAGGTCTCGCGTGCCGCCTCGAAGATAAAGTTCAAATCCTCATTGCTCGACTCAAACTTTGCGCGATGACAATCCGAGTTGCAATAGTCGCGCATCGAAATCTCCTCAATCTCAACTTCGCCTCCCTCGGCAAACACCTCAACATACTGCATCGTGTATGGCTCGAACGACTCCAACTCATATTCTCCCTCCTGTAAATCGTAGATAATATACGACTGCCACTTCAAACGGCGTTTCATCACGCGACCATCCTCGCCCAAAATCTCGTCAAAACGCAGAGTAAGTTTTGTCGGTTTTGTAACTTTTACCTTTACACGGAGAAAGCCACTACTGTTTGTGGCAAATTTATAGAGGTTCTTACCATCTATCAGTTCCGACTTATGGATACGATAATCGGGGTATGCAACTCCACGCGC
This sequence comes from Alistipes sp., assembly GCA_045540675.1. GTDB lineage: Bacteria > Bacteroidota > Bacteroidia > Bacteroidales > Rikenellaceae > Alistipes. The sequence goes on along the minus strand of JAZQHQ010000020.1, from coordinate 17,460 downwards.
CAACAACGCCTTCTCTCCTTGTTCAACAAGTTTTTCGGGCTGTATCGCCAATTTCCAATCTTTGTTAGTCGCCCAATCGGTGTAGTAGCTATCCAAAACATACTCTTCTGTATATGGTCGCTGGAACGAGAATTTCTTTACATCAGCAACACGCTGACCGAGGGCATACGCCTCAAAATCTCCGCCCGTAGCAGCAACAATCTCGCCATCAATCTCTATCTCCGCCTGCAAAAACGATGGTTGGTCGAGCAGATAGTAGCTTGGGCAGTTGTAGCCCGCCACCTCAATAGCGATAACATTTTTACCCCAACGCAGATATGGCTTCAAGTTGTAGGCATCAATACGATAGAAGTCGTGTGCCGCAACACAAGGACCATGTGCCACAAACTTGCCATTTACACGCAGACGATAGTCGCACGATGCCGTAAGGCGAATTACAGCCTCCTTTGCGCAACCTACCTCTATCACCTCACGGAATGACAGAGTAAGGTTCTTTTCGGTTTCACGACCTTCACTCCAAACAGGCACTGCCTTATCGAAGCTGTTATACTCCTTAATTTCCACGCTGCTTGTACATGCAGCAAACAATAACGGAACTACAAATAATAGAAAGTTTCTCATATCTTTTTAGTATTGGTTTTCTTGAAAAAGTATTGTTTCTGTTTGCGTTTATCCTCTTGCGAGCGAGCCACATAGACCTTCTCGCCCGTATATGGGTTTTCACCCGTGTAGAACATCACCGAGGAGAGCGTCATCGGTGTTGGTGTCAAATCCTGCACCTGCTCCAAAGTGAAGTGCAACTTGCCCAACACCTTCTGCGACAAAGCCCTCATATCCGCCTCACGACAACCAGGGTGCGAGGAGATAAAGTACGGTATCAACTGATAACGCAACCCATTTTCGCGACAAATCTTGTTAAAGTTTCGATTTAGCTCCTCAAATAACGAGAATGATGGTTTGCGCATAAGTTTAAGAACTCCATCCTCGGTATGTTCAGGCGCAACCTTCAATCGCCCCGATGTGTGATGCACCACAACCTCGCGCAGATAGTCGGAATTATCGAACAAGTCGTAGCGGATACCACTACCGATATAGGCGTGTTTCACCCCTTTGAAGGTGCGGACTTTACGATACAAATCGAGCAGAGGGCGGTGGTCGTTATTGAGATTAGGGCAGACCTTCGGGTGAAGGCACGATGGACGCACACACTTGGCGCACAACGCCCTATTCTTGCCACCCAAGCCATACATATTTGCCGATGGACCGCCAATATCGGTGATTGTGCCGTGAAAATCGGGCATCTCGGTTACTGCCTTAACTTCGCGCATAATCGAAGCCTCGCTACGCGAAGAGATAAACTTGCCCTGATGTGCCGAGATGGTACAGAACGAGCAACCTCCGAAGCAACCGCGGTGGATATTTACCGAGTGCTTTATCATCTCCCACGCAGGGATATCGCCACGCCCCTTGTAGCGTGGGTGAGGCGCACGCATATATGGCAAATCGAATGCCGAGTCCAACTCCTCACTCGAAAGTGCTGCGTGCATCGGATTTATCACAACATAGTCATTGCCCGTGCGCTCCACCAAGATATTGTCGCTTTCGAGGCGGTTACTTTCGACCTCCTCCTTTGTGAAATTTTCGCCAAAGGCGCGCTTATCTTTTCTACACAGCTCGAAGGAGTGCAACACTATCGTTTTCTCGCTCGGCAGAGCCTCAACATACTTTTTATCCGCCACAAAAGCCACTTGACGCAGGGTATGCAAAAGTTTTGCATTGTAGCCGTTGCGCATTGCTCGGGCCACCTCGCGGATAACCTTCTCGCCCATTCCGTAGAGCAAAAAATCAGCACCACTCTCGACCAAGATAGATGGTTTGAGCGCGTCCTGCCAATAGTCGTAGTGGGTAAGTCGGCGCAACGAAGCCTCGATACCGCCAATCAAAACGGGGGTATTCGGAAATAGTTTTTTCAGAATCTTTGTATATGTCGTAACGGCATAGTCGGGGCGGAAACCCGCTGCGCCACCTGCGGTGTAGGCATCGTTTGAACGGAGTCGTTTGTTGGCGGTGTAGTGGTTTACCATCGAGTCCATAACACCTGCCGTAACGCAGAAACAGAGTCGTGGAGTGCCGAATTTCTTAAAATCTCGCAGGTCGTCACGCCAATTTGGCTGCGGCACAACCGCCACACGCAACCCCTCGTCCTCGAAGAGTCGTGATACCACCGCCGTACCGAACGATGGGTGGTCAATATAGGCATCGCCCGAGAAGAGAACTATATCGACATAGTCCCACCCGAGCTGACGCATCTCCTTGACGGTTGTTGGCTGAAATCCCATATTTTTTCAAAAAAATTGACAATTGACGAATTGATAATTGACAATTAAAGGTATTTTTAGTTTAGGCCTGCGGCGCAATTCTGCATTTACTCCGAAAATGCATTCTGGGCATTTCTAGCGTAGTTGTCCCACTTCTCCAATACCGCCTTAAAGTCCGCTGGGAGGTCGAGCGTAAACTCCTTATATTCGCCCGTAGTTGGGTGTTCAAAACCGAGTAGGCGGGCGTGAAGTGCGTGGCGAGGCATCGTTTCAAAGCAGTTTTCGATAAACTGCTTATACTTCGAGAAGGTCGTACCCTTCAATATCTTGTCGCCACCATATCGCTCATCGTTGAAGAGTGGGTGACCTATATACTGCATGTGAACACGAATCTGGTGCGTTCTGCCCGTTTCGAGGCGGCACTCCACCAAGGTTACATAGCCGTAGCGTTTCAGCACACGGTAGTGCGTAACAGCGTGTTTACCCTCCGAGCCATCGGCAAAGACATACATCTGATGGCGATTCTTTGGATTGCGACCAATATGCCCCGTAATCGTTCCCTCATCATCTGCCAAGTTACCCCAAACGAGCGCAATATAGCGGCGTTGAGTGGAGTGGAGGAAGAATTGGTGCGAGAGGTGCTGGCACGCCTGCTCGTTCTTGCCGACAACAAGAATGCCCGAAGTGTTCTTATCGATTCGATGCACCAAGCCGGCACGCTCGTTGCCCTGCTGGAACATCGGGTTATCCTTCAAGTGGAAAGTGAGCGCATTAACAAGCGTACCGCAGTAGTTACCATGTCCGGGGTGTACGCACATTCCCGCCTCCTTATTCACCACGATAACATCATCGTCCTCGTACATAATGTCGATTGGAATATCCTCAGGTGTAAGCGTTACCTCGTAGCGAGGAAATGCAAGACGCATCGAGATATGGTCGAAAGGTTTTACCTTGTACGATGCCTTCTGTGGTTTCTCGTTCACGAAAACACCGCCATCGTCTATGGCATTTTGAATGCGGTTGCGCGAGCAATTTTCGATATGCGTAGTGAGGAACTTATCCAAACGCATCATCGACTGCCCCTTATCGACAGTTATGGCGTAATGCTCGTACAAGCCGTTTTCATCGGGCTTTTGGTCTGACAAGAAACGGCGAGGCATAACACCCACACCCGACTCCTCGTCATCACCCTCGAAATCGACCTCGATATCCTCGTCTAACTCCTCGTTTATGTACTTCTCGTCTGCCATACCTATCCGTTAAAAGAAGAAATCGTCTTGTGTCTGCTGTGCTTGTTGCGGTTGCGACTTCTCGGCATTTGCTATCGAGTCGAGCAGTCGCTGCTCCGCCTTGGCAATGGAGTCTGCCTCCATCTTCGCTCGCAATGCCTCTTCAATACGGCGCTCCTGCTGAACTATCGCACTATCAACCTTCACGGCATCGAGCGTAAGGTGCAACGATACTCGCGCACCATACGCCACCGCCTCGGTTGGCAATACCGACTGTTGATATACCTTGGCGCGATTGCGCTCCAAAGCAGGCATACCCTCATCGAAGATAATCTCACCGATATTCAATCCCGACTCCCAAAGTCGGCTCTTTGCCTCAAATAGTGAGCGACCAAGAACCTGCGGAGCAGCTGTTGCAGTATCGGTAGCCGAAACGCCTACGCGCAACACTATACCACTGCCCATCTCTGCCTGCAATTCGCTCTCTTCAAGGACCTCCTCACCATTGATAAACTCGGCAAGAACATAGTTTGTGGCGATATCATCGGCATATTCGAGGTGGTCGATAGTCAAGCCTGCCGTTTCGAGCATATTCTTTGCCTGACGCAACGAGCGACCTGCCACATACGGCACCGCCACCATACGCTGGCGTGAGGAGTTTATCGTAACATAGACCTTGCGACCGGGCTTAACCACAACGCCACCCTTTGGCTGCTGGTCGAGCACCACACCGCCCGGATATGCAGACACATGGAGTGAATCGTTGATGATAATTTCGAGGTCACGGCGACCTGCAAAATACTCCGCATCATTCAGTTGCAACCCCACAAAGTCAGGCACCGTACGGCGTGCGCTATGTCGCGTACCGAATGCCATAGCGATAAATGCCGCTACTGCCAAGCCCAAAAAGAGCAAGACTATAATTGCCAAATGGTACAATATTGTATGTCGTTTCAACCAAGACCAAAAACTTTTCATAATTCTCTGTTTTTAATTGACAATTGACAGTTGACAATTGACAATTAAAGGTATTTATTTTGTAATAAATTATAGTTCAATAATATATAAAAACGACAAGTCGTTTTTACCATAATTATCAATTGTCAATTATCCATTATCAATTTCATTATAGTGCGTATCTCGCTCTACGGCATGGTAGCCTGCTGCTGCGCACATCTTCTCAATCTCTCCAATCGTCAAGCGTGGTCGCTCGTCAGCCGCCCCTGCCATCGAATATATCTTTGTCGAGTCCTCGATTGTGCCGTCAATATCGTCTGCGCCAAATGACAAAGCCATCTCTGCCACCTCCTTGCCATACATCACCCAATACGCCTTGATGTGTGGCACATTGTCAAGTATCAAACGGCTCATTGCCAAGGTACGCAAATCATCTACAACCGATGTTTCGCCCAACTCCTCCAAGCCGTTGTTGGCACTGCGGAATTTCAGCGGAATAAAGGCATTAAAACCGCCCGTTCTATCCTGCAAATCGCGCAGACGCAAAAGGTGGTCAATGCGATGGTCGATACTCTCGATGTGGCCATACAACATCGTAGCATTCGAGTCGAAGCCCATTTTATGCGCCTCCTCGTGCATCTCGAGCCACTCTGCCGAAGAGCATTTACCCGGACAAATCTCAGCTCTGACCTTCTCATCGAAAATCTCGGCTCCGCCACCGGGTATGGACTCCATGCCTGCCTCTTTCAGCAACTGTAAACCCGCCTCAATCGTCAAGCCCGCCTTACGAATCATATAGTGCAACTCCACCGCTGTAAAAGCCTTGACGCACACTTCGGGCATAATATCCTTGATACGGCGAATCATCTCGGCATAGTAGTAGAGGTCGCGGTCGGGGTGAACACCTCCGACAATATGCACCTCCGTGGCTCCACTCGCCTTGCGCTTTTCGACCTGCTCCAAGACCTCCTCCATTGAGTAGTCCCATGCCCCTGCTTCGCCCTTGCGGCGGCGGTAGGAGCAGAAACGGCACTCGAAAAGGCAGATATTGGTCGGTTCGAGATGAAAATTTTTATTATAGAAGACCTTGTCGCCACTCTTGCGCACCTTCGCTTCGGTAGCCAAACGAGCCAGCAACCACAACGGAGCCTTCTCCCACAAGAGTTTGGCTTCGGCGGCATCAATACGCTCACTGCGCTGCAACTTATCGGCAATCTGCTCTACGCTCATACTATTTCGGTGCTTTACGATAGAGGTAAATGGCGACTATGGTGTAGATGATATTCGGCAACCACACCGCCAACATCGGTGGCAGTGTTCCACCCTTGGCAAACTCCTCGAATACACGATTGAGCATAATGTAGGAGAAGCACAAGGCGATGCCGATACCGATATGCAAGCCCGTTCCTCCTCGTACCTTACGGGAGGAGAGTGACACTCCGATAAGTGTCAGGATAAATGTTCCAAGTGGATAGGCGTAGCGTGTGTGATGCTCAACTTCGAGGTGCCGTATCGAGTCGGAACCTTTGGCACGCTGTTGGTCGATAAACTCGTTCAACTCTACGATATTCATCGTCTTAATCAATGCTTGCAAGTTACCCAACTCTACAATATCGAGATTCAGCAGCGTATCGAGATTGCGATGTTGCTCGAATGTTTCGTGACCATCATTGTCGAAGGAGCGGGTAATATAGCGTGATGCGCGCCAACGCTTCGTTTCGTTATCAAATTTTGCATCCGAGGCCTCCAATGTTGAACGCATCATACTACCCTCATACTTTTCGAGTGCCATAAAAGATGCCTGCGAAGAGTTTTTGCTAAAACCTCGAATATAGATGAATGTTCCCGGCTCAATCTGACGATATATGTGTCTGTCGTATTGGAATCGCTGTCGGCGCGGAATATATTGCTGCTCAAAGGCAACACATGTGCGTTGCGAAATAGGAATTACCCACAAGCTCAATGCCAACGACACTATCGTAATAACCAATGCCGCTATAAAATATGGCCACATTAGTCGGCGGAAACTCATACCTCCCGACAGCATCGCCACAATCTCGGTTTGATATGCCAATTTCGAGGTGAAAAAGATGCAGGCGATAAAGGTGAACAGTGCGCTAAACTGATTTATGAAGAATGGCACAAAGTTCAAGTAGTAGTCCAACATAATACTCTTGAACGGAGCATGTGTTTGAGTGAAGCCATCAATTTTCTCGACATAATCAAAGATTACCACAACCACAATAATCATTGCTATCGCAAATATGTATGTTCCCAAAAATTTGCGAATAATGTAGCGGTCGAGAATCTTCAATCCCGGCCACCAACTGCGTCCTGTTTTATATTGCGGCTCCATTGTTCTATGAACAAATTAAAAATTAAAAATTAAAAATTGAGAATTATCTCTAAACTCTCCACTTTCAACTCTCAACTCTTTTTTATAGTCTTCTGCCGAGTTTTTCGACCATTACAGCTTTCCACTGTGCGAAGTCTCCGGCGATAATGTGCTTACGAGCCTCGCCAACCAACCACAGATAGAAGCCCGTATTGTGCAACGATGCTATCTGTGCAGCCAACATCTCGCCACACACCACCAAATGGTGGAGATATGCTTTCGAGTATTGGTGGTCCACGAAGGTTGTGCCATTCGGGTCAATAGGTGAAAAATCATTCTCCCACTTCTTGTTGCGGATATTGATTGTACCCTCACTCGTAAACAACTGTCCGTTGCGACCATTGCGGGTAGGCATTACGCAATCGAACATATCCACTCCTCTCGAAATTCCCTCCAAGATATTTATCGGCGTACCAACACCCATCAAATAACGAGGTTTATCCTGCGGTAGTATGGCATTCACAACCTCAATCATCGCATACATCACCTCGGTAGGTTCTCCAACTGCCAAACCTCCAATGGCATAGCCATCGGCATTGTACTGCAAGACATTCTCGGCAGCCTTAGCACGAAGGTCGGGATATCCGCAACCCTGCACGATGGGGAACAACGACTGATAGTGTCCGTACTTCGGTTGGGTTTTGTGGTATTGGTTAAAACACCTGTCGAGCCAACGCTCGGTCAAAGCCAACGACTTGGCAGCATACTCCTTTGGAGCATCGCCCGGAGGACACTCATCGAACGCCATCATAATATCTGCACCTATGGTACGCTCGGTATCGATGACGCTCTCAGGAGTAAAGAGGTGGCGCGAACCGTCAATATGCGACTGAAAATGGCAACCCTCCTCCTTCAACTTTCTGCACGCCGCAAGCGAAAAGACCTGAAAACCACCGCTATCGGTCAGCATCGGCTTATCCCAAGTCGAGAAGCGATGCACTCCTCCCGCCTCCTCCAAAATCTTCATTCCCGGGCGGAGGTAGAGGTGATAAGTGTTCGCCAAGATAATCTGCGCCTTCGCCTCATCGCGAACATCACGATGAAAGATACCCTTCATCGCCGCCGCTGTACCTACGGGCATAAAGATAGGAGTCTGAATTACGCCATGGTCTGTGACGATTTCTCCCGCACGCGCGTTGGTTATTGTATCTCTATGTTGTAAAGTAAACTTCATAATCTTTTGCAAAATTACTAATTTTCGCGTAATTTTGCGTAAGTTTGCAAAATAATTGACGGCACAACTCAATCGAATGGAGAAGATTTACGACATAATTTACACAATACTAACCGATTACGGCATTTTTGGCGTTATTCTCGGGGTTGTTATTTTGTTGCTGTTCATCGTACAAATCGCACTTCAATTGGGACTATATGGAAGAGTTGCTTCTTTTCGCCTGATGAATAGAAAGAGTATTCGCGACAAAGAGCCGGCAATATCGGTTGTCACCACACTCTTTGCCGAAGATTCGCAATATCTCGAAACATCGCTCATAACACTTCTTACACAGGATTACAAAGAGTTTGAAGTGGTACTTGTGTATGTGGGTAACAATGATGACTTTTTCGAAGAGGTAAAGTCGCTCAAACGACTATACCCTCATCTGACACCTATCTATATCAATTTTACACCTCACTATCCGGTATCGACAAAAATTGCTCTCAATGTGGGTATCAAGAGTGCGAAGTACGATTTTATTATCACAACTTCGGCTGACGCCACACCCTCTTCGGAGCGTTGGTTATCACTCCTTGCCAAAGGTTTCTTATTCGGCGATATAGTGTTGGGTTACAGCGGAATGGAACGACAAAGCGGATTGAGAAATCTGATTTTCCGCGAATATGAATTTTGCAACTCTGTGGCGTGGCTATCATCGGCAATACGCCACCGCCCATACGCTGCATCACGCAACGCTCTCGGATTTAAGAAGAGCCTCTATTTTGATGTGCGCGGCTTCAACCATCTGAATATGAATGTAGGCGAAGATGATCTCTTCGTGCAACAAATTGCCACACGCGACAATGTCAGCGTTGTACTCTCACCTCGCGCAACCTGCTCGGAGCGTATCTGGGGAGGTTGGAATTGGTGGTGGCACAGAGTTACAAGTAAACATTCAAGCCACAAACACTATCCGAAGGGTGCTACGGCAGCAAATGTAGCGGAGTTGATTATGCGAGTGTTATTCTTCGCTTCGATAATCACGGCACTGATATTTATGCCATGGGAGTTTAAGGTTATGGCTCTCGGAGTCGCACTCCTGCGATACTTCTTCGTTATGTTTGTAATAATCCGTAATGCCCATCGTCTTGGAGAGATGGGAGTGGCGGCATTTCACGCCATCTACGACATAATTGAGCCCGGGCTACGCCTCACCATATCGTTGGCATCACATCGTAAAAAAGAGCAATTTTGGAGATAAAAGACCATACCTCACTTGACGACCGCACACTCGTCAATATGGTCATCGAGGGGGATTTGCTCGCCTTCGACACACTCTTCGCGCGTCATCGCGACTCCATACACTCAATGTTGCTAAAATTTACCAACAACAACGATGATGTAGAAGATTTGATGCAGGAGGCTTTTATGAAAGCATTTCTGAAAATCGGACAATATGACCCGAAATACGACTTTGGCGCATGGATATACACCATCGCCCGCAATACCTTTGTCGATTTCAGCCGTACACGAAAGAACAATGCTCTCAATCCTGAAAATCTGCCGATAGATAGTGGCAACATCAAAGCCTCATCTCCTACTCCCGAGGACTATATTATAAATGCGCAACAACGAGCGCAAATTGAGCGATATATTGCCCTGCTTCCCGAGGATTACAGGCAACTCTTTGAGTTGCGTTTTCTCGACGAGTATAGTTACGAGGAGATTGCCGAGAAACTCGAAATGAAACTCGGCACGGTCAAAACCCGCATCTTCCGAGTGCGAAATATGATGTGCCACCTTATCACAACGGGAGAAGAACAACACGAAAAATCGAATAAAAATGGATAGTATTGCCCTTATCGAAAAATATTTTCCTGATTTGTCGGAGCAACAGCGAGAGCAGTTTGCACAACTTGGCGAGGTCTATCAAGAGTGGAATGCCAAGATAAATGTGGTATCGCGCAAGGATATGGAACACATATACCTACACCATATTCTCCACTCGTTGGCAATAGCAAAGGTTTGCCACTTTGCCAATGGCGCAACTGTTCTCGATGTCGGTTGCGGAGGTGGTTTCCCATCCGTGCCACTCGCAATTCTCTTTCCGAATGTACAATTCACCTCGTGCGACTCGATAGGCAAGAAGATTCGTGTGGTCGAAGGGGTTTGCAAAGCTGTCGGCATCAAAAATATCCGCACCATCAATGGTCGTGTCGAGCAGATTAAGGAGCAGTTTGACTATATAGTATCGCGAGCCGTAACCGATATGCCGACCTTCGTGGGTTGGGTACGCGGGATGGTGCGCAAAGGGGCGAACGGCACGCGCCATAACGGCATACTCTACTTGAAAGGTGGCGACCTTACAGAGGAGTTGCTCGCAAGTCGCCGTCAATGGGAGCGACACTACATCTCGGAGTTCTTCGATGAGGAGTTTTTCGAGACCAAACAGGTGGTATATTCCGAGTGTTAAAAGTGCGAGGTTAAAAATTTGAATGTAGTGCGTAGGATTATTCTAATACTCTGTTTTGTAGCATCGATTTTTACGGTCGAGGGAAAGAGAGTGCAACAGATACAACGCGATTCGATAACTATCTTCGGGCGTGTACTCTGTGAAGGCAAACCTCTTGCCGATGTGCCCGTTTCAGACGGAGTACACATCGTAAAAACCGACTCTCTCGGACGCTACGCCATAGCCTCAAACAAGTTTCAAAACACCGTATTTGTAATTACCCCTTCGGGTTATGAGCCACAATGTCGCAAGCGAATACTGCCCCAATTCTGGTCACTGTTGCGTAAAAAGCGAGAGGTGTCCGAGCAGCACGATTTCCACCTTGTAAAACGCTACCAGCGCAATCATCGCATAATTTTTATGTCGAATCTCTTTCTGCAAAACTCGAATGATGACCTTTTACAGTTCAAAAAGCGAACTATTCCAGCGGCAGAGAGAGTTGCAAAAGAGTGTAGCGACTCTACCGCTGTCTATACAATTCTCATTGGCGATATAAGCAACTGTCCTATGTGGTATTCGCACGAATTTGATGTGAGCGATGCCGTATCGCTCATCGCATCGCTGCGTTATCCGACAATGCTCTATACCGTTATGGGTGACCAAGACAATGATGGTGCAGTGCCGGGCACAGGTCTTACCGACCATAAGGCAGAGCGACAATATGTCTATTCGTGCGGACCTAAATACTTCTCTATGAACATTGGTGATGTCCACTACATCGTTCTCGACAACACCGTATTCCGCAATGAACCGGGCAAGGGTAAATATCCAACCGAGATAATGGGGAAGCGCAATTATGACCGATTCGTAACCTCCGACCAACTCGATTGGTTACGCCGCGATCTCGCACTTGTGAAAGATAAGAAGCAACCTATTGTGGTATGTATGCACCACATAAACTTTACGACAACGGGCAAAGGTCGTCTATCGAAACGACTATCCAAACCGGAGCATGTCGATTCGCTCACCAACTGTTTCAAGGAGTTCAGCAATGTTCACTTCGTTACCGCCGGCTCGATGGATCGCCGTATATCGAAGGCAAAGGAGTTACCAAATATCACCGAACATGCCATAGCCTCAACATCAGGCGACAGATGGAGAACAGGCTACAATGGTTTCGAGTCGATAAATTCGGGAGGTGTAACGGCAGGATTTGAGATTTTCGATATCAATGGTAGTAAGATTTTGTGGCATCATCGCACCGAAAATGGCGACACGAAGCCTTTCCGTGTTTATGATATGGCAAGTGTAGGAGAGTATTATCGTGAAAACCTCGATATGCAAAATCTTTTGCGCGAATTTCCAAAGACTTTCATCAACTACGGAACAGAGGAGTTCTCGAAGTATATATATATAAATTGGTGGGGCAACGAAAAAGGAGCCAAATTGCGAGTGTTCGAGGATAACAAACCTCTGCGAGTGCGTCAGATATATCAGGCTGATCCGCTCTATGTCGTGACCTCCCCTGCAATGACGCTGAAACATAGCCGCAAAAAGCCTCGACTTGGGCGCAACAACTGCCAACACCTATTCCGAGTGCAACGCACTTCTCCTACATCGACTATAAAAGTGGAGACGACAGACCCATTTGGGCGTGTCCACGAGGAACTTTTTGTCGGTAAAAAGATATTTTTGCAACAATAGTGTCTGTTTTTGCACCTCGATTTGGCAAATTGATTTTTTTGCCTTACCTTTGTTGCACAAACATTAGGGTTTCAGTCTTTGCGAGGATTGAAATTCTTTATTTTTTTGTTGCTTAAAAATCCCCAAAAAGGAAAAATCGGAGGCAATATAGAGTTGAAACGATAAAAATAGAAGATATTATTATGGCACAGATTAACTACCTCACAGCCGAGGGCTACAAGAAATTGAAAGATGAACTCGACCACATGCGCTCGATAGAGCGTCCTGCCGCTGCTGCTGCTATTGCCGAGGCTCGCGACAAGGGCGATTTGTCGGAGAATGCAGAGTATGATGCTGCGCGTGAAGCGCAGGGTTTGCTCGAAATGCGCATTGCACAGTTAGAGGCTACACTCAACAACTCACGAGTTATTGACGAGAGCAAAATCAGCAAAGATAAAGTACAGATTTTGAGCAAAGTAACACTCCTTAACCACAACAACAAACGCGAGGTTACCTACACCATTGTATCGGAAAACGAGGCAAACCTTCGCGAGGGCAAGTTGGCTATTGGCACTCCTATCGCCAAGGCTCTGCTCGGCAAAAAGAAGGGCGATATTGTAGAGGTTACCGTTCCTGCGGGAGTTATCAAGTTCGAAATTCTCGATATCTCGATATAATAGTAGGGAGGCTACATAAGTTTTACGAGGGGCAGCCTAACTCTACACAGTTAGTCAGTCCCTTTTTGTTAATATACAATAGGTTGGTATGAAAAGAGCCCTTTTAGCACTAATCGCACTCTCGGTATCCTTTTTGGCATCGGCACAACAGGTCTATCGCACCGAATTTTCGGTCTTTGACCTTCGCGAGGCGGCACTGAAAAATGATCACTCCAACACCGAGCACCACATACGATTTGCGCCAAAGACCATCGAAGCGGTCGGCAAGGTGGAGGTTGTAGGACAGATAGTGGATTTCCCCACTGCATGGAGCGACTACAATGTCTATATCCACATCCAGAATAGCATCAAGGCGTACGACTTGGTCGTGAATGAGGAGTTGGTTGCCTCGGTCGAGGACTCTTATACCCCTTCCGACTTTCTACTCTCTCCCTATTTGCGTCAGGGCAAAAACGAGATTTTATTGCTCCTCCGCCGTTCGGAGTGTATAGAACTAAACAGCGGAGCAAAGAGCAACCTTGTGGAGCAGTTCCGTGGCTCATATATCTTTGCTCAACATCGCAAATACATCTACGACTACGATGCCTGCATCGTGCAGAGTGGTAAAACCCTCGCTCTTGAATTGGATATTGCCGTACGCAACGACTTCAACTTCGAGGAGATGGTGCAGGTGGGTTACGACATCTACTCTCCCGACAACAAGTTGATTGACTACGCCGTACGCGAATTTCCGGTGGCAGGGCGTTCTATCGACACCTTGCGTATTCGCACTTCACTTGGCGAGGAGAGTCGCTATTTGTGGAGTTCGGCAAATCCAAAACTCTACCGCCTGACACTCTACACCAAGCGTGACGGCAAACCTCGCGAGTATATCTCTTTCCGACTCGGAGCAGGCACATCTACCTTTGCCAATGGAAAACTCCTCCGCAATGGCAAGCCTATCGAAGTAAAGTCGGTGCAATACAACGCCCGCACAACATACGCCGAGGCACTTGCCGAAATAAAGGCATTGAAGGCAAAGGGTTTCAACACCTTGCTACCCGACAATCCGCAACCCGAGTGGTTCTACGACATCTGCGATGGTTTGGGCGTATATGTTATAGAGCGAGCAAATATCAACCCCGTGGAGCAATCGCAAAATCGCAAAATCGGAGGTACACCATCGAATAACCCCGAACTTGTGGGCGAGTATCTCTCGCGCGTAAAGTCGATGTACTATCGCACGCGCAACCACTCGTGCATTATCGCCTATGCTCTCGGAGGTGACCAAGCCGGTAACGGATACAATATGTACAAGGCTTATCAGTGGCTCAAAAGCGTGGAGAAGAGTCGTGCTGTAATCTGCACCTCGGCAGATGGGGAGTGGAACAGTGATATTCAAATTGACAATTGACGAATTGATAATTGACAATTTATGGGTATAGAGTTGATTGTAGTAGGCAAAACGGATATGCGTGAGGTCGATGCGCTGGTGCAGATGTACTCCAAGCGCATAAACCACTACGCCAAGTTCTCTATCACATATCTCCCCGATTTGCGCAATACCAAAAACCTGTCAGAGGAGCAGCAAAAGAGTGCCGAGGGCGAGATGCTACTCAATGGTATCACCGCAGCCGACTATGTTGTATTGCTTGATGAGGCGGGTGAGGAGATGCGCAGTGTAGCCTTCGCGCAGTGGTTGCAGAAGCGAATGAACAGCGGAGTACGCCGCTTGGTGCTGATGATTGGAGGACCTTACGGATTTTCGGAAGCGGTATATGCGCGAGCCAACTCAAAAATATCGCTCTCGAAGATGACCTTCTCGCACCAGATTGTCAGAGCAATCTTTACCGAGCAACTCTATCGCGCCTTCACAATTATCAAGGGAGAGCCTTATCATCACGAATAACTCTGTCGATTAAAGACAACTTTTTGACTATCAGGTAGGATAGAGGATTTTTTATATAGTTTTTTATTCTTTATATCAATATATTGTTGTACCTTTGCAAATCGAGAATTTTTCACATATAAATATATAGTATAATGAGCAAATTAATCAACAAATCAGATATCAAGGGGGGGGGTTATGATTCTCCTTCGATTGATATTTGCAATGTCAAAGTTGAGGCAGGCTTCGAGTCAAGTCTGCAAGGTATCACTATCTCTCCATGGGAGAGCGACAATGACTCTCTCGAACTCTAATGTCAAACCCTTAAAAAAGATGAAGAAAATGAAAAAATTTATCCTTTCGTTGGGTTTGATAGCAGCGGCTTTCAGCCTAACAAATTGTTCGCAGAACGATGATTTTACAACTACCGAGCCAACTCCAAGCGTACCATTCGAGTTGTTTGCTCCTATCACCAAGACCATAAATGATGGCGTAAATACACTCTGGAAGGAGGAAGATAAGCTCAATGTTTTCCACGCTGTAACCGAAAGTAGCGACTTTGTAAAAGATAACGAGTTTACTCTTGTCGATGTTGCGACAGGTCGCTTTCAGGGCGGTCTTGCAGAGGCTCTCGCAGAGGAGCAGAGTTATGATTGGTATGTTTCGTACCCTTACTCTTCGGCTGCTGCTTACACCAAGCCGGGCGTAGGTCGCTCGTTTGTAATCGGCAACACCAATACCGTAGGTCAGCAGACACAAAATGGCAATGGCAATATGAGCCACCTCGCCGGCAACAACTTCCCTGTTGTGGGCGTTGCAACCAATGTGGCTGCTTCCGAGGTTCCAACCCTCACATTGAAAAATGTCGCTTCGTGTGCAAAATTCATTGTAAAGAATGCCCTTTCGGAGCCTATTACCATCAAGAGTATCAAGTTTGAGGCTCCGGGACAACACCTTACAGGCTACTTCTTTATCGACTTTACCGATATGGAGAATATCCTCTATACTCCTGATTCGGGTTCAAGTAAAGGAACTTCCGACACTGCAACTCTCGCCGTATCCAACGGTAGCGCAATCGCTGCAAATGGTCAGGCAGAGTTCTATTTGGCTATTGCTCCGTTTGCAAAGGCGGCAGGCGAGGAGGTTACATTCACCATCACCGCAACAAATGGAGATAGCGTTGAAGGTGAGTGGGTAAAGAGCACTACCGCAGCATTAACCTTTGTTGCAGGCTTGTATAAAGATATTACTCTCACCTACAACACCCCATTCGAGAGCGTCACTCTCCCTTCGGTATCTACCGAGAGCGAGCCTTATATCGTAGGCTTCGAGGATGCAGAAGGCTTTAAGGCTTCAAGCTCTTACAAAGATGCTAATATCCGCTACACCGGTGCAGAGAATAAGCAGTGGGGAACTGTGTATGGAACTCCTTCTACTACCGGTAAAATTTCGGGTGAGCAGTCTATGCACATCAAGACCTACCCTATCGATGGAGCATGGAGCGAGTCTTACACCTTTACAAACTTCACCCTTACAACGGTTAAGCAGTTGCAATTTGTTGCATCAACCGAGAATGCAAACAACTTGAAGGTATCGTACAAGGTTGCAGGTAGCAATTGGGTTGATTTGGAGACCTTCACTTTGAGCGGTACGGGCAACTCTTACAACTACACATTTGACACTGCTGTCGAAAATGCACAGTTCAAGTTCACCATTGTTCCTACAAAGGCTGTTAGTGGTACAAGTGGCAAGTATGTTATTATTGACGATGTAACATTCACCGCATCGACCATTACTGCTACCATTGCTGCCACCACAGCAGAGGCTACCAATACGGAGACTACCGAGGGTACAAAGGCGACTTTGAACGGCTCGTATGCTATCACAAACGCTTCGGGCGAGGAGAGCGTGACCTGCGGATTCGAGTATAAGTTGTCGAGCGCAAGCGACTACACTTCGGTCGAGGCAACAACTGCGGCTTCGTTCTCGTACGAACTCACAACTCTTACCACCGGCAGCGAATACACCTACCGCGCGTGGGCGTCACTCGACGGCGGTAACACCAAGTCGTATGGTGAGGATAAGGTATTTACCCCAACAGCTTTGGCTGCATCGGTTAAAAGCTATGAGCTTACAAGTGAGGATATGGGAAATATTGGTGTTAAGTGGACATATACAGATGAAGATATTAAGACTGTGAGCGCTGCTGATGGTTCGACTTGGACTGCATATCATGCAACCCGAGGTGCTTCATCTACGACCATAGGCGTAAGAAAAGATAATCCTGAGGGATACCTTGCAACACCTGTTGTTAATGGCAATATCACTAAAATTATCATCAATGCTACAAGTTCAGGTGCAAGTACTAAATTTGCGCTTGCCAGCGATGCCACAAGTGCCGCATTCTACACAAGTGATGCACTTGGTAAAACCACACAAGATTGGTCAGTAGATATTACAAATAATTGCAAGCAAATCTTTATCCATTCGGCGTACGGAACAGTTACAATTAACGCTGTAACCGTTTACTATACGGAAGAGTAATTTTTAGTAGTATCACAATAAGAGAGTGTGTCCAAAAAGTTTTTGTACTGACCCCAAAAAGTTGGACAGATTATTAAAAGAATTTATAGGTAAAGAGTTCGGTATTGTACCGGACTCTTTCCGTTTAATTTTAGTTTAATACGGTCGTTATTATAGTAGTTAATATACTTTCGCAACTTACG